>JBIIEC010000046.1:0-21296 GCA_044238045.1 Pirellulaceae bacterium | reverse complement strand
GCCGCAGCGGACGCCATTCGCAAGTCACTGCGGCTACCCCCTGGCCGGTGACGGTTTCGGCGGCGGGCCAGTTCCACAAGCTCGTGGCTGCCGCCCGGAATTCCGTCGCAGTCAGACGCCGCCAACCGGAAAGCAGGCGCCCGGGGCCGTTCGCCACTTCGAAGTCGCCTTGTTGCCGTGCTCGTTACGTTGACTTGACGGCCTGCCTATAGCCTGCGTCTACTGACTGCAGCCTGCGTCAATTTGGCCCTCGCTGCTGCTGCTGGTGTGCGTCCCGCGCGGACCCCCACCAGCATCGGCTCCCCAGGGCGACCGCTTGGATCGCCGGTTCTTCCGGGACGCAGGATGCGTGAAGCCCCATGGCGCAGCGCTTCCCCGCCAACCCGGGCAGTCCCGTCGGTCCGGGCGACCGACCGCCCGAAGGCTTGTCCGCTCGCTTCGCAACCGGCGTCGCCCCGTTGTCACTCTCGCGGGCACTCCTATATTATCGTGGATTCGGTGGCCAGACCGCTGCCGCTGCCTTTCCCCGTTTCGCTGATTGAGGAACCATCGGTGAACCCACCTTCGAACACGGCTCCTGAACTTCCCTGGCTGGTTCGGCACGAATTTCTGCTGCGACGCCTGCACTCGCTCAGCGGCCTGGTGCCGGTCGGTGCCTACATGTGCATCCACCTGCTGACGAACGCTACCGTGCTGGATTCGGCAGCCACCTTCCAGGAAAACGTCTACACGATCCACAGCCTTGGCAAGATCCTGCCGCTGGTCGAGTGGGGTTTTATCTTCCTGCCCCTGCTCTTTCACGCCATCTTCGGCGTGGTGATCATTCGCAGCGGACTCCCGAACACCGGCAACTATCCGTACGCTAAGAACCTTCGCTACACGCTGCAGCGGGTCAGCGGCATGATCGCCATGCTGTTCATCTTTTGGCACGTGTTCCACATGCACGGCTGGTTTCATTCCGACGCCTGGCTCAAGAATGTCGCAGAACCCTTGAATGGGGCCCGCTTCCGCCCCTACAACGCCGCCTCCTCGCTGGCCCTGGCCCTGCAGGGCGGCTTGGTTCCCGTTCTGTACGCCATCGGCATCTTGGCCTGCGTCTTCCATCTGGCCAACGGCATCTGGACCATGGGGATCACCTGGGGAGTCTGGGTTTCGAAGTCGGCTCAGCGGCGCGCAGACTGGATCTGCACGGCCTTTGGAATCGGCCTGGCCTTCGTCGGCTTATCCGCCCTTGGAGGCGGCCGGTCGTTGAACGTGCAGGATGCGCTGAAGATGGAAAAAGCCATGTACGACTCCAAAGTCGCGTCGCAGCGGCTCCGCCCGGAAGTGGGCGAGCACAAGCGTTGGACGGCGGAGGAGGAGAAGGCGGCAGCGGAACGAGTGCAGCAGCAATCGGAGCCGGCCGCCGCGGAAGGCAGCAGCGCCGCCAGCGCCGAGGCCTCCGGCCGCTCAACCGTCACCGCCGAGACGGCGACGCCCTAGAGCGGCGACCGACATGGAAGGGGCCGCGTCCGGTAGAGCGGTCGGCTCCGCTAGTTCCCCAGGTTCCGTGAACTCGAAACTTCGCCGATCGGTCGTCCCGCGACGCCGCTCGGCCCGAACAGTGAACATGCAGGCTACCCACGCGGGCCTCGCAGCTCCCCTCCTCGGGGCGCTGCAGTCACCGGGTGGGGGCGGCCGGACAAGTGTCGATCGGACCGATGGTCCGGTGAACCTTTCATACCGCGTGCGGTGACAACCTTACGACGCGATCCACGAATGGCGATCGCAGCAGGTCGGTTGTCGGCGACGTTGACTGGAGTCTCCTGATGGCTAAGCAGCGTGTAATGGTGGTCGGCGGAGGACTGGCGGGGCTGGCGGCGGCCATGAAGCTGTCGGAACTCGGCATCGACGTCGACCTGATGAGTTTGACGCCCGTCAAGCGTTCGCACAGTGTTTGCGCCCAGGGTGGCATCAACAGCTGCAACGATCAGACCCGGCAGCTCGGGGACAGCGAATGGAAGCACCTGGACGACACGGTCTATGGCGGCGACTTCCTGCAGCACCAGCCGCCCGTGAAGGAGATGGCCTACTGGGGTCCCAAGATCATTGACCTCATGGATCGCCTCGGCGTGACCTTCAACCGCACGCAGGAGGGCTTCCTCGACCGCCGTCGTTTCGGCGGCACGCTCTACAAGCGAACGGCCTTCGCCGGCGCCACCACCGGCCAGCAGTTGCTCTACGCACTCGATGAGCAGGTGCGCCGCTGGGAATCGGCCGGCCAGGTGCGCAAGTACGAGTTCTGGGACTTCCTGGGACCGATTGTCGATGACCAGGGCGTCTGCCGAGGATGCATCGGACAGGATCTGGTCACGATGGAAATCCGCGCCTTCCCCGCCGACGCGGTCATCGTCGCCTCAGGCGGATGCGGCCTCGTCTACGGCCGCTCCACCATGTCCATGGCCTGCACGGGCAGCGCGGTGAGCCGCTGCTTCCAGGCGGGGGCGAAGTACGGGAACGGCGAGTTCATCCAAGTGCATCCGACGGCCATCCCGGGCGCGGACAAGCTGCGGCTGATGAGCGAGTCGGCGCGTGGCGAAGGGGGCCGTGTGTGGGTGCCGCGGAAGCCCCAGGATACCCGCGACCCCCGGTCGATCCCCGAAAACGAACGATACTACTTCCTCGAGGATCGTTACCCGACCTACGGAAACCTCGTGCCCCGCGACATCGCGACGCGCGAGATCTTCGACATCTGCGTGAATGATGGCTTGAGCGTCGAGCAGGATCGTCTCTGCGTCTACCTCGACCTGACACACATCTCGCGAGCGGAATTGGACCGCAAGCTGGGCGGCATCCTGGAGATCTACGAGAAGTTCCAGGGCGTCGATCCGCGCGAAACTCCGATGAAAATCTTCCCCGCCGTGCACTACAGCATGGGCGGACTGTGGGCCGATTTCCAGAAGTCACGCGACGGTGGCCTGGAGGCCGGCTCGCCAAGGAACCACAGCACCAACATCCCGGGCCTTTACGCCATCGGCGAATGCGACTACCAGTACCATGGAGCCAACCGGCTGGGCGCGAACTCACTGCTCAGCTGCATCTTCTCGGGACTGTTCGTAGCACCGGGCATCCAGAACTACATGAAGTCCGTGCAGGGTGGAGCGGCCAGCGAACAGCGATCCGTGCTCTACGAGCAGGCCGTTAAGTCGCATCGCGAACGCCACGACAACCTGCTCAAGCGATCCGGCGGAGGCGAGAACCCGTACCTGATCCACCAGCAACTGGGCGATGTGATGACCAAGGCCGCCACGGTGGTCCGCGACAACGACCAGTTGCGCGAAGCCTACCAGACGGTCTCCAGCCTCTCCGAACGCGCCAGCCGCTGCTCGCTGTCGGACACCGGAGCCTGGACCAACCAGAATGTGGTCTTCACCAAGTCCCTGACCGACATGCTGCCACTCGCCAAGGCAATCCTCAAGGGCGCCCTCCAACGCGACGAATGCCGCGGCGCGCACTACAAGCCGAAGTACGAGTTCAAAGGCATCTCGGGAGCGGACCCCGCCGAGAAGCGGCAGCAGGCCGAGGCCTGGTGCGATCGCTTCGAAGAGAACAACGCCAAGTGGCTGAAGTCGACCATCGCGGAGTGGAAGGACAACGAGCCGGCCCTTAGCTACGAACCGGTCGATACGAGCCTGATCCCGCCTCGTCCTCGACTCTATGGCCTGGTCGGTGCCGAAATCATCGAGCAGGTCTGGAAGGAACGCCAGGCCGCGAAGAACGGCAGTGGAAACGGCAACGGCGGAACCACCGCAGGCAAGACCGCCGCGGCGGCTCACGCCTGATGCTCCCAAACCTCGCGATGATTTCCGGCAACGACTTCGCGTAAACGCCTCCCGACAACCGATTAGATCCCAGAACCAAAGCCCGGCCGATCGGGCCGACTCCTCGCAAGATCGGAACTGAGGACCCCCATGAGCGATTCTTCGAATCACGGATCAGGCAAGCCCTCGAACATCGAAGTGCGGATCCTGCGCCAGGATGGCCCCGGAGCGCCCAGCTACTGGCAGCGTCACCGGGTTCCGTACCAGCCCGACATGAACGTCATCAGCGTCCTGCAGCGCGTCGCCGCCCAGGCCAAGACGGCGGACAACCATCCGACCGCACCGGTCGCCTGGGACTGCAACTGCTTGGAAGAGGTCTGCGGCGCCTGCACGATGGTGGTTAACGGCCGCGTTCGCCAAGCCTGCACCGCGCTGGTCGATCGCTTGCTGGAGGACAACCCCGGCGAAATCGAACTCCGCCCCATGACCAAGTTCCCCGTGCTGCGAGACCTGATGGTCGATCGCTCGCGGCTGTTCAGCGCGCTGAAGCGAGTGAAGGCCTGGGTTTCGGTCGACGGTTACTTCGACCACGGCCCCGGCCCTCGCCAGGGGCCCGCCGAGCAGGAAGCGTCCTATCCGCTCAGCCAGTGCATGAGCTGCGGCTGCTGCCTGGAAGCCTGCCCGCAGTACACCAAGATCGAAGTGCTGCGGATGGAGGGCGAGACGGACGAGGCGTTCAAGGCTCGCAAGGAGAAGGCCTACTCGACGGCCTTCCTCGGCGCCCACGCGATCAGCCAAGCCGTGCTCTTCAACAGCAACCCCACCGGACGCATGCAGGCCTCGGAACGCCTCGACTCGCTCTCAGGCCCCGGTGGCGTTCAGGTCTGCGGCAACGCCCAAAACTGCGTTTCCGTCTGCCCGAAGGAGATTCCGCTGACCGACTCGATCGCCAAAGCCGGTCGCGCCACCACTGTGCACTCCATCAAGAAGTGGTTCGACAAGTAGCGAGCCCGGGACGCAACCTGCCCGAGTCGCGTCCCGCCTCCTGCCCACCTGGAAACGACGCGTCTGTCCCGAGTCTCTGGACAGACGTTTCCCACATCCCTCGCGAACGCAGTTCTCTCACCGCACCCGAGTGCGCGCGTTCGCGACGTTGGAGTACGCCGAGTTCCCCGCGGCGTTGAAGGCCCGCACGCGGAAGTAGTAGCGTGTATTCGCGGACAAGCCTGTCGCCGAGTAGCTGCGGGCGTTGATTCCCAGCACGGCCACCTGGGTGAACTGCACGCCATCGAGCGACCGCTCCACGAGGAATCCTTCTTCGTTCGTTGCTCGATCGGTCCACGCCAGGTCCAGTCGTGAACTGGAGACGATCTTCACGGCAAGACTCGCAGGGGCGGCGGGCGGCGACGTCACAATGGAAACGGTGGCCGTTCCGAACACGCTGCCGACGGCAGCACGCACGGTGGCGGTGCCCGCGACGGCGGGCGCCGTGTAGATGCCCGACGCACTCACGGCCCCGCCTCCACTGGCAACGGTCCAGATGAGGACAGGCTGCGTGGCGAGCGCGACACCAAACTGGTCGCGTGCCACCCCGGCGAACGCCTGGGTCGCACCCGTTTTCACCGTCGCCGTCGCCGGACTCACGGCAACCGACGACAGCACGGCCGCCATGTTGACTTCCGCGTCGCTCGTGACCGAACGAAGACCGTCGGAAATCGTGACGCGGAAGCTGTACACGCCCGCCTTGGCGAACGTCGCCGTCACACTCTTGGCCGCATTGGTTCCATTCGCCGAGAAGACGACCGGAGCGGGGGGCGTGCCTACCGTGGACCAAGTGTAGGTCAAGCCAGCCTCGCCACCATCGTCGTCACCCTGCACGTTCAATACCGATGTCATGCCGCTCACCGGATTCGCGGACGCAGGAACCGCCACGGTGGGAGCCGCGTTCAAACGCTGGAGCCCCACGACCTTGAGCGTCGTGACGCTGTAGGCCGGCAGCGCGTAGCCGAAGTTGAGCGGGTCGACGACCGTCATCGTTCCAACAGCCTGCGGTGCCGCCGCGGCCGCCGTCAACTGATAGGCCGCCACCGACGCACCCGGCAGCACCTGCCCCAAGCGCAGACTGGCCGTGATCGGAGCCTCCGTCTTGTTGATCGCGACAATCGTCAGCACATTCGAATCGACCGAATCCACGGCGGCGTAGATCGACGTGCCCGCGATATCGTCGGTCGTCGCGCGCACGGACGTATCGCCGAATGAGCCGTTGACGCCATCGTAGTTGCGGAACATCCGGAAACCGGCCTCGATGAACGACTCATCGGCGGCCAGCTGCCATTGATTGGCGGCCAGCACGCCCTCGCGACCGAAAACCCCCAGCACGTCGGCCTGGGCGAGGCCACCGGAGATATGATTGCCGCCGCCGTAGTTGTATTCCGTGACGGCGATCGCCGTGCCCGGATAGTTCAACGCGATCTTGTCGCGCAAACGCGGCAGCAGGTTGATCGGACCACGCGTCGACCACTGCGTGATCCAACTCGTCTCCGTGTAGGTCGGATCCCAGAGCGAACGCGGAGCCTGCAGGCGGGCGGCCACCGTCGCGCTCGCATTGTTCTGCTCCGTGATCCGCACGCCGCCACCCGACGCTTCGGGATACCAGTGGACATCGAGTGCATCAACGAGCCGCTTGCCGTGCGTCGTCTCGGCCTGCGCCAGCTGCTGCAGATAGTAAGTATGGAAGTCGCGACCACCGGCATCGGGTGCGTCCTGCAGCGTGGTGAAGCCGTTCCATCCGTAATTCACCGGCCCGAACACCTTGCTGCCCGGCGCAACGTCCTTGATCGCATCCGCGTAGGCAACCGTCTTGGCGATCAACTCGCTGTAAGTCGTCTTGCCCGGATGCACCTCCGGATGCGTCTCGGCCCAGAGATCCGGCTCGTTGTCCAACGAATACCAGATGGGACGATCCGGATCGGTCTGCCCATGCGGATAGTTCGTGTTGACCCAATTCACGAACTCGTCCTGGTAGACGTAGGCATCCGCAGTGCTGGGCGTCAGTGTGAAAGCCGCTCCCTTCGCCGCGACCTCCTGCTTGAAACGCGTCTGCAGGTAGTTCGCGCCGCTGTTGCGGACATCGCCGCCACCATTCTTGTCGGCGGACACATAGCCGTTGATGGGAATGGTCAGCAGCGTGCCGGCGTTCCGCGCCGCCGCGTTCTGCAGACGCGGCGCGACCGCTCCCCCCGGCACGTCGCCACCACCCAGGTAGCCGTCGTTCTGGAAGAGCCAGTCGGCGCCGGCGTTCGACGCGTTATTCTCCCAGTTGTAGGCCGTCCAGCGATTGCCGCCGAGTCGCGTGAAGGCGGCATTGGCGTAGTTGCCTTCGAGGCTCTCGTTCACCCCATAGATGAAGGGCGAAATCTCGCGGACATCCACTCCCGGATCCACGGCGAAGTTCACCACTGCCATCTGGCGACGGTCTTCGAGCGATTCGACGTGCAGGACAGGACGCGAGCGGCGACGCGAGGAAGGGGAACGGGAGAACATCAGGGAAGCTCCGAGGCGAGATCCGGGCGGGCAACAACAGGAAACACCATGTCCACCCGCAAATCCCGCGCCGAGCCACCCCGACCCCGCCGTGCTTCCTCCGTGGCCCTCGGTGCTACTCCGTGGTGAAAAAACCGTCGCCCCCACAGCGCCCCGAGTGTGCTGATCCGCCCACGAGTCGTTCCTCCAGACTCAGGGCGCAAGCTCCACGACTTCACCCCCGTCGCGTGTGAATAGAGCCCGCAGCGTCTCTTTCGGAAGGGACCTGGGCAGGAACTCGATATGCCCATCGACAAACGCGGCCAGCACTCCCCCCGGACGCAGTCCGCCGAGGCCCCGCCAGGGATCGTCCGCGTCGGGCGAGAAGTCCTCCGGCCTGGTCCACTCCACCGCCCGTGCGTCGTCGGCCTCGGACAGCCAGACGGTATTGGAAGTTCCATCGGGAATATCGCGGAAGCGAATTCCCCGATCGGTCTTCGATTCCGCAATCACCGCCTTCTCGCCGCGAATCGCCAGATAGACCGTCTTGCCCGGTTCCGCCTGGCTGGATGGCGAGCGAAACACTTCGGGCATGAGCGGGATCAGCTTGCGATTGTGTTCGCTGTCCCACGGCTCATCCAGATGGAACTGATCGTAAAGGTTTTGCTCGTCCAGGTAGGGAAGCATGGCGACGCGCCAACTCAGCCCCGGCTTGCCATCCTTGGTGGGGATCGCAGCCGCCGGAAAGCTACCCGTCGCCGACTCAAAGTTCAGGACGCTCAAGGACAGCATCTTGAGGTTGTTCATCGACTGCGCGCGTCGCGCGGCCTCGCGAGCCGACTGGACAGCAGGCAGCAGCAGCGCCGCCATGATCGGCACCGTTGCTCCGCCGATCGACGTCACCGGCAATGTTTCGTTCGTCTTCGTGCTCATCACGACCTGCCCCGGCATCGATCGATCGACGAACGCGATCGACACCGACGGCAGCATGTGCGGCCGGACGGCCTCCCAAGACGGAAGCGCGCTGGCATCCAACCGGATCCCCTGTTTGGCCAGTTCCCCCGCGAACAGGTTCGCCAGCATCGGCGCGGCCGTCACGCCCGACTGCATGGTGCGAGGCGAGTCGTTGTAGAGCAGCGCGAGCGGCTGCTGGGGACCTTCGAGTGCCAGTTTCACGGCCGCCACGTTCGCCAGCGACTCGCCACCCGCGGGCCGCGTCACATACGAACGCAGTGCCTGCACCGAAGTGGCAAGCACCAACTGATCGTTCGTCAGCGTCCAAGCCAGCGGCACGGGAATGCCCGACACATAGCGCGCCGGTTTGCCGGCGACGTCCGCCTGCTGGATCGCCACCTGCGGCCCCTCGGCCTCCGGCGGTTTCCGCATCGCGGCCTGCAGCAGCGCCGTGATCTTGCCCTCGGTCACCAGCATCCGCTCGCGATCGCGGACCGCGACCGTCAGCACCACGTTCGGCACGATGCCCATCGCCGCACCCGAAACGTGATAAGTGCAGGTGTCGCCCAGCACCTCCATCAGGTCCTTGCGAAGATCCACGCCGGTCGACTGCCGCAGTCGGTCCAAGCCATCCTCCAGCCCCATCGTCGCGTCCGGCCCCGCCGATTCCACAATATCCTCGATGGCTTCGAAGAGACTCGCGACCGAAAACCGCACCGCGCCGGCGTGGGTCGCGTCCGCGGGAATCCGGGCGAAGTCCGCGGCCGAGAGCGGCTCGCCGCGCGCCACGCGCATCAGTCCGTCCAGCGAGTCGCAGGCCATTGCGGCGCGAGTCACGCAACCGGAGCCCTCCAGGCCCGCCGAAAACACCAGACGCTGCACACCAGCCAGACCGCTGGAATCAAGAAACTTGCTGGCCTCCGGAGGCAACGCCGGCAACGACGATCGGGACAATGCGCCCAGGTCGACGTGAGCCAGGTACCATCGTCGCTCCACTGGCACCAGCTGCATCGCCGCCTTCAGCGACTCCGATACCTCCTTGCCTTTCGGCTTCAGCAACTCCGCCATGGTATCCCCGCCGATCGTCAGCAGCAGGTATCCGTCACGCGTCGTCCAAGTGATCTGCGTCTGGCCATCGGGCGCGTTCAGCCGCACGCACGACTGGCCTTCCATCTGCAGCGTCTCCAGCGGCGCACCGACCGATCGAAGCGCAGTCTCGATCTCACCCCGCAACTCGGTCGCCTTGGGCCCCAAATTCAGGACCACGCCCGCCGAAAGTACCGGCGGCCTTGAATCCTCCACACGGATGCGATCCAAAAAGAGCACCGCCGGTTGCTGCACGATTTCCGCAGCCCAAAACTGGACGCGATCCAGCACCGCGCGCGGCGGACCTCCGGGTGACTCGGAAATCTTAACCAGCAGGTCGCGCACGAACTGCCGCATCGCCTGGCCAAACGCCCGCACCTCCGGTTCCGTGAACAGCTGTTCCGTCTGATTCGCAGTTCCCGCCGCGGGAGCCGTCAGGCCAAACCAATGCACGACCGCCAGCGGTCGCTCGGGACTCATCGCCAGCAGACGCTCATCGGGCGCTCGCGGCGTGATCGCCTCGACCGCGTTCGTCGCGATCGCCAACCAGGCGACGCTCGCCAACAGTACGAGGCGCAACCAAGAAACGTTCGAGCACATGCGAGTGACTCCCACGCTGGAGGAAAAGGGGACCGAACGCCTCCATTGAAACTGCGGGGGCATCGCAGAGCAAGCCAGAAAAGGAACCTGCGGCCTCCGTGGCCCTCCGTGTTCTCCGTGTTCTCCGTGGTAAAAAAAGAATCCAGCCGCCAAACCCACGCCTGGGGGATATAACCACGGAGGACGCGGAGTAGGCACGGAGAGCCACGGGACTCGGCAAAAAAAAACGGGGGCAGTCACCATGATGACTGCCCCCGCGAGTCTGCCACGAGCGTAATGCAACCGCCAGCCTACTTGGAGGCGGCCATCTCCTTCTTCCGCTCGGCCACGATATCTTCCTGGACCTTGGCGGGCACGCGTTTGTACTTCGACAGTTCCATCGTGAACGTGCCCTGGCCCTGCGTCTGGCTGCGGAGGTCGGTCGAGTAACCGAAGGTCTCCGCCAGCGGCACTTCGGCCGTGATCACCACCATCTCGGGCTGCATGTCGGTCGACACGATCAGGCCACGGCGACTGATCAAGTCACCCGTGACGGAACCCTGGAACGCCGTCGGGCATTCGATTTCCATCTTCATCACGGGCTCCAGCAGCACCGGCTTGGTGTTGAGGAACGTTTCGTTGAAGCAGTTACGACCGCAGACTTGGAACGCCATGTCGGAGCTGTCCACGTCGTGGTAGGAGCCGTCCTGCAGCAGCGCCCGGACGCCGATGATGGGGAAGCCGGCGACCGGTCCCTTCGGCAACGCCGAGCGGAACCCCTTCTCGACCGACGGGATGTATTCCTTCGGAATGCGTCCGCCCGTCACCTTGTCTTCGAAGACGAAGACTTCGGTGGAGTCCTCTTCCATCGGCTCCAGCCGGCCGACGATATGGGCGTACTGGCCCGAACCACCGGTCTGCTTCTTGTGCTTGAAGTCGTATTCCGCGGGCTTCGTGGGCGACTCGCGGTAGCTCACCTTCGGCGCGCCCACGTCGACCTGCACGTTGTATTCGCGACGGATACGCTCAACGTAGATCTCCAAGTGCAACTCGCCCATCCCGGCGATCAGCGTCTCGGCCGTCTCTTCGTCGGTCATCACATGGAACGTCGGATCTTCCTTGCGGAAGCGAGCCAGCGCCTTGCCCAAGCGGTCGGCATCGGCACGCTGCGAAGGACTCACGGCGACCTTGATCACCGGCTCCGGAACGAACATGCTTTCCAGCGTGCACATCTTCGGCTCCTGGGCATACGTCTCACCGCTCGCGCAGTCGATGCCCATGATGGCCACGATGTCGCCCGCCGAGGCCGAGTCGATTTCCTCGCGCTTGTCGGCGTGCATGCGAAGGATGCGGCTAAACCGATCCTTCTTGCCGGTGCGCTGGTTGTAGTACATTTCGCCCTTCGTGATCGTGCCTTGGTAGATCCGCATGAAGGTCAGCTGGCCGTACGGGTCTTCCACGATCTTGAAGGCCATGCCGACGAACGGCGCCTTCGGGTCGGGCGACAGCGGGATCTTCTTGCTCTGATCCGCGTAGTCACGCGCCGAAATCTCGCGTTCCAGCGGCGAAGGCAGGTATCGCGTTACGGCGTCCAGCAGCAGCTGCACGCCCTTGTTGCGGTAGGCGGTGCCCATGAACACGGGCGTGATCTCTTCCGCCTGCACCGTGTCGTGCAGGATCGTGTGGATCAGGTCCTCCGACACCTCTTCCTCGGACAGCAGCATCTCCATCAGCTTGTCGCTGTACATCGACAGCGACTCCAGCATCGCCTGCCGGTACTTCTTCGACTGCTCCTGGTAGTCGCCGGGGATCTCTTCCCAACGCACCCGCTCGCCGTCCTTACCATCGAAGTAAGCGGCCTTCATCTTCACGAGGTCGATGATGCCCTCGAACTTCTCGCCGGCGCCCATGGGCAGCTGCACCATCACCGCGTCCACGCCCAGCTTCTCGCGCAGCTGCTCGGTCACGCGGAACGGGTCGGCTCCCGTGCGGTCCATCTTGTTGACGAACGCCAGACGCGGCACATGGTACCGCTTCATCTGGCGATCGACGGTGATCGACTGCGACTGCACACCGCCGACGGCGCACAGCACCAGCACGGCTCCGTCCAGCACGCGAAGGCTGCGTTCCACCTCGACCGTGAAATCCACGTGGCCGGGCGTGTCGATCAGGTTGACGTGGTAGCCATTCCACTGGACGAAGGTGGCAGCGCTGGTGATCGTGATCCCGCGCTCCTTCTCCAGTTCCATGTGGTCCATCGTGGCGCCATCGCCACCTCCACGCACCTCTTCCATTTTGTGAATACGACCCGTGTAGAACAAGATTCGCTCACTGAGCGTGGTCTTGCCGGAGTCGATGTGAGCGGAGATACCGATGTTGCGAACTTTTGTCAGGTCCATGGCAGATCAGAAATAAATAGGAAGGTGGAGAGGCAAAAAGGGCGTGTACATCACTCGGCATCGGCAGGGAAAGTCCCGCCTGAGCCCGTATTCTTCCAAGTAGTTACGAAGCGTCAGGCATGAGGCGAGTCACGGCCGGGCAGCCAACCGTACTCCACCGGGAGCGTCCGAGTCCACCGTGGGCTGGTCGACGGTCGCTTCCAGGTCACCTAACCGCTTTTTTACCGGACAGAGGCCTGCCGCCACCGAAAAGCGACGGCACCCCCGGGCACCTCATTCATGCCCAGAGACCTCCCGACCCGAAGTCCCCCATGCCCGGCGGCTCTCTCCATCGACCCCACCAAAACGAGCGGGACGATGGGACGTCTGGGAAAGGGTCGCTTGCATGCCCATCGCAGGCGCATCAAGACGTAGCTGCGGAATATAAACATCTTGGACCCCGTCGACTATCCCTAATCGACTTCCCGCCAAGATTTCCGAGCAGCCGTCTGGTATCCCGTCGCATTCGGCAGCATCCGGGCGAGTTGCCGGCCGAGTTGCCGGCCGGTGACATGCGGACACGCCAAAGCCACCCGAACCCCGCACTCCCCCTGTCCGACCAGGCTTCAGAATTTTAGCGCTGGCGAGCGACGCGGCCAGCCCCATCGCCAATCCTGCCCCGTCTACCTCGCTCGGTCTCGGAAAGGCCGGCTGGCCTGGTAGAGCGCCTGGCGACTCCGGAGTTCCTGAGCTGCGTCGGCCGGGGCCTTCTGGATCGCCTGCCCCAGCGAACTGAGGGCCTCATTGAACTGCTGCGCGTTGGCTTGGGCGGCGGCCAGCGTATCGAGATATCGGTAGTCGTCGGTGCCGTCGATCTGGATCGCCCGTTCGGCCGAACGGAGGGCCAGTTGGGGATCGCGGAACCGGTCATCGGGACAGGTCGCCATCAGCCACGCCGCACTTTGGTACGCGCGGCCCAACGACTTATCCAACTGGATCGCCCGGCGGTAGTCCTGAGCCGCCAGTTCCCAGTGTCCGAGGTACGCGTGCAGGTCGGCCCGGTCGGCAAACGCCACCGCATTGCTCGGCTCGGCCTTGATCACATCGTCGAAGTCGCCCAGCGCCGCTTCGAACTGCCCGCGATAGAAACGAGCGTGCCCGCGGCCCATGCGGGCTCCCAGGTCGCTCGGATCCAACTGCAGCACACCACCGTACTCCTGCTCCGCCTCCTCGTACTTGCCCAGCTCCAGCCAGAGTTCCGCGCGGTTGAAACGCGTGTTGGTGTAGTTGGGATTCAGGCGGATGGCCTCGCCGAAACTGGCGATCGCCTCATCGTAGCGTCCCAGCATGGCCATGCTGACGCCCCGATTATGGAAGGCCCGCCAGCCTTCGCGGATGCTGATGGACGCCGAGTAGTCTTCGATGGCCCGTTCTTCCATGCTGACGGACTGCCGCGAGTCGTCGGCTTCCATCAACCGGCCGGCTTCCAACGCGTACGCTTCGCCGCGCCGATTCAGCAGCCAAGCCTCCAACTGCGGCAGGTAGGCGCGCGCTTCCTGATCCAAGGAGTTCGGGTCGATCGACTGGCACTGCTGGATGCAGCGATCGAGCAGTTGGACCGAGTTTGCTTGAGCGGCATCGCGATAGATGGCATCCAGGCTGGCCCGCACGCGGGCGGTCGCGGCCTGCGGCGCGACATCGGCAACCGAAGCAACGCGCGCGGCCGGTCGGCCCGCGTAGGGACCCTCCGCCGCGTTCCGGCCACCGCCGGCCCATCCGCCCGGCGCAGGCAAGCCGGGAAACCGAGTCTGCGCCATGCCCGGATTTAAGGACACCGGGCCCAGCACCAGCAGACCCAACCCCAGCGCGTAGGCGGCCCTGTGTTTCACCGTTCGCAGGCAAGATCGCATCGGAAACCTCCTGTTTCACCAACGATGCGTAATCGCCCCTCAACTCCTCAGGGCATCCGCATCATTCCTCCGCGTCCAGCGAATCCTGGGACGCGGCGGCCGGATCATAGCCACTCCCCGCGCAACGACCAAGGCAAACCGGGTAATTCAGCCCCGAGTGACAGCATCCTGTCAGCCAGCAGCGAATCGCTAAGAAGTCGGCCCCAAGTAGCCGGCGCTCGCCGTGCTCCGGCTACCATGCTCTCGCCGTGCTAAGGCTACATCGGAGGCTTTGGCTTGGGCGGCGTTTGGACCTGCAGTTCCGCGGCGCCCATCGCAAACGACTCCTGTCCGCGCACGAAAACCCGCACCGTACACGCTCCCTTCGCCTCCTCCGGCACCACCAGCCGCACGGTGAAACGCGACTCCGCCTTGTGGAACGTAACGTACGCGAAGCAGTCTTCGTTCGCCAAACGGTAGGCTTCGTCCAGAGCCGCCATCCCTTCGTCCGACCCATCGAACTTCGTGCGCGGCACCGGCGGCGACTTCAGCCGTCCGCGACGACAGGTCAACTCCACGATGCACTCCCCGGCCACTTCCCCCTGCCCTTCGATGACCAGCGATTCGCCGGCCTCGATCGCGGCCGGTACGGCCAGTTCCAGCGGTTCGGGGTGTGCGATTCGCAGCAGCGGATCGCCCAGCAGGTTGAACAGCCACAGGTGTTCCCGGCGTTCCCCCGCCAGGTCATGCGGTTTCGGGCTCAACGCGCCGGCCACGGCATCCATCCATGGATGGTCCGAAGCACCTCGCGCCGCGTCGTCCCATACCTTCTGCTTGGCGGCCAGCACCAGCTCCCCCAGCGTCTCCGACTTCTGTCGGAACATCTGGTCCATCAGCGAATCGCTGAGCACGGTCATTCCGTAGGGCATGGTCATCCGCGAACCGGCGAGCGCCGCCACAGGCCCTCGTTCACTCGCCACCAGCCGCTCCGCCAGGCAGTCCGTCGCTCCATCAAACGCGCCGGCGTAGCAGGACAGGAAGATGGCAATCGGTGTCCCTTGCGAACAGTCGACATGCCGCACGTCGTTCACGTTCAGGATGGGAGCAACGCCCGTGGGCACGCGAACATGGTCCAGCCCCTGCGGATAACCATGGCCGATGTACACCCAGCAGAAACAGCCTTCGTTGAGTCGATCGAGCGTCACGTTGCGGAACGAACGCGGATCCGGGCAGTAAGGACTGCGCCAGCTTGCGTAGGTCATCGAGGTCCGGTACGCGGCGGGAATGCCGCGAGTCAGGCAGCTGCGCACGGCCGTCTCCAACACCGCGTCGGTCAGCAGCCCGAAGCCACCCACGCCGGCGATGAGGTTGATCCGCTGTCGCCACGGCCCCGTCGGACTGCGGCGTTCGTAGTCCACGCCTTTGCGAATGACGGCCTGCAGTTCCTGGGGAGAATCCACCGCCAACCGCCCCACGGCCAGTTCGGGACGACCATCCTGGTCGACATCGGCATAGCCCATGTCGCCCGCGATGTCGGTCTCGGGACCAAAACGCTGGATGATCCGCGCGGGCACCACGTTCGTGGGGACCAGCATCGGGCGGGACGTATCGGCAGGCTGCACGCCTGCGGGCGGCGCGTCGCCCACCAGCAGAAGATGCCGCAGAGCGCCCTCGGCAGCCGTCCGCGCCACGGTTTCGCGAATGCGTTCCGCCGACGCCACGTCGGTCGACACGGCGATCCGCCGTCCCTGCGCCGCGCGATAGTCGATCCACGGCTGCAGCGCGTCACGCAATCCCGGCGCGCAGATGACCAGCGTGTCGGCGGCCGGCGGTCGGACCGGCCCCGCAACCTTCGCCAGACGGGTCTCCACCGCTTCCAAGTCGTTCGACTGCCCCCAGGCAACCAGGGGGAACAGCAGGGACCAGATCACGAACCAGCAGGCCAGCCCCATGCGCATTCTCCCTTTCCGCCCGACAACCTCAGGCCCCGATCGCGATTCTCCCACGCGACCTCCATGCTCCCACCGGAAACATCCGCGGCCCATCCTGGGTGGGCGGGGAGTCTAGCCCAATCGATTCCGGCGGAACAAGCGGAGTTCCCCGGCCCCACCGCCGTGCGGGAAACCAACTCGCCGGTGCGTTGCGGAACGGCCGTCGTCCCCGCTATACTTCGACCAGCGTTGGCTCAAGCCGTCCTCGGCCCCCAGCCAGCGATCTCCCGCGGGCGTAACTCAGTTGGCAGAGTGCTAGCTTCCCAAGCTGGATGTCGAGGGTTCGAATCCCTTCGCCCGCTCTTCGTGCAAGCCGTTGTCAGGCCATGACAGCGGCTTGTTTCTTTTGTCACCACAACGACTTACGGTGACGCTTGGCGGGTCACGACGGTCCTCCTGACCACCTTGCGGGTGCCACATCTGGTGCAACCGCTGGCCGGTGACTCCACAAGCCGTTTCGAATTCGACGAGCGACTCAGGGAACTGCCAAGGCCGTGCCGACGGTCGAAAGTCCGGCTCGATGTACGCGCAGGCAGCCGATCCATTCGCAGCGCCGCGTCTCATTAGAAGTTGCCCCGCCTGAGCCGATGGCTCCTCTTGTCCTGGCGACACCAATCCTCGCCAAGGAGCTCTTCGGTGCCGAAGATCCTGAGCGATCCTGCACCGTGCCACCGGAGTAGCTCGAGGGCCGTCTCCCCTCATCTGCCGACGGCCGCGAGGGATTCTTCCTTGGCCATCCGGAGCCGTTTCCGGCTACCGCCTTCCGACTGGTGGGCCCAATTCCTCGAGGGCTTCCGCGGGATACACCCCGGCGTGCCGGTACCTCGGTCCATCCACGCGAAACCGCAGCCGCCCATCGAGTGGCGTAAACCGCGACGCCCCCCGCCTAGGAACGACCTCTCCCCGCGCGGCACGATATGATGGAGCGTCGTCGCCGGAGGGACGGATATCGTTTCCACAGGCCCCCCGGATATGGCCTGCTTCCGCGTTGAAAGGGACTTGCCTTGGGTTGCCTCGCATCGTTGGTGCGCGTGGTCGTCATGTCCGTGGTCGTCGCCGTCGTCATGGTTCTGATCGCCGGGCGCGGCAAGAAGACCGACGAAAGGCAACCCCAGGACGCGGCGGTGGAGGTGGCGAAAGACGACGACGCCCTACGCCTGCGCATGGCCCAGATCGAACCGCTCGTCCGCATCCCAGACATCGCCAGGAAGACCCCCACCCAAGTGCAGAAGCTGCTGGGTCCCGCGACGAAGCGGCAACTGTTCATGCTGCCCGGTGGACGGAAGTCGGTCTGGAACCACTACCGAGACGATTCGGTGATGGTCCTCTACGTCCGAGGCAAGGCGAACATGGTGATGCTGTTTCCTGCGCAGATGTCGATCCAGGAACCCAACGAGATCCTCGCGATCCTCGGCCTGGAACCGATCCCAAACGCTCGCTGGCCCGATGGGAATCGCAACCAGATGCGATGGGACAACACGCACGGACTGGTGGAGATCGTCTACGAACGCGTCGGACTGCTGCGTGGCGTCCAAGAGATTCGCGTGATGATCTCCGAGTAGAGATCGACACGTCATCACGCGCCGCCGATGGGCGAGTAGAGCGTGCTGAGGGGATACGACATGTAGTCCGACTGCGTCAGCTTCACCGTCAACGTGCCCGCGCTGGTCACCGCCAGATTCAGATCGTGCAGGCCAACCGGCGTCTGGATCGTGCCCACCAGACCGTTCGAAAGGTTCGGTCCCGTCGTACAGGTAGCCAATCGGCCGGTTGTCCACGATCACCGCCGGGGCCGAGTTCGCGGCGTCCTCCCAGTAGAGCACGAAACGGGCCCGCGCGGCCTTTGTTCCCTGATGGCCGCGGCATCCGGCCGCTGGTTTCGCAGGACGCGATCGGCGACCGCGATCGGCGACCGCGACCTGCGGCGCTTCGATGGACGAGTCTCCCAACACGGCGATCCGGTAGACGCCGCTAGGCTTGGCTGGAGACCGGTTGATGTCGCAAAAACCGTGACTGTTGAAGTGGATCGTCTGGGAACGACCCTCCTTCGCCATCCTCGATCGAGAGGTAACAAAAGAAGAGCTCACCGCCGTCGACGTGCATTACGACACCGCGTCCGATTCGGAAGTCGCCGGTAGCAACGTCACTTGGTACGACGCGGTCCATTTCTGCCGGTGGCTGAGTGCCAAGGCCGGACCAAGTGAACTCCTACCAGCCTACGCGGATCCCCAGATCCTCCCTGAAACCGATGTCCCGCATGGGGATGCTTCGAGAACATCCCCTGCGGACTGGCCGCTCCCACCGGAACTCCAGACGACCATCGAAGAGGAGCAACCGACAGCGGGTCATCAACGACCGCGCCTGGCCCGGCCCATTCCGTACACCGTCACGCCCACGATAACGAAGAGCAATCCGCTCGCCGGTTCCGGAATCACACTCGCGCGATCAGACAACTCCGCGTCAAAGGCCAGCGTCTGACCGGCGGCCGTCGCCGTAATCACGAACGACTGCGTCATCGAGAAGTTGCTTACCGACGAGAACGTGATCACCTGCGAATCCTGGTAACTGATGTTGCTCGAGGTGAATGTGGTCGAAGACGTTCCACTAGGCAACACGAAGTATCCGCTGCTCGGGTCCAGACCGGCCGTGTAGGACAGGGTCATGCCGCTATCGAGCGTTCCGCCGATATTCGAGTACAGCGTGCTGACGGGGTACGACACATAATCGGTCTGCGCCAGCTTCACCGTCAATGTGCCCGCGCCCGTGCTGGTCACCGACAGGTTCAGATCCTGCAACCCCGTCAGGTTGCTTGGATCGGAGCCGAACGCGGCACCAAAGGTGATCGTGAAATTACCGACCTGCAACCCGGCCTGCGTCTCGATCACGCCCACCAGACCGTTCGAGAAGTTTGGCCCCGTCCAATTGTCGTCGTTCTCGTTCGACGCGTTCGTTCCGTCGTAGACATAGCCGTTCGGCTGGTTGTCCACGATCACTGCGGTGCTCGAAGCTCCCGAGTCTTCGAAATACAGCACAAAACTGGCCTGCGCGGACGAGCAGAAGCCCATCAGCAGCATCACCAGGGTACCCAGTCGTTTCCTGTTCATCACCGTCATCTCACAAACTGATTTTGAGTAAGTTGTCCACGAACACTTTGACCCCAGGTTCCTGTCCGTGAACCAATTACAAACCCGAATCCAGATCCTCGCCGAACCGTCCCGACCAGCCCTGCATCACCTCGTCGATCGCCGCAGAACCGCTCACGACGCTCGTGCCGGACGCTGCCAAGCCGGAGTCAGCAAAGAGCGTCTGTTGTGCCACCTGGGCAGTCGAGACGGGCTGACGCGCGACGGAAGGCTGAGCCCACGACGGCAGGCCGACCAGTTCCTGGGTCGTCCAGGGAGAGGCATGCAGGCCGACGAACGATTGCGACACCGCCGCCGCCACCAACGGCAGGATCTTGCCGCCTGCGTTCAGCGTGGTCAGCTGGTTGGCTCGCGAGTGCGACACGTTCACCTGCTTGGTCAACGACACCCACGGCTGGGCCGGCGTGAACGACGAACTCGGCTGACCCGAGAAGGCACCCGGAGCCGGCGAAGTGTAGTTGTTCGTCTTCGTCGTTGAGCCGGACTGGCCGAACTGTCGGTTCTGCCAGTCGACCGTCTCCTTGAACACGACCTTGCCAGCCGTCGTGCCGCCGATCGGGCTGACCAGCTGCTGCGGCGACCCCGAAGTGACTCCATAGCACCCATCGGTCGCTCGCACCACAATCTGCCCCGCCGCCGAACTCTTGAACGAGGCCGTGATCTGAATGTCCGGCGAAGTCGACGTCAGGAACGGCTTGCTCAGAGCCTGCACCTTCACGAACGAGAACCTGGCCGTGCTGCCGGAGAAGGAAACCTGGCCCTGGGTCTCGGGCGCGGCGTCCAGTTGCGTCGACGTGCCGAGCGCGGTGGAAGTTCCCACCGGCGAGCCATCGACGATGATGTGGTCGATGCCCGGAGTGCTCAGGTCGTCAATCACCAGGGTCAGCGGGAATCCCGTGCAGGGCTTCACATAGGTCACCGTCACCGTCGCCACATTCGAGAGGTTGCCGTCGTAGTCCCGAACCGTGTAGCGGATCGGCGACGGATCGCCCGTGAAACCGGACTGCGGCGTGAAGGTAATCGCGCCCGTTGTCGGATTCACCGACCACGTACCCTGACCGGGTACCACCAGCGGATCGCCGGGATTCGCCGTTCCCAGGATCTTGACCGTCGTCGGATCGACCACGTCACCCTTCACATCGTTCAACACGACATTGAGCGTGACCGGCGTCCCCACCGGATTGTTGAACGAACTGTCGTTCGACGCCACCGGAGCGTAATCCAGCGTGATCGTCGCGATGTTCGAAGTCAGGCCGCCCGTGTTGCAGATCGTGTAGCCGATCGGCGTCGGATCCTGCGTGAAGCCGGCCTGCGGGAAGAAGGTCACCTGCCCACCCGTTCCCAGTCGCCACGTCCCCTGCCCGGAAACCGTGTAGGTCGTCTGCTGACCCGAGGTCGCCGGATCCAAGTCGATGCAGCTGAGATCGAGCGTCGTGTTCGTGTCCGGATCGGAGTCGTTCGCCGCGACGCGGGTCAAGGCGGGACCCGGACGCAGGTTGGAGCGACTGTCGTTCACGGCAACCGGGGGAATACCCGGCGTGTAGCCGTCGTTGCCCGCACTCACGTTGGTGCCCGCAACCGCCGTCACCGTCGTCGGATCGGTGCCCTCCGTCTGCGCGTAGCCCGTTGGGTACTGCGGATCGGTCTCGTCCACGTCGGCCGTCGTCGAACCCGGCGGAACCGTCGCCGACCAGTTGCCGCTGGCGTCCGTCGTCACCGTCTGCGTGTTGCCGTTCGCGTCCGTGATCTCCACGTCCACGTTCGCCAGGTCCGGCTCGCCCGCGTCCTGGTTCCCGTCACCGTTCGTGTCGATGTACAGATGGCCCGACACCGTGCCCGACTGGTAGTAGCCGTCGTTGCCCGCACTCGTCGTGGTGCCCGCGACTGCCGTCACCGTCGTCGGGTCGGTGCCCTCGGTCTGCGTGTAGCCCGTCGGATACTGCGGATCGGTCTC
>JBIIEC010000373.1:0-6048 GCA_044238045.1 Pirellulaceae bacterium | reverse complement strand
ATCACAACGGGATCGGTCCAGCGATCCTTTCCTTGCGCGAGTCTGGAGCCGTAGACTTTCGTCTCCTGCGCGTACTCACCTTCGCCACCGTAGTAGGCCAGGTAGAGATCGCCGTTGGCCAGTTCCTCGATGCATGACGGGTGCTTGTAGTCGCCCGTCTTCACTTCACGGCCAAACACGCGCTCGTGGCGGATCGCCGGACGTTCGGCGTGCGCCGCGTGCTGGTCGGCCATCCACGCAGACAGGACGAGACAGAGCACGAGCAGTGCCCCTCGACGTGGTTGCTGGCCCTTGTTCAAAGCGCGTATCATGATCGAAGTCCTTGCTGTGGGGAGAGCGTCACCTGCTTGGCGACGACAGGAATGGCGGAAACGCGTTGCCAACGATGAAGTGGAGGAGATCGCCTCGTCGCGGTCCAGGATACGCGTCCTATCGTACAGAGGCGGTGATTATGCACGACGGATCCCGTGGGCACAATCGGAGCGTTCGCATGAACATGGTCTCGCAGATCGACCGTCGCGAAGGGTCGCTATTCACGTGGCGGCGGGGCGCCTTGCGCCGGGGCCATGCGATTCAAGCCCGAGTCTTCTTCTGCCTCCTGGGGCTCACCGGCCTGCTGACTGCGTGGTGCAACGTGCGGGCGGCATCCCCGTTTCGCCTCGCTCGTTTCTCGGCGGAGGTGACGATTCCGCTGAACCATCGCTGCATGGGCGTTTTGCCCACGAAGTCGCAGGTGGTTGACGATCCCCTGCAGGCGCACGGTTTCGTGCTGCTCGGACCAGAGGCTCCGATTGTCTACGTGGCGGTGGACTGGTGCGAGATACGCAACGGCGCTTACGACCAGTGGCGGGAGGCGCTGGCGGAGGCGGCGGGGACGACGCGTGAACGCGTGCTGGTCAGCAGCCTGCACCAGCACGACGCGCCCGTGGTCGATCGCGACGCGGCCCGCCTGCTGGCCGAAGCGGGCCTCCGCGGCGAACTGTACGACGAAACGTTCCACGACGAGACGCTGCGGCGCGTGGCCGATTCCCTTCGGTCCAGCCTGCGTCATGCCGTTGCCGTGACCCACGTGGGCGTGGGCGAGGCGCGCGTGGAACAGATCGCCTCCAGCCGCCGCGTTCAACGGGCCGATGGATCGGTGTCCTATGACCGCGGCAGCCGCAGTGCCGCCGACTCCGCCATGGCCACCGCTCCCGAAGGCCACATCGATCCGAGCCTGCGGACGCTCGCCTTCTGGAACCAGGACACGCCGCTACTCGCCCTCTCCACCTACGCCACGCATCCGATGAGCCGTTACGGTGAGGGTCGTGTCTCGGCGGACTTCGTCGGCCTCGCCCGCGCTCGCCGACAGACCGACCTGCCCGGTGTCGCGCAGATCTACGCCAGCGGTTGCAGCGGCGATGTGACGGCCGGCAAGTACAACGACGGTTCCGATGCGTCGCGCGCGCTGTTGATCGAGCGTCTGCGCACCGGCATGCGGCAGGCCTGGGAAGCGCAGCGCAAAGTCCCCTTGCAGGCGATCACCTTTCGCCACGCTCCGCTGGAACTCGAATTCCATCCGCACCCGGACCTGACGGTCGAGTCGCTTGGTAAAGTGCTGCACGACGGCTCGCAAACAACCGAGGCCCGCATCCTGGCGGCCATGGGACTCGCCAGTCGCCAGCGAGTTGCCCGGCGACAGCCGATCGACGTGGTATCCGTCGATCTCGGTCCTGCTTCGCTGGTGCTGCTGCCGGGCGAAACCTTCGTGGCCTACCAGCGATGGGCCCAGACGCTGCGGCCCGACCAAGCCGTGCTGGCCATCGGTTACGGCGAATGCTGGCCCGGTTACGTTCCCACCGAAGACGACTTCCAGCACGGCTTCCACGACAAATGGCTCTGGGTCGCCCCGGGATCCGAAGCCCGCATGCAGGATGCCCTGCGGCAAGTCCTGACACACCGCGCAGGGCAACCGCCAGACTCCCGCTGAAACATCCTCGGCGGCGGCGTTCCAGGAATATCTCCGTACCCAAGCGATCCGGCAACCCCGTGATGGGCCCCGTAATCGCTGGGCAGCCCGTGCGCCGCGAACGCGCCGCGCGATTCGGTGGGCGTCGTTCGGCGTACGGCCAATCGCCCGCGGTCACATCTCCGCGACATGCGACTCGGTCGGTTCGAACCAGCGATAGATGGCGGGCAGCACCAGCAACGTCAAGATCGTGCAGGTGATCAGGCCACCGATGACGACCGTCGCCAGCGGACGCTGGACCTCCGCGCCGGCACTGGTCGAAATGGCCATCGGCAGGAACCCCAAGGCGCCGCAGGACGCGGTCATCAGCACAGGACGTAGCCGGTCGAGCGATCCGCGCACCACCGATGTCTCCTGGTCGCGGCCAGCTTCGCGGAGGTGGCGAATGTGTTCAATGAGCACCACACCGTTCATGACCGCGATGCCGAACAGGGCGATGAACCCAACACCGGCCGAGATGGAGAACGGCATGCCGCGCAGCGCGAGCGCGAAGATCCCGCCGGTCGCGGCGATGGGGACGTTGAGGTAGATCAGCAGCGTGAGCTTCACCGAGTGGAATGTCAGGTAGAGCAGCGCGAAGATCAGGAACAGCGCGACGGGCACGGCGACCATCAGGCGCTGGCTGGCCTGCTGGAGATTCTGGAACTGCCCGCCCCAGGTCAGGAAGTAGCCCTCGGGCAGCTTCACCTGGCTGGCCACCACCTTCTGGGCTTCCGTCACGAACCCCGCCAGGTCGCGTTTCCGCACATTGCACTGAATCAGCAGCCGGCGTCGAATCGCGTGCCGGCTGATTTCCGACGGACCTTCTTCCATCTTGATGTCGGCGACCTGGCTGATCGGAATCTGACGGCCGCGCGGGTCGTCGATCTTCAACTGCCGCACCGATTCCACGTCACCGCGAAACTCCGGAGCGAGCCGTACCTGCAGTGGAAAACGCCGCTGGCCCTCGAACACCTCGCCCACGGTCTGGCCACCGATGATGCTGACGGCATCCAGGACGGCACGGGAGTTGATGCCATAGCGGGCAATCTGGTCGCGGCGCACCTGGATTCGCGCGTAGGGCAACCCCGCCACCTGCTGGGCCTGCACATCGGCGGCACCCTTCACTTGATTGAGTGCCCGCACGATCCGATCCCCCGTCACCCGCAGCACCTCCAGGTCGTCGCCATAGAGGCTCAATCCCACGTCCGAACGCACGCCCGCCACCAGCTCCTGCACACGCAGTTCAATCGGCTGCGTGAATCCATACGAGTTGCTCGGCACTTCGCGCTCCAGCATCTCCTGCATCTGGATCACCAGGTCCTCCTTGGAGATCTTCTCCGGCCACTGTTCGGGCGGCTTCATGCGGATCAGCAGGTCGGTCTGGTGCACGCCCATCGGATCGTTGGCGATCTCGGGCCGCCCCGTCTTCGACACCACCGACTCCACCTGCGGAAACTTCAGCAACGTCCTCTCCATCGCCTTCGTCATCTCCAGCGAGGTCTCCAGCGACACACTCGGCAGCCGCACGGCCTGGATGGCCAGGTCGCCTTCATCCAGCTTCGGCACGAACTCCAGGCCGAACTGCGACGCCACGATCATGCTGAGCGCGAACACGGCGAGCGCGCCGCCGACCAGCGGCAATGGCCGGGCCATCGCCGATTTCAGCAGCGGCTCATAGAAATGCTTCAGCCCGCGAATGAGCCACGTCTCCTTCTCGCGCATGTTGCGCACCAGGAACAGAGAGGCCATCACAGGCATCACCGTCACCGCGAGGATGAGAGCCGCGGTGAGCGCGGTCATGAACGTGAAAGCCATCGGCCGGAACATCTTGCCCTCGACCCCCTGCAAGCTCAAGATCGGCAAGAAGACGATGATGACGATCAAACCCGCGAAAAGGATCGGCTTGCCGACTTCCAGCGACGAATCGCGGAACACGGCCAGCGGCACCCGTTGCCCAGGGTTCTCATGCTGATGGCGGCTCGCACGCCGCACGGCGTTCTCGATCATCACCACCGCGCCGTCCACGATCACGCCGAAGTCGATCGCTCCCAGGCTCATCAGGTTCGCGGACACGCCCGCGACCTTCATCGCGATCAGGGCACTCATCGCGGACAACGGGATCGCCGCCGCCACGATCAGTCCGGCGCGCACATCGCCCAGCAACAGGAACAGCATCAGGATCACCAGCACCACGCCCAGGCCGATGTTCTCGGCGATCGTGAAAATCGTCTTCGCGACCAGTTCGGTGCGATCATAGAACGTGTCGATGACCACGCCCGCCGGCAGCGCCTGCTGGATCGACTTGATCTTCTCCTTGACGTCCGCGACCACCTGCCGTGAGTTGCCGCCCATGAGCATCATGACCATTCCGGTCACCACCTCCCGGTTCCCGTCGCGCGTCACGGCACCCTGCCGCAGCATCGGCGCGAAAGCCACGGTCGCCACGTCCGACACGCGGATCGGCGTGCCATCACTGCGGCTGTCGAGGACGATGTTGCGGATATCGTCCAGCGAGCCGACAAGCCCCTCGCCGCGAATGAGCCGCTGCTCGGCGTTGTGCCGAATGTAGCCACCGCCGGCGTTCGCGTTGTTCTCCTCCAAGGCCTTGAAGACCTGGCTGAGTGTAATACCGTAATTCAACAGCCGGTTCGGATCGAGCTGCACTTCGTAGGTCTTTAGTTCGCCGCCAAACGTGTTCACCTCGATCACGCCTGGCACGCTGCGCAGCTGGAAGGCGATCTGCCAGTCGAGAATCGTTCGCAGGTCCATCTGGCTGTATTCGTGCCCGGGCTCGGCGCGTACCTCGAACTGGTAGATCTCGCTCATGCCCGTGGCGATGGGTCCCATCTGCGGGTCGCCCATGCCCGGCGGGATGTTCTCACGCGCCTGCTGCAACCGTTCATTGACGAGGTTGCGAGCCCAGTAGATGTCGGTACCATCCTCGAAGGCAACGGTCACGGCGGACAGGCCGAATCGGCTGATCGAGCGGATCTCGCTCACCTTCGGCAGGCCGCTCATCGCATTCTCGACCGGAAACGTGATGAATTGCTCGACCTCAACCGGCCCCAGCGCAGGGGAGGTCGTCAGCACCTGCACCTGCACGTTCGTCAGGTCGGGCACGGCGTCTAGCGGCAACGTCATCGCCGACATGACGCCGACGCCCATGACGACGATCGCCAGCAGCATGACAATGAAGCGATTCTCCAGCGACCACTTGATCAGGACATTAACCACGCGGAAGTTCCCGTGAATGATGGATGGTGCAGTTGATTCCCCAAGACAGCGCGGAAGACGGTCACTCGCTGAGCAGTTCCGCGAGCATGGCCGACTTCAGCGCGAATCCTCCCCCAACCACCACTGGCTCTCCCTGCTCCAGCCCGGCAAGCACCTCTTGCTCCGACCCGTTGGAGCGCCCCAGCGAGACGTCGCGCCGCGCGAACTGGTCACCTTCGCCGTGCACGAACACGAAGGCCTTGCCCTCATGCTCCTGGACGGCCGAGACCGGCACCTGGACCACCGGCCTGTCCTGCTGCTCCGGAAACTCCACCGACACGAACATGCCGGGTTTCAGCAGCCCCTCGTCGTTGGTCGCGAGCGCCCGCATGGCGATCGTTCGCGATTCCTCCTCGACGATGTCGCCCGTATAGAACACCTTGGCCTCGAACGCCCGATCGGGCCACGCCTTGCTTCGCACGGTCACGGTGCGCCCGGACAGGCCCTGGAGCATCGAAAAGCTCTCCTCGTAGATGTCCGCGGAGATCCACACGGTCCGCATGTCCGCGATGCTGAGGATCTGCGATTCGGGGGAGACGCGTTCCAGCAGGGCGACATCCTTGGAGATGATCGTGCCGTCAAAAGGAGCGATGATCGGATAGTAGGCGATCGCTTCGCCCTGTTCCGTGGGATTGATGTCCGCCAGCTGCTCGTTGCTAAACCCCAGCATCTTCAGGTTGGTCTCGTCCACCGACACCCGCGTGTCCGCCTCCTTCAACGCCTGCTCCGACTCCAACGCCGCCTGCCTCGCGGACTGGTCGATCTCCTCCATCCACGCCTGCAGC
>JBIIEC010000372.1:0-6068 GCA_044238045.1 Pirellulaceae bacterium | reverse complement strand
ACGGGCAGCGATCCTTTTGGCGCGGCCACCATGGTTCGTCCCTGGGAGGATGGCTCGGATTCGGTCGAGAATGCGCAGCGCCGAGCCCGCGTGGCGTTTGAGTTCATCGAGAAGCTCGGCGCGCCCTACTATGCGTTCCACGACCGGGATGTGGCACCCGAAGGTTCTACGCTGGCCGAGAGCCACAAGAATTTCGATGCCATCGTCCGCGTGCTCAAGGAAGAACAGCAGCGGACCGGAATCAAGCTGCTCTGGGGCACCGCGAATCTCTTCAGCCATCCCCGCTACATGCACGGCGCGGCGACCAGTTGCAACGCCGACGTGTTCGCTTACGCCGCCGCGCAGGTTCGCAAGTGCCTGGAAGTCACCAAGGAGCTGGGGGGTGAGAACTACGTGTTCTGGGGCGGCCGCGAAGGGTACCAGAATCTATTCAACACCGATATGAAGCGGGAGCTGGACAACCTTGCGCGCTTCTTCCACATGGCCGTCGACTATGCCAACAAGATCGGTTTCCACGGCACGTTCCTCATTGAGCCGAAACCGAAGGAACCCACCAAGCACCAGTATGACTCGGACGCCGCGGCCTGCATCAATTTCCTCCGCGCCTACGACCTGACCGATCGCTTCAAGCTCAACATCGAAACCAACCACGCGACGCTGGCCGGGCATACGATGATGCACGAGCTGGATTACGCCGGCATGCAGCATCTGCTGGGTTCGATCGACGCCAACACGGGCGACATGCTGCTGGGCTGGGATACCGACCAGTTCCCGACGAACGTCTACCTGACCACGGAGATCATGCTGGCGCTCCTGAAGTACGGCGGGATCGCTCCGGGCGGAGTGAACTTCGACGCCAAGGTGCGTCGGGAGAGCTTCGAACCGATCGACCTCTTCCACGCGCACATCGGCGGCATGGACGCCTTCGCCCGCGGCCTGAAGATCGCGGCCGCCATTCGAGCCGACGGTTCGCTCGCCGATCTCGTCCGCCAGCGTTACGCCTCCTGGGACTCCGGAGTCGGCCAGGAGATCGAGGCGGGCAAGCACTCGCTGGAGAGCCTTGAAGCGTACATGCTCAAGAAGGGCGAGGTGGCTGCGAACCAGAGTGGCCGGCAGGAACTGATCGAGAACCTGATCAACCAGTTCATCTGATCGGGTGAGGAGCCGCTGCTCGGAGACGCTCGCGAACTGGCCGCTCGACACTTTTTTCGAGCGGCCGTGTCTAGAGGTTGGTTCGGACGCCGGTCTGGCGGATCGCTTCGATCAAGCCCGAGACGGTTGTGAAGTGATGGGCCTGCCAACCGGCCTCGCGGGCCGCCTCGACGTTCTCCAGGCGGTCGTCCGTGAAAAAAATCTCCCCCGGCTCCACGCCCGCGCTGGCCGCCGCCAGTTCGTAGATGCGAGGCAGCGGCTTCATGGCCTTCACTTCGAAGCTCAGCACGTGGACGTCAAAGCCGTGCCGCAGGTAGTTGTAGCGGCCCTGGCTCACGTATCGCCAGTGGGCCGGGCAGGTGTTCGAGAGGATGCCCAGTGGGAATCCAGCCGCATTCAGGTGCGCGGTGACGGGCACAATGGCGACGTGCGGCCAGAAGATCGCGCTGTTGGCTTCCAGCAGTTGCGCGTCGTCGACCGATGCGCCGGTCTTTTCGCGGATCAGTGCGCAAAAGCGGCCGCAGTCGATCTGGCCCGCCTCGTAGTCCCACTGCAGCGACTGCGGTCCGAACAGGATCTCCCGCATCGTGTCGACCGAGGTGTGGGTAAGGTCGGCCAGGGCACGGCAGGAGCGATGGTGGTCGAATCGCACGAGCACGTTGCCGAGGTCGAAGTAGAAAAAGCGAGGGGGCGTCACGTGGGCTACTTCCGATTCCTGGGAGCGGGTACTGCTGGATGGGCGGTCCGGAGGATTCAGCGTGCTGGCAGTTTCGTGAGCCGTATGTTGCGATACCAGGCTTCGGAAGGCGGACCGGAGTGGATCTGGACGGCGATGATGCCCTTGCGCGGGATGGACGCATCGGTCTCGGTATAGTCGACGGTGAGCGTCCCGTTGAGCCACTGGCGGATGCGTGGCCCCTCGCAGCGGATCTTGTAGGTGTTCCAGTCGTTCGGCCGCAGTACTCGGCTCATGTCGACTTCGGGGCCAGGCCCCGCCAGGATCTTGTTGCGACGGGACTCGTCGTACAGCTTGCCCCAATACTCCTGTCCCATGTCGGCCTGGTAGCCGATGACCTCATGGTGGTTCGGAATGCGTTCTGTCCGGAACTGCACTCCCGCGTTCGCGCCCTCGCCGATCAGTTTGACCTCCAGTTGTAGCTCGAAATCCTCGTAGGTTTCCCACGTGCTGAGGAACTCGTTGCGCTCGATCGGCTTCCCCAGCGTTCCGCCCACGATGGCCCCGTCTTCCACGCGGAAGATTTCCAAGTTGCCTTGCCAGCCGTCGAACGATTGGCCGTCGAAGAGGGCTGTCGATGTGTCCGCGAACGCGAGCCGTGGCAGCAGGCCCAGCAGACCCATCAGCAGGACGACGCGCGCGATCAGGCGAACGCTCGTGAGCTTGACGGTGGTGGGGGCGGTCCGTGGTGGCTGCATGGAATCACTCCTTCCGCGCGATGTCGTGTCCTGTCCAGCGCGACCCTGTTCCAGTGAGACGCGGGCGAGCTGGACGCGGGGCCCGAACGCAGCATCCGGGAGCCGCAGTTTCGAGCAGGTTTCCTTGCGTGCAGGTTAGCGAGGCCCCGCAGGACGGGCAAGAGCTTGAAGCCTCGTCGCATGGGGACCCTCGCGGAGGAACCCGTGAATCCGCGCCGAGGGAGGCCTCCCGCCCAGGCTCGTGCCTCTATTCAGGGCAATCGAGCTCTCTTACAATGCCGACCGTTGTTGGGCGGGCGGCACCGGACTGGTCAGTCCCCTACTCACCTTCAGGGCCCCACTCACCTTCAGGGCCCCATTTACCTTCAGGCCCGCCTTTAGATTTCGCAGGGTTGGCATCGGACGGAGACGTTCCATGAGTCAGGTTTTGAACAAGTACAGTCGTCGTATTACCCAGCCCAAGAGCCAGGGCGCTTCGCAGGCCATGCTGTATGGCACGGGGATGACCGAAGCGGACATGAATAAGGCCCAGGTGGGCATTGCCAGTGTCTGGTACGAGGGCAACACCTGCAACATGCACCTGCTGAAGCTCGCGGAGGCGGTCAAGGAAGGCGTGGTGGCCGCTGGACTTGTGGGCATGCGGTTCAACACCATCGGTGTCAGCGATGGCATCTCGATGGGTACGGACGGCATGAGCTACTCGCTCCAGTCCCGTGACATCATCGCGGATTCGATCGAAACCATCGTGGCCGCGCAGTGGTATGACGGCTGCGTGACGCTGCCCGGTTGCGACAAGAACATGCCCGGGTGCCTGATGGCGCTCGGACGTCTGAACCGTCCGGGCCTGATGGTCTACGGCGGAACGATCCGGGCAGGGCGACTGGATGGCCAGAAGCTGGATATCGTGTCGGCCTTCCAGTGCTATGGCGAGTTCCTGGCCGGAAAGATCAGCGAGAACGAGCGAGGAGCGATTGTGCGCAAATCGTGCCCCGGCGCGGGAGCCTGCGGCGGCATGTACACCGCCAATACGATGGCCAGTGCCATTGAGGCCTTGGGCATGTCACTGCCCTACAGCGCTTCGATCCCCGCGGAAGATCCGGCCAAGCTGGAGGAGTGCCGCCAGGCGGGGCACGCCATGCGGAATCTGCTGGAACTGGATCTCAAGCCCCGCGACATCATGACGCGCGAGGCCTTCGAGAACGCCATGGTGGTGGTGATGGCCCTGGGCGGTTCCACGAACGCCGTGCTGCACCTGATCGCCATGGCTCGGGCCGTGGACGTGTCGCTCACCATCGACGACTTCCAGGCGGTCAGCGACCGAGTGCCGTTCCTGGCGGACCTCAAGCCGAGCGGCAAATACGTGCAGGAAGACCTGCATCGCATGGGCGGAACGCCCGGGGTCATGAAATACCTGTTACAGGAAGGCCTGCTGTGCGGTGACTGTAAGACGGTCACGGGCAAGACGCTGGCGGAGAACCTGGCGACGCTGCCAGGGTTGACCGAAGGCCAGGACATCGTTCGTCCTTTGAGCAATCCCATCAAGTCAACCGGGCACATCCAGATCCTGAAGGGGACGCTGGCTCCCGAAGGATCCGTGGCGAAAATCACCGGCAAGGAAGGCCTGGTGTTCACCGGCCGGGCGAACGTGTTTGACTCCGAGGAAGAGATGCTGCAGGCTCTCGAGGAGAACAAAATCCTCAAGGGGGATGTGGTGGTGATTCGGTACGAAGGCCCCAAGGGGGGGCCGGGCATGCCCGAGATGCTGACGCCCACGTCCGCCATCATGGGGGCCGGGCTCGGGTCCGATGTCGCTTTGCTGACAGATGGCCGCTTTTCGGGCGGTTCCCACGGATTCATTGTCGGACACATTACGCCCGAGGCCCAGGAGGGTGGACCGCTGGCTCTCGTACGCACGGGCGACCGCATCACGGTGGATGCCGAGCGTCGTCGGATCGACGTGGACCTGAGCGAACAGGAGATGGCGGATCGCCGTGCCCAGTGGGTTGCACCGCCGCTGAAGGCTACACGCGGGACTCTCTACAAGTACATCAAGAACGTGAAGTCCGCATCCGAGGGATGCGTGACAGACGAGTAGCGAGCGTTCCGCCCGTCGATCCTCCGCGGGTCGTCGTCGCGATCGCTCGTCGGCACAGGAGGAGGATCGTCGCATGACGACAGTTTCAAATGAGCTCGCCGGCGGTTTGAGGCCGGCGAACCTGCGGCAGCTTCGGGAGTCGGGCTGGGTTTCGCGGACGGTCAAACGTGAAATCCATGACAACTTCATCCGCGAACTGGCGGCCGGCCGGAATCTCTTTCCCGGACTGGTCGGCTACGAGGATACGGTAGTCCCCGCCCTTTCGCTGTCAATTCTCGCCGAGCACGACCTGCTATTCCTGGGCGAGAAAGGGCAGGGTAAGAGTCGGCTGATGCGCACGCTGGTGCGATTCCTCGACCCGGTCGTGCCCTTCCTGGCCATTCCCGGCACGCCGTTCCATGAGGATCCGGAGCGTCCGTTGAGTCGTGTGGCGCGCGAGTTTGTTGCGACGCACGAACCGGAGGACGTGCCGGTGGGTTGGTGGGCCCGGGAGGATCGGTACGCCGAACGACTTGCGCCAGGAACGAAGTTCGCGGACATCATCGGCGAGATCGATCCAGCCAAGCTGGCCGCGGGGACCAGCATGTCGGCCGAGGAGGCTCTGCATTTCGGTCTCATTCCGCGGATGCACCGCGGCATCTTCGCGATGAACGAACTTCCGGAACTCGACGAACTCGTGCAGGTCGGCCTGTTCAACATCCTGGAGGAACGGGACGTGCAGGTGCGCGGCTACCCGGTGCGTTTCGACCTCGATGTGCTCATCCTGTTTTCCGCCAATCCTTCGACTTACAACCGCAGCGGCAAGGTGATTCCGCAGCTGAAGGACCGCATCGGCGCGATCATCCACACTCACTACCCGCGGGAGCGGGAGCTGGGGATTTCGATCATGGAGCAGGAGGCCGCGGTGGACATGGGCGGTGACTACCCTGTGGTGGTGCCTTTCTTCATGAAGCAGGTGCTGGAGGAGATCACGGTCCAGGCCCGCAAGTCGAAATACATCGACCAGCAGTCGGGCGTGAGCGCCCGGTTCTCGATCGCCAACTACCGCACGCTGCTCGCCAGCGCCCGGCGTCGCGGGATCATGCTCGGCGAAAAGCCCGCCGTGCCGCGGATCAGCGACTTGGCCCACATCGACTCCTCGTCGCTCGGCAAGCTGGAACTGGACCTGATGGGCAGCAGCCAGATGAGCGAGCGGAAGGTGCTGGAAGCGGTCGTGGCTCAGGCGATCAAGGAGGTCTTCGCTGAGTACGTCGACCAGCATGGGCTGGCGGAGATGGCCGATGTGTTCTCCAAGGGCGTGCGGATCGAAGTGGGCGACCAGATGCCGTCGGATGCGTACGCGAAGCTGCTCAAGCGGGTACCGGCGATCTGGGAGAAGGCGTTCGAG
>JBIIEC010000371.1:0-6091 GCA_044238045.1 Pirellulaceae bacterium | reverse complement strand
GGCCATCCACGCGTTTGGAAAGCTCCTCGCCGATGTCGAACGTTCGGCCACCGACGACGCCGACCTGGTAGCCGGCGACATTGACGATGATGTCGTTCGGCTCCAACCCCGCGCGCTGCGCCGCCGAGCCCGGCTGGACCTGGGTGAGCTGCACGCCCACGTCGGTGTTGCGCGAGTAGACGCCCAGCTTGTAGGCGCCCACGGGCGGAACCGTGCCGGGCGGCAGGTAGCGTGCCTGCGCCATCGGGTCAGTCGCCGGCGGCAGGGTGGCCGGCGGACTGGTGGGCGGTGCCGTATACGTGGTCGGGGGCGCACCGTACGCATCACGAGTCCGAGTGTCCTGCGCGTCCGCCCGTACGCTCGCCAGGAATAAAACCACCAGCGCCGCGACCACGGGGCGCGTCCTTCGATCCAGCGTCCAATTTGCCATGCTCATGGGTGTTCTCATCTCCTTCTCAAGGCCCGCCGTTCGGCACTCCGATGCCACCAGTCCCCGCAGTCATTCGCCAGCGGCTTTCGCCGCCCGACGGACTTACTGCAGCCGCGCCCAGCCCAGCTTGTGCTCCTGCTCCCGCACCTCCGATCGACTCACGCTCAGGAAACCGTCCTTCACGGCATCGTGCTGGCCCGACCGACTCAACACATACGACAGGAACTCCCGCAGCAGCGGATCCTCGATCTTCCCATCGCGAACGGTCAGCAGCAGATAGAGCGGTCGGATCAGCGGATAATGGCGAGAGGCGATCTCCTGTTCGGTGGGCGGTGACAGAACATGGTCAGCTCCCGCCACCGGCAACACGCGGACATCGGACAGGTCACCGCGCGACAAGCTGACGGCCGTGATGGCTCCCTTGTCCTTGGTGACCGCTTCGATCAACGCAGCACGCGAGTCATGTGCTCCGACCTCGCGCTGGCCCGCCTCGGGACCCAGCATCAGGCGTTCCAGCTGCGCGCGAATGCCCGACTCCACACTCGGCCCCAGCAGATGGATGGGACGCTTGGCCCACTCGCCCGTCAGCCCCAGTTCTCCCCAGGTGCTGGCCACCGACTTGCCGGACACGCTGCGTAGCACCGGTACCTCGGGCAACACCGACAGACCCTGGATCGGGTTGTCCTTGTTCACCAGGATGCCGACCGCGTCGTGGCATACGACCACCTGCACGATGCTGCATCCCAGCTGCTGCTCAATCCGCTTCTGCTCCTCGGCCGACGCGACACGCGTCATGGCGCCGAGCACGTTTTGTCCCTTGGCAAGACTCGGCAAGACCGTCTCGGAACCCCGGCAGTCAACCTTCAGTTCGACCTTCGGATGCACCTGGCCGAAGCCTTCCGCCCACAACGCGACCAGATGCTGCATGGTCGTCGACCCGACCACCTGGATCGTGCCCTGGACTTCCTGGTGAGGCGAATACGGGTCGAGGTCTTCGAAGGAGCCGACCGGCTCGACGGCCCCCGCGACGCGCGGGGCGGTTGCGGGCGCGGCGGCGGGTCGAGCATCCCGGGCAGCCGTCTGCACCGACGCGGGTTCCACGCCCCAAGCGACACCGCCTGGGCCCGAAATCCACGCCACGACCAGGGCTCCCACCAAAACCGCCGCCAGGCCCCGCAGGCCCGTCGGCTGACACTGATTCCACGTCCGCTGACACGCTGTTGTCATCCAAGCACTCCTTTTCATGTTCCACCCCACCGATCCAACAAACGCCCCAACACACACAGGCTGCAGTCTGGCCGCAGCCGCTGTCGTCAGGACGCGTGCATCGATTCCAGGGCCCCGACACGGACCATCCGGGCTTCCGCGCAGGTCCGGGAAATCCATTGCCCGGAGGCACGCATGCGAGCCGCCGGCCCGCCGTCGTACCTTCCGCGGCAGATTCTAACCCAGCCCCCCAAAACGTCCTATACGAATCGTTTTGAGCAGTTCTCCCCTGAAGGCAAAGCCGCCCCGTGCCCCCAGCCCCTCGGTGTTTGAGGCCAGGACGCGTGGAGAAACCGGCGTCGCCGCATTCGCGACCGAGGCGTTCTCGATGGTCCCGCCCGGCGCCTGGGCTGCCGTTTTCCAACCCTCACGTCGCAGCCGGCTGCGCAGTCGACCGAGGCTTCGCCTTTGCAGTCGTCCGTATCCCACGGCACACCGCGATCGAGGAGGGACGTACGAGGCGAGCAACGCCGTCGTTCGCCCGGTCCCTGCACGCTCCCGCGTGGCTACGTTGGAGTTGCCCCACGAGTGCCGACGCAGGCCTGCTGCACGCACCGCCGAGCCCGCGCGCGTCAGGCCCGCGCGAGTCAGGCCCGCGTTCCCTGTCATCGGCGCCATCGGCGAACGCGGTCCGCGCGAACAGGCCGCGTGCGACCGGTACGCGCGGCCTTTGACGCATCTCCGGTCGTGAATTTGAATTGCATCGCGATGAGGCATTCGCTAGTCTTACTCCACACGATTCAGGTCCTCATCCCGTCGCAAGCCCTCTGCGTGGTGCGCACTCCCAGGTGGCGCGTCCGAAGAAGACACTGCGGGGAATCCCGACGAAGCGACCGGTGCTTGATTTTCACAAGGAGTAAGATTCGATGGGCATTTCCCTCGCCGAGGCGAAATCGATCTGCACGAAGGATGAGTACGCGATCTTGCAGGCCAGCCAGGGTCCAGCGCTCGACAAGCTGTCGGCCGCGGAGCTGAAGCGGCATGCGATGCAGTCCCGCAAACTGCTGGACAAGTGGTCGGACAAGTCCCGTTCCCAGGCCCGGACTTCCAGTCGCAAGGCGGGTTTCCCGGACCTCGACACGCGATCGGCGGCGAAGAACGACCTGTTCCGCTCCGCGCTGCAGGCCTTTGAAGGCCGCTTGAAGACGGTCGAGGCCGCGGCGGGTTCGTCGGTCCCGAAGCCGCGTGGCACCTCGAAGATCGTTCGCGCCAAGGAGGCCCGGGTCGCTCGCTCGTCCACCCGCACGACGCTGGGCGGCGTCGCCAAGTCGCTCAGCAGCACCTCGCCGGCCAAGCGTGCAGCCGCTCCGGCAGCTGCCGCCAAGCCCGCGAAGAAAAAGAAGGCAGTCAAGAAGGCGGCGGCCAAGGTCGCTCCGGCGGCTACCGCCAAGCCAGCTCCCAAGGCGGCCGCGAAGAAGGTCGTGAAGAAGGCTGCCAAGAAGACGCCGAAGAAGTCCAAGGCGGTAGCCCGCGCGGCAGCCGCTGCGGTCACGCGCGCGGCGGCGGTGAACACCAAGTCCACCAAGCCGTCCGGTGGCCTGCACGAACCGACGTCGATTGCCTCCCAGCAGAAGGGTGCAATTGCGCGCGGCAAGGGTCCGCGCCACACCCCCGGCTTCTCGCGCAACATCGCCGGCCATGTCTCCGCTCGCGGCAAGCGTTCGCAGGCCAAGCGCGACAAGAAGGGCTAAGTCGACCCGCAGGAAGAGCCCCGGCGTCGCGCGAAACCGTACGCGCGACGCCTCCGGTGCGATTCTTCCTGTCACCCTCCTGCCCTTTCAGGAAGCCCTCTCGCGATGGACCTCGCGACACACTGGCAGCTCAATCCGGACATCGACTTCCTGAATCACGGCTCGTTCGGTGCCACGCCCACCTGCGTGCTCCAGGCGCAGCGGCGGCTGATCGACGCGATGGAGGCGGATCCGATCCGCTTCATTGCGCCCGAGCGTGAGTTGGAGCCGAAACTCGACGCCGTCCGCGACCTGCTGTCGAAGATCGTCCAAGCTCCCGCGAAGGACATCGCCTTCGTCCGCAACGCTACCGACGGAGTGAACGCCGTCTTTCGTTCGCTCGCCTGGCGCGCCGGCGACGAAATCCTGGTCACCAACCATGGCTACAACGCCTGCATCAACGCGGCGCGGTTCGCGGCCGAGCGGGCGGGTGGCGAGGTGCGGGTGGTCCCGATTCCGTTTCCCATCCACGGGCCGGACCAGGTCGTCAATGCCATCGAGGCCGCGTTCACGCAGCGCACGCGGATGCTGATGGTCGACCATGTGACAAGCCCGACCGGACTGGTGTTTCCCATCGAGGAGGTCATCCGCCGCGCACACGCTCGCGGCATCCGCGTGCTGGTCGACGGAGCCCACGCGCCGGGCATGCTGCCGCTGGCGTTGGACGCGTGGGAGGTGGACTACTACACGGCCAACCACCACAAGTGGCTCTGCGGTCCGAAGGTCTCGGGCTTCTTGTACGTCCGGCCCGAACTGCAGGAGGAGATTCGCCCGACGGTGATCAGCCACGCAGCCAACCGACCGCGACCCGGCCGCTCGCGTTTCCTCGCCGAGTTCGACTGGACTGGCACGTTCGATCCCACTCCGCTGCTCGCGCTGCCCGCAGCCGTGGAGTTCCTCGCATCGCTGTTCCCCGGCGGGCTCGCAGCACTCATGCGCCGCAACCACCAACTCGCCCTGGACTCCCAGCATCTCCTGTGCGACGCCCTGCAGATCCCGCTGCCTGCCCCCGCCTCGATGCTCGGCAGCCTCGTCACCATCCCCATCCTCCGCATGCCCGCCGACTTTCTCCGCGCGCCCGAGGAACTGGCCGCTTGGCTGTATCGCGAGCATCGAATGGAGATGCCTGTCTTTCTGAGCCCCTGCGGGGACGGTACCACGTTGTTACGCATCGCGCTGCAGGCTTACAATCGCCTCGAGCAGGTGGAGCGTCTAGCGGGGATTCTGCGGGGCTCGCGTTGAGCTGAGCGCCGCTGGCGGCCCACCATGCACACGAGGAGCCTTCCGCGTGGACGCGCCCGCATCAACGACGACGGACATCCCGTCCGCCCGCTTCGGCCAAGCCGTCTTCCCCGTCCTGACCTTGGCGCTGCTGGTTGTCTACGGGCTGATCGTCCGGCCACAGTTGCTGGGCCAACCTGCGTTTCCGCTGGAGGTGATCTTCATCCTCGCTTCCTGCGCGGCCGTCGCGCACCTGGTGCTGATGGGGCATCGCTGGGCGGACATCGAACGCACGATCGTCTCCAAGTTCAACTTCGCCATGCCCGCCTTCTTCATCCTGTTGTCGATCGGACTGGTGATCGGCAGCTGGATCATCTGCGGCACCATTCCCATGCTGGTTTACTGGGGGCTCCAGATCATCGACCCCCGCTACCTGTACGCGCTGTGCTTCGTGCTGCCCGCGATCTTCTCGACGCTGACCGGAACCAGCTGGGGTTCAGCGGGTACGATCGGCGTGGTGCTCATGGGCATCGCCACCGCGCTGGACGCCAACCTGGGCATCGCGGCTGGCGCGATCATCGGCGGCTCGTTCTTCGGCGACAAACTCTCGCCACTCTCTGATACCACGAGCCTCGCGGCCCTGGCCGCTGAAGTCGATCTCTACGCGCACGTCCGTTCCATGCTCTGGACCACCGTTCCCTCGGCCCTCATGGCGCTCGGCATCTTCTGGTGGATGGGCTTCGTGCATCCGCCCAAGATGCAGGGCGGCGAACTGGCGCAGCTGGAACCGTTCCTCGCCAAGCTCAAGGAACTGTTCCACTTCTCCCCGCTGCTGCTGGCGCCGCCCTTGATCGTGCTCTACGGTTCCGTGCGGCAACTGCCCACCGTTCCCGTCCTGCTGGCCTCCGTCCTGGTCGCCTGCCTGCTGACACTGGTGATGCAGCGATTCTCTATCTCCGACGTGGCCCTGACGCTGCACAAGGGCTTCGACTGCCGCATGGCTTCCTGGGTGAAGGACGTGCCGCCGGAGATCACCAAGCTGCTCAATCGCGGTGGACTCTACGCGCTCAGTGAAGCGGTCATCATCGCGTTCACGGTGTTTGTCTTCATCGGTACGATGGACCACATCAAGGCCATGCCCACGGTCGTCAATCGGCTCGTCGGCTCCGTGCAGTCGCAGCCAGGGACGGTCGTCGCCACGCTGGCCGCCACCGGAATCACCAACGCGATGACCTCGAATCAGTATGCGACCAGTTTCATTATCGGTGACGCCTTCAAGCCGAAGTTTGACGCGCTGCGCATTCCGCGCCCCGTGCTGTCGCGTTCGCTGGAAGATACGGGTACGATGATCGAGTCGATTATTCCCTGGCACGCGTCGACGGTGTACATGGTGGCGACGCTGGGTGTACCCTATGCCGAATACTGGCACTGGCAGTTGCTGACC
>JBIIEC010000044.1:0-21490 GCA_044238045.1 Pirellulaceae bacterium | reverse complement strand
AGCGATTGGGTAGCTGAAAAGCCGCCATCGCCGGGGACCCGGGGACTTAATGCCTCGTCGCCCTGGGGGGTCAGCGAGGCTTGCGGCAGCGGAGCACCTGCTGCACCAGATACAGGACACGCTCCAGTTCGTTCCGCTCCAGGCAGCGACGGTGGTCGTGTTCGGGGGCGACGGAACGCGACCCGTAGGCCGATTCCCCCAGCCAGATCGCCTGCATGAGCTCTCCGGAATCCATCGACCTGACCTCTTCCCGCGTAAGCTGGGCAACTTGGTCCGCGCAAAGCTGAGTGAACATCGAAAAGGAACTCCCGCGTCAATGAGGACCGCCTCGGCACTGCGGTGGTAAGCATTGCAGCCCTTGTGCCAACGGCTTTTTTTCTTTTCGCAGGTGTCGTTTCCCCGGCGTTTTCGCGGCAGCTGTCGACGGGACAAGCGGCGGTCCGCTCAACGACTACGCGAGGCGTGCTTGCGTAACGAGCAGCCGCCCTTGGAGGTTTGGGGCGTCTGCGTGGCTTATCTCTTCGGGAGGCGTTGTTTGGTGAAGAGGTAAGCGTCCACGGGCTGGGGTCTTGAACGCGACGGCTCGGTTTCGGGCCGGTCGGTTCGGGGCTGGGAGTCATCCGCTGATCGAGGACCGGCAGCACGCGCTGTGATCCCCGGAGTCGAGGATGGATGACTTTGCTCGCGGCGACGCCGCGCGTCTACTCGATGGAACGCGCGTCTGATACGATGGCGGTCGGGGCCCGCTGGACTTCGTCAGCGGTGGGGTGTTCCCGGCTGAAGGTCGAGCGTCCAACGGGGAATTGCCTCGGTGGTGGATGTGGCCTGTGGTTCGTTCCAGGGTCTTTTCAGGGAACCGGGTTTCCGTGGCTGAAAGTACGAAAGAAAAGAGACGAGGCGCTCCTGCGGGATCGGACGCGAAGGGCACTTACGCGTTCGTGAGCTTGGGGTGTCCCAAGAATACGGTCGACAGCGAGCGGATGCTGGGACTGTTGCGCCTGGATGGCTACCAGCTGGTGGGCGATCCGGACGGCGCGGACTTCGTGGTCGTCAATACGTGCGGCTTCATCGAAGCGGCGCGGCAGGAATCTTTTTCGGCGATCCATGAGATGCTGGATTTGAAACGCCAGGGACGCACGCGCGGCGTGATCGTCTCGGGGTGTCTGGCCGAGCGGCAGAAGGAGTCGCTGCTGGAGACCTGTCCGGACATCGACCATCTGGTGGGCGTGTTCGGCCGCGAGGAGATCACGCAGGTGGCCGACCGACTGCTGGGGAACCAGCAGGAGCAGCGAACCGTGTTTCGCCCCGCGGCCATCCGGGCGCTGCCGGACACTGACCGCTTGCGTATCACTCCAAAGCATTTCGCGTACCTGAAGATCTCCGAAGGTTGCGACCGGCTGTGCACGTTCTGCGCGATTCCCAAGATGCGTGGCAAGCATGTGACGAAGCCGATCGAGCAGGTGATCGAGGAGGCGAAGCAGCTGGCGGGCGAGGGCGTGCGCGAGCTGATCGTGGTGGCCCAGGACACGACCTACTACGGCATCGATCTGTATGGTCGTCCGCGGCTGGCGGAGCTGTTGCGGGAGCTGGACCAGGTCGAGGGTCTGGAGTGGATCCGGCTGATGTATTTCTATCCGATGTACATCGACGACGAACTGATCGATACGCTGGCCGGCAGTCGGCGGATCTTGCCGTACATCGACATGCCGCTGCAGCACATCAACGACCAGATGCTGCGTCGCATGTCGCGACGCGTTACGCGTGCCGGCACCGAAGAACTGCTCGGGAAACTCCGCGATCGCATTCCCGGCCTGGTGTTGAGAACGACCTTCATCACGGGCTTTCCGGGCGAGACGGACGAGCAGTTCGCGGAACTGGCCGACTTCATTCGCGAGCAGCGTTTTGAGCGGATGGGGGTGTTCACGTATTCGCTGGAACCGGACACGCCGGCGGCTTCGCTGGCCGACCACATCCGGCCCGAGGTGAGCGTGGCACGGCAGGGCGAACTGATGGCCATCCAGCAGCAGATCGCGTTCGAGTGGAACCAGGCGCAGATCGGCCGCAAGATGCGGGTGATCCTGGACGCACCGGTTCCCAAGCAGCGCAAGGCCTGGGTCGGTCGCTCGACGGCCGATGCGCCGGACGTGGATGGGCTGGTGTATGTGACTGGCGACCGTTGCCAAGCCGGCCAGATCGTCGAATGCGAGATTGTCGCTTCGCAAGGTTACGACCTGATCGGTGTCTGCTGAACAGGATCTTGCGACCCGTGACGGGCAACCCGTGACGGGCAACCCGTGACGGGCAACCCGTGACGGGCAACTCAGTCTTGCAGCCGTCAGGGAGCAGGCGACCGAGTGTCGGTCCGGTTGGAAGACTGGCGGCCTGGTCGCAGGCTGCCGTGGGAGACACGCCAGCCCGCTGGGGCTGCGTGTCGATGGACCGCCTAGCTGACCCTTCTCTCGAATCCTACTGGCTCCCTGTATTCCCACCCGCGCGTTGGGCATCTCGAATCATGGAACTCAACCTTCCCAATCAGATCACGATCGCGCGGCTGGCCGTGTCGCTGGCGATCTTCGCCTTGTTGCCGTTCCGCCTCTATACGCCTGCGCTGATCTGTTTCGTCGTGGCGGCGGGCACGGACTGGCTGGATGGATATCTGGCGCGGAAGTACCAGCTCGTGACGCAGTTGGGCCGGATCCTGGATCCTTTCGCGGACAAGATCCTGGTGTGCGGCACGTTCATCTTCCTGGCAGCGGAACCCGACTCGTGCCTCACGCCTTGGATGGCCGTGCTGGTCGTGGGACGCGAGATGCTGGTGACGGGGCTGCGAAGTTTCCTGGAGCAGCAGGGAGCCGATTTCTCGGCGATGATGGCTGGCAAGCTGAAGATGGTGTTCCAGTGCCTGGCGGTGGTTCTGAGCCTGCTGCTGCTGCGGAAACTGAAGGCGGGCGAACTGCCTCCATCGTGGCTGAAGCCGGCGACGCAGGGAGCCGTCTGGCTGGCGATTCTCTCGACCGTCTACTCCGGCGCCGAGTATGTCCAGACCGCCGCGCGTCTGCTGCGCGGCAAGTCGGCCTCGTAAACGGAGGGCGCGTCGGCGATGCCCGGCCGGGGCGGGCGTGTTGGCTTGCTGGCCGCTCCTCAAGATCGGGCCTTCGAGATCGCAGGCCGGAGTTCGCCTTGGTTCCGGCGGTCTCCTGACGCGGACAGCACGGGACTGCCGCGACCGCTGGGCAGCGCGGCGAACTCGCCCGGAAGGTTCACGCCTTGCGAACATTCCCACTCCGCCGACAGGAACGAGTAACAGGAACGAGAAACAGGAACGATGGCGTGCTGATTCTGAGTTCATTGGTGATCCCGCTCTGCCTCATGCTGTGGCTGCGCGCTTTCAAGCGGCTGGCTCGGGGACTTCCGATCCTGCCGTGGGCGGAGCGACGTGCGGTGCCGTGGTCGGCGGGCGAAATGCTGTTGTGCGGGCTGGCGGGAGTGCTGCTGGTGCTGGTGACGCAGAAGGCCGTGGGGTCCTGGGTCGCTCTGCCCGAAGGCCCTTGGCAGTTGGAGGACCTCACGCCCGACCAGCAGATCGCCATGGTCTTGGCCTTCTCGGTATCCTCGTTGCTGACGATGGCCGTGTCGGGGGTGTTGCTGCGGGGAGTGGCGGGAGCGACTTGGAGTGACCTGGGATTGGAACGTGGCCGCTGGTTGGAGGATGTGCGGCTGGGAATCGGCGCCTACGCGATGCTCGTGGTCCCCATGCTGTTGTTGCACATCCTCGTGCAGCGCCTGACGAAGCTGACCGAGCAGCATCCGTTCGTGGATCTGCTCAGCAACGATCCGCGATTCGGTTACCTGCTGCCGATCGGCGTGGCGGCGTTGCTGGCGGCACCGTTGGCGGAGGAGTTTTTCTTTCGGCTGGTGCTGCAGGGGTGGCTGGAGCGACTGATGACGCGGGGAAGTCGCCCGGCGGACCCCGTTGGCACCGAGCTGGAGGCTGGGTTCGCAAGGGAACCACAGGGGCCGCTGGAGCCCCGGGTCCTCGAAGTGGCTCGGCCGTTGCCTTCCTGGCCGGGGGAGCCGCTGGCTGCATCGCCGCCATCGCCAGTGCCGCAGCCGCCCGCGCTGCGGGCGCGGCTGGTGCCGATCTTCGTCAGTGCCCTGGTCTTTGCCCTGGCCCATGTCGGCCAGGGGGCTGCCCCCGTGGCGCTCTTCTTCCTGGCCCTGGGGCTGGGCTATCTGTACCAGCGGACGCATCGCCTGCTGCCTTCGGTCGTGACCCACTTCCTGATCAATTTCACGGCCGTCTTGCAGCTGTGGGAGTTCCTTCGCCTGCAGGCGAAATGAGGCCGGATCGGCTTTCCGCCGGGCAAAACGAGACCTCACCTGATTTTGCCCGATTCGCTATAATCGCCGCGTTGCCTGACCGGCAGAGTCGACGAAGGGGGCGGGGCGGAGGCGGTACGATGGCGTTTGGATTTGGAGTGGTGGGCTGTGGAATGATCTCCCGGTTCCACGCGCGGGCGGTGGCCGAGCTGCGGAATGCACGACTCGTGGCGTGCTGCAGCGCGAATCCCGAGTCGGCCCTGCGTTTCGCCGAGGAGCACAGCTGCACGGCGTATGAAGACCTGCCGGCCATGCTCGCCGACCCGGCCGTCGATGTCGTCTCCATCTGCTCGCCGAGCGGAGCCCACATGGAGGCGGCCCTGGCGGCCGCGCGGGCGGGCAAGCATGTGATCGTGGAGAAGCCGCTGGAGGTGACGGTCGCTCGCTGCGATCGCATCATTCGCGAGTGCGAGAAGCACGGCGTGTCGCTCGCCACGATCTTCCCATCGCGGTTCCACGAGTCGAGCCGTCTGCTGAAGAAGGCCGTGGACCAGGGCCGCTTCGGCAAAGTGACGCTCGGCGACGCCTATGTGAAGTGGTTCCGCACACAGAAGTATTATGACAGCGGCGCGTGGCGCGGCACGTGGAAACTGGATGGCGGCGGAGCGCTGATGAACCAGGCGATTCACAGCGTCGACCTGCTGGTCTGGCTCATGGGGCCCGTCGAGTCGGTGGCGGCGCATACGGCGATGCTGGCGCATGAGCGGATCGAGGTGGAGGATGTGGCGGTGGCCAGCCTGCGGTTCGCCAGTGGAGCGCTCGGCACGATCGAAGCCAGCACGGCGGCCTATCCAGGCTACCTGAAACGCATCGAGATCAGCGGCTCCCATGGCACGGCCGTGCTGGAGGAAGAGGACATCAAGGTCTGGGACTTCGCCAGGACGCTCAAGAGCGACACGGCGCTGCGCGAACGGATGGCCGGCAAGACCAAGACGGGCGGCGGTGCGGCCGATCCCGCCGCCATCGGCCACCACGCGCACGCCGCGCAGTTCAAGGACTTCCTCCAAGCCATCCAGAAGGGCACGACGCCTTCGATTGATGGCCATGAGGGACGGCGGTCGGTGGAGGTGATTGAGGCGATCTACAAGTCGGCGAAGACGGGCAAGGCCGTTCGCATCGGCTGAAAAACACGCCCGTCGAGCAACTCCGCTGGAGACTCTGTGGGTGACACCGTGGGCCCGAATCGGCACGGGACATCAGGCCATTCCGGGCGGCGAGGGAGCGGCGAGACAGGAGGTCGAGGTACGGACCATGGTCGATCGGCTGGTCTACTTCATCGTGCGCGTGCTGGTCTGCGTGCTGCAGACGCTGTCGCTGGAGTCGTGTGAATCGCTGGCGCGCGGCCTGGCGTGGCTTGCCTACGACCTGCTGCGGATTCGTCGGCGGATCACGGACGAAAACCTGCGTTACGCCTATCCGCAACTGTCGGACGTGGAGCGTTCGCGGATCGCGCGGCGGATGTGGCGTCACCTGACCTTGATGTTCTGCGAGGTGGTGCAGGTGCCGCGGAAGATCCATCCCACGAACTGGCGCGACTACATCCACATCCCCCGCGACGACATGCGGGTCATGGTCGAAAACCTGCTCAGTCCCCGGCCGGTGGTCATCGTGAGCGGACATTTTGGCAATTTCGAAGTGGGCGGCGTGGGATCGGGCCTGCTGGGGTTTCCCACGTTCACCGTCGCGCGGCCGCTGGACAACCCGTACCTGCATCGGTTCGTGACGAGCTTCCGGGAGCGGACGGGACAGTTCATGTTGCCGAAGCGGGGCAGTGCCCGCCAGTTGGACGCCGTGCTCGCCTCGGGCGGCACGATGGTGCTGCTGGGCGACCAGGCGGCCGGGCCGAAGGACTGCTGGGTCGAATTCTTCGGCCGGCCCGCTTCCTGTCACAAGGCCGTCGCCCTGTTCTCGCTTGTCAACCGCGCCCCGATGCTGCTGGTCTACAGCAAACGCGTCCGACCGATGCAGTTCGAGATCGGCGTCAACGCCGTTTTTGATCCGCTACGCGACGAGATGAATGGCGTGAAGCCACTGACGCAGTGGTACAGCGATCACCTGGAACGCATGATCCGCACCGCGCCCGACCAGTACTGGTGGCTGCACGATCGCTGGAAGGCTCGGTCGGGCGACAAGCAGGCGGCCCGCCGCGCGGCTCGCAAGACGGCGGTGGCTCCTGTCCCCAGCCAAGCTGCCGCCAGCCCACCTGCCGCCGACCCACCAGCCGACACCACAACGGCGACGCGCGTCGATCCGCCCACCGCCGGTTCCGTCGTGCCTTCGCCGCATGCCGCAACCGAGGAGAACCGGTCGCGGGCGGACGCAGGCGGACCGCCGTCATCGGCCAGGAAAGCCGATAGTTCGCCGAACGACCATGGAAACGGCTAGTCGCCGCGCTACCTCTGCGAGTAAGATCGCGAAAGGACGCCGGGAGCTTGGCGTGTTGGCGGAGACGCCCCGATTCCGCCGGGCCCGCGTTCCGTCTTTTTCAATTCCCGAGTGACCGACGAGCGACCATGAGCAGCGACGAGTCCGCTTCTGACGAATCCTGGGTGCGATTGGCGCGTGTCGTCGACTGTCCGCCGGGTACTTCGTTGGAACTGGTGGCGGCGGGGCGCATGGTGGCGCTCTACCAGGTGGATGGCGAGTTCCATGCACTGGATGGAGTCTGCCCGCACCAGGGCGGGCCGCTGGGCAAGGGACGTCTGGAGGGAGCCACGGTGACGTGTCCCTGGCACGGCTGGCAGTTCGACGTGCGCACGGGACAGAACAAGATCACCCGCAACATCTGCCAGCCCCGCATCCCGGTTCACGTGGAAGGCGACTGGGTGGTTGCACTCCGGAAGGACTTGGAGGAGTAGACGATCGATCCATGAGCGCGTTGATCCACTTCCGACCGTTCCTCAACTGCGACCCCCCGTCGCTCGTGCGAGTCTGGAAAGAGCAGTCCTCCGCGCTGGGACTTGTTCAGCCCATGAACAGTACGCTGCTCGAAATGTTCGTGCTCGCGAAGCCCTACTTCGAACCGTCGGGGCTGATGCTGGTGACCGAGGACGGGGAGGTGATGGGCTTCGGGCATTTCGGCTTCGGCCCCAACGCCGCGGGCGATGGACTGTCGCACGAGGAGGGCGTCATCAGCATGCTGCTGGTGCGTCCGCATCCGCGGCGTGCGGAGTGGATGGCGGGGTTGCTGGAGCAGTGCGAGGCCGGATTGCAGCGGGCCGGCGCGCGGCGGATCCGCGTCGGGGCGCCCTACCCCTACAGCCCGTTCTACCTGGGACTCTGCGGTGGCAGCGACCTGCCCGGCGTGCCGACGGCGGATGCAGAACTGGAACTGTTCTATCGCGACAAGGGCTATGTCGAGACAGGACGCACGGTCGTCTTCCAACTGGACCTCACGCAGATGCGCACGCCTGTTGACCGCGTGCAGATCCAGAATCGACGCAGCTACCGCGTGCTGGACCAGGTGAACCCTCGCGGCCTCACCTGGTGGGATGCCTGTGTCTTCGGCCCGACCGATTGCATCCGTTTCCAACTGGAGCCCAAGGCGGGTGGGCCAGCGTGTGGGCAGGTGCTGTACTGGGACATGGGTCCAGTCAGCACGCGTCCGCGCACGGGAGGCATGGGCATGATCCACACGGAGATCGAACCAGCCCACTGCCAGCGCGGACTGGGAACGCTGCTGCTGGTCGAGTCGCTCAAGAACCTGGCCGCGCGGGGAGCAACGCGGATCGAGTCCCAGTCGGCGGCCTCGAATGTCGCCGGCCAGAAGCTGCTTGCCAAGGTTGGCTTCCGGCCCGTCTCCGAGGGAATCCTCTTCGAGAAAACGCTCGGCTGATTCTACTCTCGACTCTCTCCGCTCCCGCGAACCGCAGTTCAGCGCGCCGGCGGCGCCGCTTCACGCACGGTCGCGCCCGCTTCCTCGCTCAGCACAAGGATCGCGAACTTCTCCGTACCTTCCATCAGGTTGGTGCTCAGGCTGGCGTAGTCGAAGCGGCCACGCAGGTCGGTGTAGCCGTCCTTGTAGAACAGGACCTGCCCGTTGCCCTGCCGGACGTAGACCTTGCAGTAGACGCCTGGCAACGGCTTGCCGGAGCGAGAGTCGGTGACCTGGAGCTGCCCGTAGTTCTCCATGACCTGCACGTTGAGGTCGTTGGAATAGTAGGGCTGGGCACGTCGCATGCCCGCTGCCTCGACCTCCACCAGGACATTCTGGTTGCGAAGCTTCTCGGGCAGTTGCACCTCCACGCTTGTCTGTCCCTCGGGTAGTTCGAGCACCTGTTCGGCGTTCGGCGCGATGAACGAGAACTGGCCCTGGTGTTCGCGGACGAACGGGTTGTGGCTGAACAGCAGTTCGATGTCCATCAGGTAGAATCGCACGCGGGCCTGCCGCAGGTTGCGATACTGGATGCGGACGGTGCGGGCGTCGACGTTCAGGTCCAGCGTGGGCTGCTGCGCCGCCAGCTGTTCCTGCGTCTGGTTGCGGTCCTGCGGATTGACGATCGTCGGTGCCTTGCCCTCGATCTCATCCAGCTGTCCGGCGAGCACGGCGAACAGATCCCGCCAGCGCTTGACGGGATGGTTCTGGTGGCGGACGGCCAGGGCGCGAGCCTGGGTGGTGTCGCCCTGCGACATGCTCAGGTACGCGTGGCAGTAGTCATACTGCAGGCGTTCGGGCAGCTGCGCGGGGTCGATCGGCTGGAACCGTTCCACCGCCTCGGCTACGCGGTCTTGCAGCAGCAGGTAGTAGACGGTGACGAGCTGCTGCTCATGGCTCAACTGCGGCTCGTAGCTGAGTCGCTTGAGCCAGCGTTCGTACTGGCCGTGGAACCGTTCGTTGAGGATCTGACGCTTGTCGCCCAACTGGTGGGCGCGGGCGTTGACGAGCGGCCGGTATTCGAGGTGTTCGTAAACCTTGTACGCGACCGGGTCGACATGGACCAGGGGACTGTCCAGGAAGTAGCCGACCTGCTGGACGAAACCCGCTTCGTGGGCCAGGTACTGCCGCACCGCGGCGGCGTCATCGTGGCGCACGGAGTACGACCAGAGGACGTGGTTGTAGACATGGCGTCCCTGCAGGACGTCCAGCGTCTTGCGGTACATGGCCGGATCGGCCATGCGGAAGGCGATGCGTTCCAGCGGCAGGTTGTGGATGTTCTGCGTCGTCAGGAACTCCAGCACCTGCTCGTCGGAGCCACGCTGCGACACATAGTCCCAGGACTTCTCATCGACTCGCGTCGGCTTCGGCACGACGTGGAACTGGAACGGATCGGCCGCGGCGACCAGCGTATCTCCCTGCGTGACATGCACGGGGAACTGCGGGAACTCGCCCGCCGCCGGGAAGTAGAAGTAGAACTCGAGGGCCTGCGTGCGATACGGTTCCAGCACCAGCCGATGCGACTGGGTGGCGCGGGAGCGTTCCACGGGCAGGGCACCCTGCGGGATCTGCACGAGCACGTCGAGCTTCTGGCGCGCGGAAGTGGGATTGGTGACGACGACCTGCCCGCCATAGACGACTTGCGTTACGAACTCGTCGGTCACGAACTTATCGACCTGTTCGCCATCCACGACCTGGTGACGATCGCCGTGGCGGAAGTAGTTCTGGCTGACGAGGATCGACGCCGGCTTACCATCGGCCGCGGTGGCCGCCTCGACCTGCTCGTGGAACAGGATGACCGGCCCCTGGGGCGTTACGCGGATGGCCTGCTCGACCATCGCCATCGGATGGTCGGGCGATTCGAAGGGCAGGTCCAGCAGCGCGAGCGCGAGCAGGGCTTCCGAGCGATTGCGGGCGGCTTCGGCGAAGTGCGTGGACCGGAAGGGCGCGCCGCTCGCATGCCGGGCGTAGTCGGCCCAGAAGGCGTTGATCGTGACGAGTCCGGCCGCCTGCTCCTGGATGGGCAGCTTGTAGTAGTTGTTTTCGGCCCACTCGCGCGTAGTGTCCGCAGGTCGATAGAGCATGTCGCGTCCGAGGCTTTCACGCCGCAGGCTTTCATCGGCAGAGAAGTTGTCTCCCATCGCGGCGCTGCGGCCTTCGGCAAATCTGCGGGAAGGTTCGGCGGGAGCGGAGGCCGCGGGAGCACCCGAGACTGCATCCATCTCTCCGCGGAAGGCGAGGTCCTCGCCTCCGCCGCCATAGCCGCCCATCGCGCCGCCCTGGGGCATTTCCCCGTCGGGGGCCGCGGCCTCACCCAGTTCCGCGCGATCTTCGGCCTTCTCCTTGGCCTTCTCGGCGCCGCGGGCCAGTCCCAGACGGCGACCGCCGGCCGCGCGTTTGGCGTCCCCCGTTGCCTTGTCGGCCGCCAGCTGTTCCGCCTCGGCGGCTTCCAACGCCTGTCCCAGCAAGGCCATGTCAAACAGCCGGTTCCAGCGGTCCTGGTCGACGGGCAGCAGTTGCAGTTGCTGCGTCAGTTCGCGCGCCGTAGCCGCCCGCTCGGCGTCGGAACGCTGGCTCAGCAGGATACGCTCCACGACGTTCAGTTGTGCGTAGTTCCACGCCTGCGAGTACTTCGCCAGGTCGTTGCCCAGCAGGTAGTCGTCGAAGAAGGTCTTGTCGAGCTTATTGGCGAGGTACGGCTTGATGACACGCTCGAAGAACGCGGGGTCCTTGCGCGCCAGGAAGAAGTGCAATTCATGGCAGGCATGTTTCGAGTACAGGTCATCCTTCTCCTGGTCGGAGAGTCGCGCCCAACGCGTCAGGAATCGAAACTCCTCCAGTCCCTGGCCTGGGAGCAGCGTTTCATAGAACTGGAAGACGCGCGAGAGGCTGTCGTACATCTGGAACCGCCCCGACCCGACGTTGGCGATGTCGAAGGGTTTGTCCTGCTCGTAGAGCGTGATCTGCTTGCGGAGTGCGAAGTGCTGGGCGGGATCGAGGCCGTCTTCGAGACGCAGGTCCAGCGGATCGAAGGTGCCCTCGGCGAGCACCAGGGCGCGCTGCGCGGTGGAGACCAGGTCCTCGGCAACAAAGTACAGGATGCGCTCTCCGTGCAGCGCCGTGCGGTCGATCACCACGCGTCCCTCGGCGTCGGGCCGCAGGTTCATGGCCACATAGGAGGCTTCGGGCAGGAAGTCGAGGTTCGGGAAGTCGCCGGACGGCGGCGCGGGAGCCTGCCGGGCGGCGTTCATCGGCGCGTCCATGGCCGCGGCCATCGGTGCCTCGGCCCCGAACATGCCGCCTTCCCCCAGGTTTTCGCGGACGCTGATCGCTTCCTGGCGTTCCCACGGATTCAGCAGGATCTCGGGCCGCGGCAGCAGGTTGCCGGGGAACTTCTTTGCGTACCGCCGTTCCAGCACATAACGATACTCATCGCCGATCAGGCGGCCTTGCACGTAGAGCGAGGCCAGGTCGCGGCGCGGGTGGACCAGCAGCGAGCCGGGCGAGGCCTGGTTGAGTGAAGTGAAGGGCGTCTGGGTCGGCGCGAAGTGCATGGCGAACACGTGCACGCGCGTGGCGGGCGTGGCGTTGCGGACCTGCACCTGCACCTTGCCTCCGGCCACCTGAAGCGAGTCGATGGCCAGCGGCGCGCGGCCGTCGAGCTGCAGTTTGCGCGCCGGGCCGACGACATAGCCGGCCGTCGGTTGGCCGGCCGCGATGCTGATCCGCATCGACTGTCCAAGCCGCTTGAAGATCAGGTCGTAGTCGCCGGCCGGCAGGTCTGCGAGCGTCAGCAGGCCGCCTTCGTGCGAAAGTTTGTCAAAGTGGTCGGCCACATATCCGCCCCGCCATTCGAGCAGGGCCACGCTGTGCCGGTCCAGCTGTCGGTTGGCGGGCTGGCGTTCGTCGTAGTAGGGCACTTGCAACGCTTCACCGACGCGCCCATGCAGGCGTCCGGCGAAACTGGTCGTGGGCGATTCCAGGGGCCAGGTCTGCTGCGGGCCGTCCTGCAGTTGGGCCTGCACCCATTCGATATTGGTCAGCGGACCCAGCCGCACGCGGCCCTTCTCGTCGCTCCGCACCGTCGTCGTCGCCACATCGCGGAAGTCGCGATGCTTGAAGGTGAGCGTCACGCCGCGATTTGGCAGCAGCTCCCCGGTCTTCCCCGACACTTCGACCAGATAACCGCCCGCGTCGCGCGTCAACTGCAGCGCATGGATCTGGTGCGAGGCGTCGATGTCATTGATGCGGAACGTCTCGCTGGCCGCCAGTTCCACATCCTGGTTCGTGGTCAGGCTCGTGGTCTTCGCATGCAGGGTTACCGTCAGCGATCGTAGGCGGGGCGGCACTCGCAGCGAGTGCGTGAAGTCCTCGTTGTCGCGGAGCGTGACGTTCGGGACGGTCGTGGTCGTCGTGATGCCGTCGAGGTCGGTCGAGGAGATGTCGAGCCGCACGTCCTTGAGCGAGCCAAGCGAGACGGGCTGGCCGTTCAGCGTCAGCGCGCCACGGATCACGACCGGTGCCACCCGGCGGCTCAGCAGCGACTCGCGATTCGCGTAGATGCCCGCGCGCAGCTGGTACGCTTCCCCCAGGTGCTGGAAGGCGTCCAGCGTCACCTGCTCGCCATGCATCAGCATCAACGAGGTCGGGCCCGGGCTGGTGCTGAACGGGATGGCGATCTCGCCGTTCTTACCGGCCTTGTATTCGCGGCCGGCCATCCACGCCGAGGCGTCGGCCAGCGGTTCATTCTTTTCGTTGAGTACCGTCAGCATCTGGCCCGCCGATCCGACGCGCATGACGTAGTGCAGCTGCCCCTTGTGTACCAGCACACGGCTGCTCTTGCCGTTGCCGATGAAGTCGATCACATAGACGCCTGGCTGCTTCAGCGACGGGAACTCAAACTGCCGCAGCACGCGCCGCACCGGCGCGTCGGCATACTTCAGCGTCTGCTCCTCGTTCGGCACCAGCCCGTCCAGGTTGATGCTCGTGTTCACCTGCTCGTTCTTCTCGCGATAGTAGTTCGCCGCGTTGATGCGGTAGACCTTCACCAGCAGCGTGGGCACGTTCTTGACGAACATCTCCAGTTTGATCGAATCGTCCGCGCCGAAACGCACGGGATTGGTGGGCGCGAAGTCGAGGTCGATGCGATCCTTCAAGGCTTGGTATTCGGCCGGCGGCAGCAGCGACGCCCAGCGTTCGACATCGCCCAGGCCGTGGACGATCTTCACCTCCGCGAACAGCCGCTTCAGGTAGCCGTCCTCGATGAGGTCGGCAAATTCCCGGTAGTCGCTGGCGTCGCGCAGGAAGTGCTGCAGGTAGGCACGCACCAGCGGCTCGTCGTTCGACGCCGGAGGCATCGTCGTCAACGGGCGATAGTCCATGTTCAGGTCGACCATCGCCGCCTGGTTCTCGGGACGCGCGAGGAACTTCGGTTCGACATACACCATCGGCCGTGGCAGACGCAGGTATTCCAGGAACCGCTGCTTGTCATGTTCGCCGCGACGCAGGTCGAAGGCCAGTCGGTGATGGAGCACATGGGCCTTGAGCGAATTGTGGCTGGGATTCAGCCGCGACACGAAGCTCCACATCCGTTCGAGGAACGCCAACTCCTCCAGCGGCTGGTCCTGCAGGTTCACGTCCTCCGACGGTCGCAGCTTGGCGAGATAGAGGGAGACGAAGGCCTGTTCGTTCAGCAGTTCGGGACGCAGTCGCAGGCACTCGTCCAGCTGCGCGAGCATCAAATGGGCGTGGATCGGTTGGCTGCCGAAGCCGCCGCTGTTGGGCGCGGCGAGGTCGGCCACCACCAGTTGCGGCAGGTTCGGCAGGTCGGGCCAGGGCAGGCGACGCAGCAGGTCGCGACGCTGTTCGTCGGTCACCGTTTCGGCCAGCAGCAGGTGCAGGCCCCGGTCCTCGAGGCCGTCGAGGTTCGGATGGATCTGCATCGCCCGCTTCAGCAACGCCTCTTCCGACAGCAGATCCGCCGGAATCGTCAACGGCAGGTCGGCCGCGATGTCCTCCGCCTGGCGCTGGTGGTCAAACCGCAGTCCCAACTCCTGCTGCAGGTAGTCCAGCGAACGGCGATGCTCCCGGTCGTAGGCCAGCAGGTTCTGACGATGACGGATCTCCCGCACCAGACCCGTCACGCCGAAACGCTCGACCCACTTCTGCACCAACGCCTCGACCGGGTCGTACTGCCGTTGATGCTGCAGATGGAGGCAGTGGTAGTAGTAGTACTCCTCGGTCCCTGGCACGAGCTGCTGCAACGCCTGTTCGCGGTCGGCCGCCAGCGAGAACTGCTCGAGGTAGCTGATCTCGCCGGTCCAGCCCGCCATGGTGGGCAGGCAGGCACTGATCAGCAGCGTGGCCGCGGACAGACGCTGGTGGAGCGGACGGGCAGGACGCATAGGAGTATCCTCAAGGCTTGTGAGGGGAGTGGATGCGTGGATGCGGAGCCACGGCTGGCTCGGCGATGGACTCACCAGTATCATGGCCCGTCCAGCGAGATTAGACGTCCACGGGCCGGGTAAAGGTTCCGGTTTTTCGCGAATATTTTGGCCCCGCCACAGGCCTGAAGAATTGGGTCGGGTCTGCTCGGGGCCGTGCCCGGGACGAATGCCTCCCAAGATGCGGGCCGTGACGAGGCGACCTGCCCCTGGGTTTCGCGAGGAAGCCCCCGGGTTTCGCTAGGAAGGAGAACTGAGCCATGGGCCGGGACGCGAGATTCTACGAAGTTCGCAGGCGACTCCTGCGGGCCATCGCCATGGCGGCGGTATCGGCCGGTCACTGGTCCGTCCTGTCTGAGGTTCCCCTGGAGGCCAGCCCCCAGGAACCCAGCCCCCAGGAACCCAGCTCGCGGGACGCCGCCTTGCGGGACGGCCAAGTCCGCTCCGTGCTGGGTACCGGCCGCGATACGTTGGGACCGGTTGGCCCGGCCACGGCGTCGAACGTCGGGAACCCGTTCGGCGTGGAGATCGGTCCGGACGGAGCCCTGTATGTGACCGAGGTGACGAATCATCGCCTTTGGCGGGTCGATCGCGGGCGGGGCGAAGCGACGATCGTGGCTGGCACAGGCGAGAAAGGCTATCGCGGCGATGGAGGCCTCGCCCGCGACGCGCAGCTGAACGAACCGTACGAACTGCGTTTTGACGCGGAGGCGAATCTGTACTTCGTCGAGATGCAGAATCACCTGGTGCGACGCGTCGATGCGAAGTCGGGGATCATTACCACGGTGGCGGGAACGGGCGCAGCAGGCTACACCGGCGATGGAGGTCCGGCCGTCGCGGCGCGGATGAACCAGCCGCACAGCCTGGCGCTGGATGGGAAAGGCGGCCTCTACGTCGCCGATATCGGCAACCACCGCATCCGTCGCGTGGACCTGGCCAGCGGACGCATCGAGTCGATCGCGGGTAACGGCGAACGGCAACTGCCGGTGGCTGGCGAGCCAGCGCGCGACCGCCCTGTGCTGGGTCCCCGCGCTCTGTTCATCACCGATCGCACGTTGTGGGTCGCGCTGCGCGAGGGCAACAGCGTCTGGCGGTTGGACCTGGACCACGGTCGCTGGCAGCATGTGGCCGGTACCGGTGAAAAAGGGTACTCGGGCGACGGAGGCGCCGCCACACGCTGTACCTTCCAGGGCCCCAAGGGACTGGCCGTCGATCGCGCCGGAGACGCCTGGGTTGTCGATACCGAAAACCAGGTGATCCGCCGCATCGTGGCGCGCACGGGAACCGTCGAGACCGTGGTGGGGCGAGGCCCCGAACATCGCGGATACGCGGGCGACGATGGCCCGCCACGGCAGGCCCAGTTGAATCGCCCGCATGGCATCTGTGTGGACGCGCAGGGTGTCGTCTATATTGGCGACAGCGAAAACCATCGTGTGCGGGAAGTTACCTGGCCCCAAAGATTGGGCCGGTGGGTACGCCCCTGACAACTGCTCGTCGCTCGATCTCCTTCCGTCCCCTGCATGCGCTGCCCATGAATCCGATCAAGAACATTGCCGCCTACCGTTTCGTACCGCTCGACCGACTGGTCGAACGCCGCAAACAGATTCGCACCTGGTGCAAGGAGCTGGGGCTCTCGGGAACCATCCTGCTCAGCACCGAAGGCATCAACCTGTTCGTGGCGGGTAGCGAAGCGGCCGTGGACCGGTTCCTGGAGCTACTGCGAAGCGACGAGCCGTTCCGCGAACTGGAGGTGAAGGCCAGCTACAGCGACTTGGTGCCGTTCCGTCGCCTGCTGGTGAAGATTAAACCGGAGATCATCGCCTTCGAGCCGTCGGGCCTGGGGCCGCGCGCGGGTGCGGCGCCGAAACTGCCTGCCCGCCAGCTGAAAGCCTGGCTGGACGAAGGCCGCCCCGTGCGGCTGCTGGATGTGCGCAACGACTACGAAGTGAAGCTCGGCACGTTTCGCGACGCGGTCCCCATCGGAATCTCGCACTTCCGTGATTTCGCCAGCCAAGTCGTGCGCCTGCCGCAGGACTGGAAGGAAGAGCCGGTGGTGATGTTCTGCACGGGAGGCATCCGCTGCGAGAAGGCCGGGCCTTACCTGGAACAGCAGGGATTCAGGCAGGTGTACCAGTTGGACGGCGGCATCCTCAAGTATTTCGAGGAGTGTGGCGACGCGCACTACGATGGCGACTGCTTTGTGTTCGACCAGCGCGTGGCACTCGACAGCCAGTTGCGGGAGACCGATACGGCCCTGTGTTTCGCCTGCCAGATGCCGCTGACGGTCGAGGAGCAGGCATCGCCGCAGTATGTGCCCGGCACGTCGTGTCCGTACTGTTATCGTACTCCGGACGAGACGATGCAGGAGTGCATTGCGGGGCGTGAGCGGGCGTTGCGGGCGCTGGCGGATCCGTTGCCGGGCAGCCAGCCCTATGAGAATCGTCGACCGGTGGTGGTGCCGCAAAGGCTGGATGGAGTGACGGCGCGGGAGCTGTTGACGACGCTGTTCACGCATGTGGAATCGTCGGTCTGGGACGAGGTGTTCGCTGCGGGACGCGTGCAGCGGCGGGGCGAGTCGATCGGTCCGCACGCGGTGGTGCTGGCCGGCGATCGGATCGAAAACGTCGTGCCGGGCACGGTGGAGCCCGCCGTGAATCCGGCCATCGAGATCGTGCATGAGGACGAAGCGCTGGTCGTCGTGAACAAGCCCGCGCCGCTGCCCATGCATCCCTGCGGCCGCTTCAATCGCCATACGCTCATCTACCTGCTCAACGAAGTGTATCGTCCGCAGGTGCTGCGGGTGGCCCATCGGCTGGACGCCAACACGTCAGGCGTGGTCGTCCTCTCGCGAACGCGCCACGTGGCCGGACAGGTGCAGCCGCAGTTTGAACGGTGTGAAGTCGAGAAACGCTATCTGGTGCAGGTAGCCGGTCATCCGGAGCAGGACGCGTTCGACTGTGGCGCGTCGATCGGCGCCATCGCGGCGCGGCTCGGGGCACGCGAGGTGAAGGAGGGCGGGCTCACGTCGCTCACCCGGTTCCGCGTGCTGGAGCGGCGTGACGACGGCACCAGCTATCTGGAAGCGCGGCCGATCACCGGACGCACCAACCAGATTCGCCTGCATCTGGCCCACCTGGGGCTGCCCGTCCTCGGCGATCCAATCTACGGCGAAGGCGTCGATCCGACGGCCATGCCGACGCTGGCGGTCGGCGATCCGCCTCTGCGACTGCATGCCTGGCGCGTGACGCTCTGGCATCCCCTGGAACGTCGCCATGTGACGTTCCACGCGCGGCCGCCCGCCTGGTTCGAGGCGAAGCTGGCTTGAACCGGCCCATCAGGCGCGATCCCGCGGGAACTCCGCCCCCGGCGTTACTCCAGCACCTGGCCTTCCGCCACCAACCGGCGTCGCAGTTCGTCGACGTCGATCTCCTGCACGCCCCGCTGCTGCTCGAGGGCCAGTGACGCGGCCGTCGCAGCCGAGTGGCCGAGGATCATGAACACGGGCTCCATGCGGATCGACCCGTAGGCAATGTGCGAAGCCGACAGGCAGACGGGCACGAGCAGGTTGGCCGTTTCGCCCTTGCGCGGCACGATGGAGCGGTAGCTGATGCGATAGGGGCCGCCCGGTGACACCTGCACGTCACCTTCGTTGGCGGCGTGGCCCGCGGCGTCGACGTATCGCTGCGTGTTGTGGGAGTCCATGTTGTAGGAGCCCATGCCGACCGAGTCGCCGACGACCGTCTGGCGGCGACAGTCCTTTTCGGTCATCACGTGATCGGCGACCATCCGCCGTGCCTCGCGGATGTAGAGCTGGTGCGGCCAATGTCCGTTGTCGAGGAACTCGTCGCGCGCCAGGCCCCACTCGGCCATCGGGCCGCGGATCGCCTCCGGGACGCGAGGATGGTTCTGCAGCGTCCACATCAGCCCTTGCTGGTAGCGGACATGCGCCGCGACAATCTCCGCGCGTCGCTCGTGGCTGGCTTCCGGGTAGTCCCAGTTCGCGTTGATGTAGTCGGTCGACATGGAGCCCAGGTTGTTCGTGTCGGTCTTGCCGTTTGGCATCAGGTCGGGACTGAACGGCATCCGCAGGTCGCCCGACTCCATGATCCGGAACAGCAGCTCGTACTCGCGTTCGTCGTAGCCTTCCGGACGCGGGAAGGGTACGCGATTGGCCGCGACCCGCGTCATGCACATGCGGAAACAGTAGGCCTGGATCTTGGCATCGCCGCCGCCCTCGACTCCAGGGCCCTCCGCGCGAACGCCCGCGATCAAGCCGCTCGCTGGATCGCCCGGCTTCTGGAACGGCGATACCGGATGGAGGAAGCGATGGTTATAGAGGTTCAGCCGCGGCTGGATGCCGTTGATCGTTTCGCCATACTGGGCGTTCGCTTCACGGCCCACGGTGTAGGTCACGCCGGCCGCCGCCATCAAGTCGCCCTCGTAGGTCGCGTCGATGAAGACCTCCCCCGCGTAAACCTCGCCCGTCTCCATCGCGATCGACTGGATGCGGTTGCCCGCGAGGCGCACGCCTTGGCGCCGGTCGAGCTGCTGTTCGCGCACGACGCGCACCTGCGCGTCACGCAGCATTGCGTCGAAGGCCAGCGTGGCGACATGCGGTTCGAAGGTGAACATCGCATCCTCGTCGGCGCGGTAACGAGCGTAGTCGGCCGACTTCTCGAAACGCCAAGACGTTGGCTGGTCGTAGTGCTGCTTGATCCGGCGATAGAAGTCGCGGGCCACGCCGCCGATCCGCGTCTTGTCCCCCGTGTCGGTGAACCCCAGGCCGCTGGTCGTGAGGCCGCCCAGGTACCGGGAGGGCTCCAGCAGCACGACCGACCGGCCGAGTCGCGAGGCCTGCACGGCCGCTGCCACCCCGGCCGACGTGCCGCCGTAGACCACGATCTGCTCCGCCCACGCCAGCCGAGCCGGTCCGCCGCAGAAGACTACTGACAGGAGAAGACGCGACAAAAGAAGACGCGACAGGAAACGCCATGCGAGGGAGGGGCAATTGTTCATGTTTTTTTCTTCGCGTGTGGGAGGGCCGGAACGGGGGCTCGGGTTCCTTTTCGCCTCATCGCCTGTTGCAAAAATGCGACCGGATTCCATTTCAACCCGGGCCCGGTTATCCGGTACAATGCGGGAACAAATTAGAGGGATCCGGTATGCCATTTGCCAGTCCCCTTCCTGTCTCTTGATGATCGTCCGGTCCGATTCGTTGAAGGATCTTTTCCTATGAGCTGGCATGGTCGTTCCCCGTTGGCCGCCTCGCGGCGTCGCAAGCCGTCGCTGGAGTCGCTCGAAGCGCGGCAGATCCTGGATGCCGCGGGCCTGTTCCTGAACGCCGATGCGTACTCGACGCACCAGAACGGCACCGTCATTGCGCTGGACGTGCTGAAGAACGATGGGTTCGCCACCGAGTATGCTGGTGCTCGGGAGATCACGGCGGTCAGCTACGGCAGTGAAGGCGGCTTGATCGAGGTCGCGAAGGATCGCAAGTCGCTCTGGTATACGCCGCCTGCCGACTTCGCGGGACAGGAGTCGTTGCAGTACTTTGTCGATGGCGTCAGCTTCGCGACCGTCCAGGTCGACGTCCGCTCGCCGCTTTCCGTCGACAACTACCAGCTGCCGCCCACGGGCGTCTGGCAGACGTTGTCGGTGCTGGACAACGACCCGTTCTGGTCCGGTTATGAGGGGCCGCGCCGGATCACGTCGCTCAGCGTCACCGATGGCGAAGGCGAAGTGCGTCTCGGCCCGGATGGACGCTCGGTCGAATACCGATCGGGAGAGACGTCGGGCGACGAACAGTTCATCTACATCGTGGACGGCAAGTATCCGGCGCAAGTGACGATCTCGGTGCCGCCGACGCTGGCCGACGATCAGTACGAGTTCGTGCAGAACGTGTCCGCGCAGACACTGCGCGTGCAGGCGAACGATCCGTTCTGGAAGGGAGCGTACAACGGCGCCCGGCGGATCACGCATGTCGGACCGTCGTCCGTGGGCTCTACGGTCCGCGTGTCGGCAGATGGCTTGGCCGTGGAATACACGCCGGCTTCCAATCAGAGCGGGTACGACAGCTTCGAGTATGTCATCGACGGCCGCTACACGGCGCGAGTCGGTGTGCATCTGGCGCGGCCCGTGGCGGACGACTACGCGGAGGTCGACATCAACAGCACTGCCCACGCGCTGAACGTGCTGGGCAACGATCGTTACTGGAGCGTCCTGCAGGGGCGGATGATGGACGCGGTGACGCGCGTCACGCAGGTCTCCCCGGCGTCGGAGAAGGGCGGTTCGGTGACATTGGGAGCGACGGGCGAGGTGCTGTACACGCCGCCCGTCGGGTACTCGGGTTCAGACCGCTTCACGTACACGGCCGACGGCTTGCACGAAGCGTCGGTGAACGTGCAGGTGACGCGCCCCGTACGCGATGACTACCTGCTGGCCTACCAGGATACGTCCGACACGCTGCTGTCCGTGCTGGACAACGACTTCGTGGGCAATGGATACCAGGGAGCCCGGTCGATCACGAGCGTGGGTGCGACGCAGCAGGGGGGAGTGGTGCGGATCGACGGATCGTGGCTGCGTTACTCACCGCCCGCCGGCTTCGTTGGCAGCGACTCCTTTACCTACACCGTGGATGGCCAGTTGCAGGCTTCCGTGGCCGTGCAGGTCCAATCGCTGGCCAACGCCGACTGGTTTAGCTTCTGCGCGAACGAAGGCCGCGCGTACACGTTGGACGTGCTGAACAACGATTTCTTTCGCCGCGGCTACACGGGCCCCGGCCGGATCACGGGAC
>JBIIEC010000370.1:0-6118 GCA_044238045.1 Pirellulaceae bacterium | reverse complement strand
CCGGGCCGCAGCAAGGGGTGCTCGCACTGGCCGCGGATGGCAGTTTCACCTATCGTGCGGCGGAGGGCTTCAGCGGCCTGGATACCTTCCAGTATGTCGTCCGCGAGTCCGCGTCCGTGTCGGCTCCCGTGACGGTGCAGATCGGTGTGTCCGACCGGCCTGTGGTGATCAACGAGATCATGGCGAGGAACACGAGCACGGTCTGGACGCGGACGCGGGCGACGGAGGCGAATACGTTCTCGGGCGCGAGGATTTCGCCGGACTGGATCGAACTGCGGAACCTGATGCCCTTCGCGATCGACGCCGGGGGGATGTCGCTGTCGGACGATCCGGTGCAGCCCACGCGATGGCAGTTTCCGGCCGGCACGATGATTCCCGCCAACGGCTACCTGGTCGTCTTGGCGTCGGGCCTGAACCTCACGAATCCGGCGCTGGACGAGGGCGGTCGCCTGCACACGAACTTCAGCCTCGATTCGAGTGGCGAATCGGTGCTGCTGGTGTCGCCGCAGGGCCAGTTGATCCATGACCTGGGCGGCGCGTATCCGCCCCAGTCGATGGGCATCACCTACGGGCTGGATGCTTCCGGCGCGTTCCGCTACTTGCTGACGCCGACGCCGGCGGCGGAGAACGTCAGCGAAGCGCTCGTGGCGCGGGTGAACACGCCTGTGATCGAGAAGCCGCACGGCTTCTATGCGGAAGCCATTCAGGTGTCGATCCAGAACGCCGACCCGTTGGCCACCGTGCGTTATACGCTCAACGGAGCCGAGCCGACGCTGGCGAACAGCGAGGTGTATGCGGGCCCGATCACGGTGGGCAAGACGACGGTCGTCCGCGCGCGGTCATTCCGCGAAGGTTACCTGCCATCGCTGAGCGACACGCGGACCTATGTGTTCCTGGACGATGTGCTGAAGCAGGCGCCCGATGGGAAGGCTCCGGCTGGCTGGCCCTCCACCTGGGGCGCGAATCGCGTGGACTACGGCATGGACCCGGACATCGTGAACAGTCCAACCTGGGGTCCGCAGCTCAAGCAGGCGTTCACGCAGATCCCGTCGATGTCGATCGTGACCGACCTGCCCAACCTGTTTGACGCGCGCACGGGCATCTACGCCCGCGCCTCCGCCCAAGGGTTCGCCGCCGAACGGCCCGCATCGCTGGAACTGATCAACCCGGACGGGACCACTGGATTCCAGCAGAATATCGGACTCCGCATCCGCGGTGGCTTCAGCCGCAGCGCGGACAACCCCAAGCACGCCTTTCGAGTCTACTTCGACTCGGCCTATGGCGAGGGCTGGCTCAACTTCCCGCTCTTCGGCGATGAAGGTTCCAGCCGCTTCGCCAAGATCGACCTGCGCACGACGCAGAACTACTCCTGGGCCTTCCAGGGCGACACGCGCAACACGTTCCTCCGCGATATCTACTCGCGCGACCTTCAGGGAGCCTTGGGCCAGCCGTATTCGCGCGGCCGCCACTACCACCTCTACATCAACGGCATGTACTGGGGCCTCTTTCAGACTGACGAACGCATCGACAACAACTACGCAGCGTCGTACCTGGGGGGCGAGCCCGAGGACTACGATGTGGTGCACAACGATCCACGCAACAACGGCGCGACCGACGGGACGCTGGATTCCTACAAGCGGCTGTGGGCCGAGTTCGTGAAGCCCGGCGGATTGGGCAACGCCAACATGGCCGACTACTATCGCGTGCAGGGCATGAACCCGGATGGTACGCGCAATTCGGCGTACGAGCGATTAATGGATGTCGACAACATCATCGACTACATGATCATCACGTACTTCACGTCCGATAGCGATGGTCCCGGATCCAAGTTTACGCGCCCGGGCCTGAATAACTATTTTGGCACCTACAATCGCAGCAACCCCGACGGCTGGAAGTTCTACGAACACGACTCCGAGCATTCGATGGACACGGGGGACCAGAACATGGTGACTCCGTTGGTTGCGAACGGCAAGGCGTTTGCCACGTTCAATCCCCACTGGATGCATGAGCAGCTGGCCACCAACAATTCGGACTACCTGACGCGGTTCCGCGATCGCGTCGCCCAGTTGTTCTCGGACGACGGACTGCTGTCCGATGCCAAGATTCGCGAGATGCTCGACCGGCGCGCGGCCGAGATCAACATGGCGATCATCGCCGAATCGGCGCGCTGGGGCGATGGGCACGTGTCGCGCGCGACCAATCCCTTCACGAAGACCACATGGGAGACGGCTGTCAATAATCTCAAGAAATGGAGCAGCCAGGGCATCGGACGACGACAGGTCGTGCTGAACCAGTTCACGGGCGTGAAGTGGTGGTTCCCCAACACGCACGCGCCGACCTTCAGTCGCCAGGGTGGAGTGGTGGAGCCGGGGGTTGAAGTCGCCATCGTCCGCAATGGCAGCGGGGAGATCTACGTGACGACGGATGGATCGGATCCGCGACTGTCCGGGGGCGAGATTAATCCCAAGGCCATCCGGCTGGAGAGCGGCCAGGGCCTGCCGATCCGTTCCGCCAGCCTGGTCCGCGCACGAACGCTCAATGGCGTCGAGTGGAGCCCGGTGACGGAGGCCGATTTCCGAGTCGAAACGCCTGCCAGCCTCGCCAGCCTGCGGATCTCGGAGATCAACTACAACCCCGGGCCGCTGACGGAGGCCGAGCGGCTAGCGGGCGTGGACGACGCGGATCGATTTGAATTCGTGGAACTCAAGAACGTCGGCAACCAGACCATCGACCTGGCCGGCGTTCGCTTCGAACGCGTGCTCCGCGACGGTTCGCCCCGCGGTATCGAATTTGAGTTCACCGGATCTGGCCAACGACTGCTCGCGCCTGGCCAGCAGCTGGTCATGGTCCGGGACCTGACAGCATTTAGCATTCGCTACAAAAACCAAGTGTCCGTCGCCGGACAGTGGCTGGGAGCCTTGGATGACAGCGGGGAACCGCTGACGCTGGTCTATCGAGACGGCTCGAAACTGCAGCTTCTTTATAGCGACCGCTGGTACCGCGAGACGGACGGACGCGGGGCGACGTTGGAGGCGGTGGAACCGCCGGTGGAGGCGAGTCTGCTGTCCACATCGCTGGGCTGGCGGGCCAGTGCCCAGCCCAACGGTACGCCGGGAGGCATGGTGCGCGTGCTGGGCGACTCCAACGGTGACGGCCGCTTCGACGAATCGGACCTCTTGGCGGTGTTTATGGCCGGAAAATACGAGGATGGCGTCCCCGGAAACGCGATGTTCGCGGATGGCGACTGGAACGGCGACGGCGACTTCGACTCGGCCGACTTCGTCTATGTGCTGACGCAGGGCACCTATTCAGCCGGAGCACCGGCAGCGAAACCGGTGGTCATTGAAGCGGACCCATATCTAAAGCAGTCTGCTTCTGCACTCGACCTGTTCTCACTTGACCCCATGGACACCGCCTCCGCGACGGACGCGAAGCGACGTGCTGGGGACGATGCGTCGCTGGAGGAACGGTCGGCCGCTGGTGGGCGGGGCGATTCCGAGCACGGACCCCATGCCGCACTCGATCGAATCTTTCTAGAATGGGCGAGCGACTGAAAACTTGGGCGTTCTCGCCTCTACTCCGGCCTGCGTTCGCTTACGGCAGATCTGGCGGCTGGCCGCAGTGTGTCGAGTAAAAAGTAGCGATCAGATTGACGAGCGCCGACGCCCCGATGACGATGGCGATTGTTTCAGTCCCGCTACATGAACATTCGTCATTCTGCCCGGTGTCTCACCGCAGTGAAGGTCTATGGTCGAAAGCCCCGCGATCACCAAGCCCGACCGTTCTGACATGGAGCGTCGGGTAGCTGTGTCTTACGAGTACACGCCGGTGCTTCCGGAGATCCTGAAGCACTTGGGGTGTTCGATTGTGTTCTCGACCTACCAGGCCGGCAAGGTGCTGGTGTTGGGCGCGCATGACGAGCGGATGAAGATCTCCGTGCTGGACTTCGACCAGCCCATGGGGCTTGCGGTGGGCCACGACCGGATCGCGGTGGGTTTGCGGTCGCAGATTCAGTTTTTGCGAGCGAGCCATGAGGTGGCGCGCAGCGTCCAGCCGCAGGGCACGTTCGACGGCTGCTATGTGGCGCACAGCAGTCGTCACACGGGCCGCATCCTGGGGCACGACCTGGGGTGGGGCACGGAGGGCCTGTGGGTCGTCAACACGCTGTTCTCGTGCCTGAGTACGCTGGATGACGCGCACAGTTTCGTGCCTCGCTGGCGTCCTCGGTTTATCACGGAACTGGCGGACGAGGATCGGTGCCATCTCAACGGGATGGCGATGGATGGCGGACGGCCGCGTTATGTGTCGGCACTGGCGGAGACGAACACGCCGGCGGGCTGGCGACTGGACAAGGCGCGGACGGGCTGCCTGATCGACGTGGACAGCGGCGAGATCGTGACGCGCGGCCTGGCGATGCCGCATTCGCCGCGCGTTCGCAATGGGGAGCTGTGGGTGCTCGATTCCGGCCACGGTCGCTTGTCGCGAGTGGATGTCGCGACGGGCAAGGCGGAGCCGGTGGAGCATGTGCCGGGCTACACGCGCGGCCTGGCGTTCCACCACCAGTTCGCCTTCGTGGGATTGTCGCGGATTCGCGAGAGCAACATCTTTGGTGGCCTGCCCATTTCCGAACAACATGAACAGCTTTGCTGCGGCCTGGCGGTGATCGACATGATCTCCGGCCGGACCGTGGCCACGTTTCGTTTCCAGTCGGGTGTCGACGAGATTTTCGCCGTCGACGTGATTCGCGGAGCGATGAATCCCGTTTTCGGCGGAGCGAGCCAGGACGACAACCAGCAGGAGGTCTGGATCGTCCCGGCAAGGGCCGCCGACGTTCCCACGAGCTTGCCGCGGAACCCCGGTTCCGCGTGATCCATCGCGTCACGCTCCGCGAATCCATGTCCACCTTCGACGTACACCTTAAAGCACTCCCGGTAGTCGGTATCCATCGAGAACAGGCCATGAGCATGTCCCCATACATCCAGTTCCTTCGCCGGCACTTTGAAGCCTTGGCTGATTCCCGCGGATCGTCTCGCGCCGCCCGCCGAGCGCGCGTCCAACGGCGCACGCGGTTGCAACGCCGGGGTGCGCCGCTGGAGTTCCTGGAAGACCGCAACCTGCTGGCGATCGATTTTACGTTGGTCAAGGACGTGAATACGTCGCCCGCGTCCTCGACGCCGACTTCGGTCACACAGGTCGGTGCGACGACCTACTTTGTGGCCACGACGGCGACCTCCGGCACGGAACTCTGGAAGAGCGACGGCACGCTGGCGGGCACCGAACTGGTGAAGGATATCGAACCGGGTGTCGGCAGTTCGTCCCCGGGCAACCTGGTGAACGCGAACGGCACGCTGTTCTTCAGTGCTACGACGGCTTCGGGAGGCACGGAACTCTGGAAGAGCGACGGAACGTCCGCAGGCACGGTGCTGGTGAAGGATATCAACGCGGGCGCGGCCAGCGCATCGCCAAGCGACTTGGCCTACGTCGGCGGGGCGCTCTACTTCGCGGCGAACGGTGGAAACAACACGGGCGTGGAGCTGTGGGCCAGTGATGGCACGGAAGCGGGCACCCGCCTGGTGAAGAATATCGGAACCGGCATCACCGCGTCGAATCCCAAGCTGTTCACGGAGGCCAACGGAATCGTCTTCTTCAGCGCGATCACCGATGTGGGTACCGAGCTCTGGAAGACGGATGGAACCGAAGCGGGCACATCGCTTGTCAAGGATCTGAATCCGGGTACCGCCGCGGGCGATCCGAAGAGTCTCGTGTCCTTCAATAACTTGCTGTACTTCGCGGCCTCCGACGCCACGCCGGGTCAGGGCCTGGGGCTCTGGAAGAGCGACGGAACGTCCGCGGGTACGGTGATGGTCAAGCGAATCAACGACGCGGGCCCGACGACCAATCCGAACAGTCTCACCGTGGTTGGATCGCAACTGTTCTTCGCGGCCAATGACGGTACGAACGGCATGGAGCTGTGGGTCAGTGACGGTACGGAGCTTGGCACGACGCTCGTCAAGAACATCGCCACCGGGGGTGGCGCTTCCACGCCCAGCAACCTGACGGCCTTTCAAGGCAATCTGTATTTCTCGGCCGACGATGTGACGAACGGCCGGGAGCTGTG
>JBIIEC010000043.1:0-21831 GCA_044238045.1 Pirellulaceae bacterium | reverse complement strand
GTCTCTGGAACGAACAGGGACTGGGGCTGCTGGAGCGGATCGCCGCCGCCTTCCCCGAAGTCGCGGACGGCGAGGGGGTTTCCGCGCGGGCGGCCTTCGAGCAGCGACTACAGCAAACTTGGCGGGACGATGCAGCGGCTGGCGATGCGGACGAGGCCGCGCGGAACGCCGCGCTCCAAAGCGCACTTGCCTGTCTTCAGTGGTGGTGGGACGATCGTCCGCGCGCCGTGACCCGGCTGGAAAAACTGGTGCAGCAGGAGCCGACCTTGGTTGAGGGTCGATTGGCACTCGCTCGTGCCTACCTGAACGCCGAGCAGCTTGAAGCGGCCTACCATCTGCTGAGCGACACGCCCGAGTCATGGCGGGCGGCCGGAGAGATAGCGAGTGGAGAGATAGCGCGGGACGTGTCGGAGTTGACGCAGGCGGTCTGGACGAAGTGGTCGGAGCAGCTTCATCTACGCGATCTGCTGGGACACGCCGGCGCCGTGACGGCGCTGGCCGCCGACCCGCGCGGGGAGCGCCTGGCCTCCGTCGGTGTGGATGGGATCGTCCGCATCTGGGACCCTGCGAACGGCACGCTGCTGCACGCCCTGGAGGGCCACGAGGACATGCTCATGGCCGTCGCGTGTGGCCATGACGGACGCTGGATCGCGACCGCCGGCTACGACCGTGTGGTGCGACGCTGGGATGTCACCTCGGGTCGCCAGCTCGCGGCACTCGAAGCGCACACGGCTGTCGTCCGTGCGCTGGCGATCACGCCCGACGGACAGCGACTCGCTTCCGCCGGTGACGATGGACAGGTCCTGCTCTGGAATGTCGAGTCCGGCCAGGTCGCCGCCCGCTTGCCGGTCGAAGCCACGGTGCAGGCGCTGACCTACGCCGATGAAGGACGACAGCTGGTCGCCCTGCTGGCCGACGGACAGCTGGTGACATGGGCGGCCGAGGGGCTCCAGCAGCCCGCGGACAACTCGCAATCGCAGGCGCCGGAACGCTGGTCCTCGGGCGTGCAACCGGCTCGGGCCCTGGCAGCCATTGCGCCGCAGACGATGGCGATCGCAGGCGAGAATGGCCGGATCGTCGTCGCCGGTCGGCCCAGCGCGCAAGAAAAATGGCAGGAGGCGTTCGCGCTTCTGTCCGCGTCGCCCGTTCGCGGGTTGGCTTACAGCGGCTCGTCCGCTACGCTGTCGGTCGGTTCGGAGGATCAACTGGTGCATGTCTGGGACATCGACCGCCGCAAGGAGGCGTTGGTGCTGAAAGGCCACACGGGTCGCATCCTGGCCGTGGCCACGCCCGCCGACGGACGCTGGTTGGCTTCGTCCGGCTTCGATGGCGCGATCAAGATCTGGCGACTGCGCGAAGCCGGCGGCTCCTCGGGAGCAGAAGCGTCCCCAGGAATCGAGGGCTCCCCAGACACCGACGTCTCCTCGGAAGCACCCAATCCCTGACCATGGAATCCACCGCGCGGAACTTCACGCCGCGTGCTCATCCCCCAAGAGGAACTATTGCGCATGAACGTTCGTCTGGCAGCTGCCTTGCTGGTTGGTCTGATGGTCTTCGCGGGTCCACGGCTTGCGCTCCACGACGCCGCGACGCTGAACTCTGCCGCGCTGAATGCAGAGGAGTTGAAGTCGGGGATCGACGCCCAAGGATTCGACCAGGGCGTTCGCATCCAGGACGACCTCTTCCTCGCGGTCAACGGCAAGTGGCTGCAGCACACGCCGATCCCCGACGACAAGTCGAACTACGGTTCGTTCACGATCCTCGCCGACGAAGCGCTCCTGAACATCCGCACGATCATCGAGAAGGCCGCCGAGGGCCAGCATCCGCAGGGTAGTGACGAGCAGAAGGTGGGCGACTTCTACCAGAGCTTCATGGATGAGGCCGGCGTGGAGGCGCGCGGGCTGGAGCCGTTGGCGGCGGAACTGCAGCGCATCGAAGGGCTGCAGACGGTCCAGGAGATGATCCAGCATCTCGGGTACCTGCAGAAGATCGGAGTGCCCGGGCCGATTGGCTTCTATGTCGACCAGGATGACAAAGATTCGACGCGTTACCTGGCCGCCGTCGCGCAGAGCGGCACGTCGCTGCCGGATCGTGACTACTACCTGCAGGACGACCCGAAGTATCTGAAGGCGCGCGAGGCGCTGGTAGCGTACATCGAGAAGTTGCACACGCTGGCCGGTCGGACGGATGGAGCCGATGCCGCGAAGGCGATCCTGCAGCTCGAAACGCGACTTGCCGAAGTGCAGTGGCCGCGCGTGGAACTGCGAAACGCGGAGAAGCGTTACAACAAGCACACGATGGAGGAGCTGCTGGCGAAGATTCCCGCCGTGGCATGGCAGCCGTTTCTCGAGGCCGCCGGTGCGCCGGGGCTGGCCGAGATCAACGTCGTCACGCCCAGTTTCTTCACGGGGCTGCAGCCGATCCTGAAGGATACGCCGCTGGAGGTCTGGAAGCAGTACCTCCGCTACCGCGTCGTCGACGCGTACGCTCCGGCCCTGTCCCAAGCCTACGTCGACGCGCACTTCGACCTGCAGTCGCGCGAACTGGCCGGCATCCCGCAGCAGAAGCCGCGCTGGAAGCGAGCGGTCGAGGCCACGTCGGGCGGCGGCGCGGGCGACTTCGGCGTGCTTGGCGATGCCGTCGGACGCCTGTACGTCGCGCAGCACTTCCCGGTCGAAGCCAAGACGCGGATGGACGAGCTGGTCAAGAACCTGCTGAAAGCCTACGAAATCAGCATCCAGGACCTGACTTGGATGACGCCCACGACGAAGAAGCGGGCGCAGGAGAAACTGGCGCGCATCACCACGAAGATCGGGTATCCCGCGAAGTGGCGCGACTATTCCAAGCTGGAGATCCAGCGAGGCGACCTCGTGGGCAACCTGATCCGCTCGTCGCTGCACGAACACCAGCGGATGCTTGACAAGCTTGGCAAGCCCGTCGACCGGGAGGAATGGGGCATGACGCCGCAGACGGTGAATGCCTACTACAATCCGGGCCTGAACGAGATCGTGTTTCCCGCCGCGATCTTGCAGCCGCCCTTCTTCGATCCGCAGGCCGAAGACGCGGTCAACTATGGCGGCATCGGCGCCGTGATCGGCCATGAGATCAGTCACGGCTTCGACGACCAGGGTAGCAAGTACGACGGGGACGGCAACCTGGAGAACTGGTGGACGGAGGAGGACCAGGCGGCCTTCACGCGATTGACGCAGAAGCTTGTCGCACAGTTCGCCGGCTACGAACCGCTGCCCGGCAAACGGATCAATGGCGAACTGACGCTTGGCGAGAACATCGCCGACCTGTCGGGCATGTCGATCGCGCTCAAGGCCTACCGCCTGTCGCTGGGCGGCAAGCCGGCTCCGGTGCTCGATCAATGGACCGGCGACCAGCGGTTCTTCATCGGCTGGTCGCAGATCTGGCGGCGCAAGTACCGCGACGCGGAAATGGTGCAGCGCCTGCTCACCGATCCGCATGCACCGTCTCGCTACCGTGCGAATGGTCCGGTGTCGAACCTGGATGAGTTCTACGAAGCGTTCGGCATCAAGGAAGGCGATTCGCTCTACAAGCCCGCCGCGGAGCGGATCCGCATCTGGTAACGTCCGGTCCCTTTTTGTGCACGAGAGGAAAGCCCGCATGGGTCTCGATCGACGAATGTCGCGCCGTCGCGCGCTGCAGGCGGCCACGGCGGCCACCCTGCCACTGGTACTGCCCGCCCGTATCTGGGGTCGTGACGAGCAGGTGAAGGCCAGCGAGCGGATCGCTGTCGGCATCATCGGCTGCGGCAAGATGGCTCGCGACTATCACTTCAGCGAGCTGCTGCGTTTCGACGACGTGCAGGTCGTGGCCGTGTGCGATGTGGACACGAATCGTCGCAACGATGGACTGCAGCGTGTGGCCAAGGCTTATGAAGGCCGGGAGGGGCGTGGCGGCTGCCAGGGCTACAACGATTTCCGCGAACTGCTCGCGCGACCCGACATCGACGCCGTCTGCATCGCGACGCCCGACCACTGGCACGCCATTCCAGCGATTCTGGCCTGCCAGGCGGGCAAGGACGTCTACTGCGAGAAGCCGCTCACGCTGACGCTGGCCGAGTCGCGGCTGTGCATTGAGGCGGCGCGGAAGCATGAGCGGGTGTTCCAGGTCGGCAGCCAGCAGCGGTCCAACGTTTTCGGACCGTTTCGCGAGGCGGCCGAGTTCATCCGCAGCGGTCGGCTGGGCAAGATCCATCGCGTCACGGTCGGCGTGGGCGGGCCCAGCGTGCCGTGCGACCTACCGGCGGAAGCGCTGGAGCCGGGACTTGACTGGAACCTGTGGCTCGGCCCCGCGCCGGAACGTCCCTACAGCGCGACGCTCAGTCCACGCGGCGTGCACAATCACTTCCCCGCTTGGCGGAACTATCGCGAGTATTCCGGGGGCGGCCACAGCGACATCGGCGCGCACCATTACGACATCGCGCAGTGGGCGCTCAACCTCGACCACACCGGTCCCGTGAAGATCGTGCCTCCAACCGATCCGAAGGCCATCTCGGGCGTGCGTTTCATCTACGCCGACGGCCTGGAGATCGAGCATGGCGGCCCGAGTGGCTGCGTGTTCCATGGCGAGCAGGGCACGCTGCACATCGATCGCGGGGTGCTGGAGAGCGACCCGGCGGAGATCGTGAAGACGCCGCTTGGCGCGCAGGAAGTCCACCTGCCGGTATCGCCGGGGCACCACCGCGATTGGCTGAACTGCATTCGTTCGCGCCAGCAGCCGATTGCGCATGTGGAGGCCGGCGCGCGGACGGCCGCTCTCATCCACCTGGGGAACCTGGCCTACGCCCAGCAAAAGACGCTGGAGTGGTCGCCGGAGCGATGGGAGTTCACGAATCCGGCCGATGCGCCGCTGCTGGATCGTCCGCGGCGCGACCCTTGGCAGCTGCCGCGCGTCTAGTCGCACCGTGCGCGGCTCATGATTCGCGGCGCGCCTCGCGGCCGCGAATGTAGAGTCGCTGCACCTCGGTCATGCAGCACTGCCCATCGGCGGCTGCGCTGGCGCAACGAGCGTCGGCCGACTGGCTGCGCGCCAGCAACTGGCGGATGCGCGTCGGTGTGCCTTCCGCCAGGTCCGCTTCGAGATCGTCCAGGTTGAAGCCGAAGCAGGCGCAGAGCGGCGCGTCGAGGTCCTTGGGATGGATCGGGCCACGCAACTCACGGACGAGGATGGTCGCTTCGAACTGGTTGAAGTAGGCGACTTCGCAGCGAGCGTACGCGCAGAACCAGGCTCCCTCGCGAATGCGGCCGCGCACTTCGGGCAGGCAATGCGTATCCATGGCCGCCGCTCCCACGCGGGATCCCAGCGATCCGCATCGCGGGCAGTAGGCTCGTCCGTCCAGTTCCGGTTCGCGCACGAAGGCTTTGTTCATGGGGTGCGGCGTAGAGAGGGCCAAGTCTTGTTTTCGTCACAGGCTCCATTGTAACGTCCGCGAACGTGGAGGCGAAAACAGGATCGGGCGCGACTTATTCCGCTGGCCGCTGGTATTCGCTTTCCTTGGCCGCCCTTAGAATGCACGACGCGTCGAGAGGATGGGGCAGGGGACCGGCGTGGACCAGGGTCCGTGGTCGGGAGAAGGATGGCGGATGGTTGACTCCAGAAACGGTTGGACGCGTCCGGGCCGCGGGCCGGAGGCGTGGTTGGCGATCCTGGGACCGGGAGCGATCGTCGCGTCGCTGACGATCGGAGCGGGCGAACTGGTCTTCTCGTCCCGCGGCGGCGCGCTCTTTGGCTTTCCGCTCCTCAGCCTCTTCGTGCTCATCTGCCTCCTCAAATGGGCTCTCGTGCTGCTCACCGCGCGGCAGATGGTGCTGACGGGAGCGCATCCGCTGGAACGATGGGCCCAGCTGCCCGGACCGCGCGGCTGGCTGGTCTGGGTCTTCCTGCTGCTGGCCATCCCCGCGTTTCCCGTGTGGGTCGGTTTTCATGCCGGTACGGTGGGTACGCTGATCGCCGCAGTGACCAACACGCGTCAGTCGATGAGTGGAGCGAGCCACTACGCCTGGGGCCTGTTCATCCTGCTGGTGGTAATGGGGCTGGTGCGCACGGGCGGCTACGATCGACTGGAACGAATCCAGATGGCCATCGTGGCCGTGATGCTGGTGACGGTGAGCGTCTCGCTGGTGCTGCTGCACCCCGACTGGGCGGCGATGGTCCGCGGCCTGTTTTCGCCCGGCGCGATCGAGTATCCGGCCTGGCGCGAGAAGTTTCCGCAACTGGCCACTCGGCCGCTGTGGGTGGAGTTGGTGAGTTATGTCGGTGTGCTGGGCGGTTCCGGATACGACTACCTCGCGTATGTGTCCTTCCTGCGCGACAAGCGTTGGGGCGCGGCCGGCGGGCCGGTGCTCGATGAGTCGGCGGTCCAAGCGATCGCCGCAGATCCGCGGCACCCGTGCCGCGAATGGTTGAGGGCTCCGCTGCTTGACGCTTCCGTGAGTTTCCTGGTCGTGTTCTTCTTTAGCGCCGTCTTCGTGGCCAGTGGAGCGACCGTGCTGCGGCCGCTGGAGCAGATCCCGGAGGGCTCAGACCTACTCACGCTGCAGGCCAAGTTCATGTCGGCCGCCGGCGCTTGGATGCAGCCCATGTATTTCGTCGGCGCGTTCCTGGCGATGCTGGGGACCCTCTATGGGACGATCGAAGTGGCTCCGACGGTCGCGCGGGAGATGGCCCGGGCCTTGGGACGACCGGACCTGTCCGCGCGTTGGATCCATCGCTGGGTGACCAACTGGGTCGGCTTCGGCGGCGCGATGGTGCTGGGTGCGTCGCTGGCCTGGACGCAGCAGAGCGCTGCGCGGAACGAGACGCCGCCGGGCTTGATCCGACTGCTGGACCCCGCCAACCTCTTTACCGGCGTGCTCGCCTGCGGTCTGATCTGCGGCCTGGCCTGCTGGGCCGATGGACGGTTCCTGCCCGCGTCACTCCGCGCGCCGCGCACGCTCTGGGCGCTCAACGCTGTGGCCTGCCCGCTGTTCCTTGCGCTAGGCGTGCGGGCCTACTGGGACTACGGTGGCGTATCCGCGTTCCTGTTGCTCGCGGCAACCCTGGCCAGCGGACTTGCTGCGGCGCAGTGGCACGAGCGGCGTCGCAAGGCGGGCGGCTGAACGGCGAGTGACAACCGAGTGTCCTCCGCGCCTCGCCGCGGGCCGACGCTAGAGCGGCAGGTTGACGCAGTTGAGCGGGCGTTCGCCGCGGAGTACTCGCAGGATCTCCTCGATGCCCTTGCGGCGGATCTCCTCGGTGGCTGCGGTCGAGTAGTAGGCGACGTGCGGCGTGAGGATCAGGTTGACGTCCGCGTCGCGATCCTGCCAGAGTCCGATGATGGGCATCGAACGGTCGGGCGGTTCCTTCTCCAGCACGTCGATCGCCGCGCCGCCGATCCTGCGTTGCCGCAGCGCATGGGCCACCGCCTCGGTGTCCACGACGGCGCCGCGAGCCGTGTTGATGAGCAGCGCGTGCGGCTGCATCCGCGCGAGGGCCGAGGCGTTGATGATGTGCCGGGTCTCGTCGGTCAGCGGGGTGTGGACCGTGATCGCGTCGCTTTCCGCCAGCAGGGTGGGCAGGTCGACGCGCGTGACGTTCAGCACCTTTTCCATGCCCGGGCGCAGGTAAGGATCGTGGACCAGCACGCGCATCCGCATCGCCTCGGCCCGCCTCGCCACCGCACCGCCAATGCGACCGCAGCCCAGGATCCCGAGCGTGGCTCCACTCAGCCGGAAGACCGGTTCCACCGCGCGGCGATCCCAAGGCTCCAGTGTCTCGCGCAGCCGACGTTCCAGCAGCAGGAAGCCGCGATTGAGTGCGAGCAGCAGTCCGATGGCGTGGTCGGCCACTTCGTCCACGCCATAGTCGGGGATGTTACAGACCGGAATGCCACGCTCAGTGGCCGCGGGCAGGTCGACGTTGTCGACACCCACGCCTCCCCGCACGATGACGCGACAACGGGGCATCCGCGCGATGGTTTGCCGCGTGACCGACACTTCGTGGTAGACCACCAGGGCGTCCGCGTCCGCTACCTGCTCGTCCAGCGGTTGATCCGCGGTGACCTGCAGGCAGCGCACCCGCGCCGCCTCGCCGCATAGAGATTGCTCGAAGGACGGCGGAGGCGTGACCGAATCGGTGATGAGGATCTGGTGCATGGCAGGTTGAGCCGGATCAGGCTGCCGCGCGTCGATACTCGGACTCGCGCGCCGCTTCCGATCGGAAGAATCGCAACGTCTGCTCGATTACCAGGTCCAGCTCGTGGCGAGCCAGTTGCGGGAACACCGGCAGACTCAGCACCTCGGCCGCCGCACGTTCGGTCTGCGGCAGGCGGATCTTGTCGAAGCCGTCCGCTTGGTAACAGATCTGCTGGTGCACCGGGATCGGATAGTAGACCTCCGTGCCGATGCCCTGGTCCTTCAGGTACTGACGCAGCGTGTCACGCAGGCCATGGCGGACGCGGATGGTGAACTGGTTCCACACGGAGAACATGCCGTCCTGGCAGTGGGGAAGATCAAAGTAGCTGGAGAGCGTGCCGTCGCGCAGGTGCTCCGCATAGTAGGCCGCGTTGCCGCGTCGCGCTTCGGTCCACTCGTCCAAGTGCGGCAGTTTGCATTGCAGCACGGCGGCCTGCAGTCCATCCAGGCGACTGTTGATGCCCACCTCGCGGTGCACATATCGGGGCTTCATGCCGTGCGCTCGCAGCAGCCGCAGACGCTCGGCCAGCTCGTCGTTGTCGGTCAGCATCATGCCGCCGTCACCGAAGCCGCCCAGGTTCTTGGTTGGGTAGAAACTCAGGCAGCCGATGTCGCCCCAGCTGCCGACGGCTCGGCCATGCTGCTTGGCGCCGATCGCCTGCGCCGCGTCCTCGACGACCATCAAGCCGTGTTCGCGAGCGATGGGCATCAGCGCGGCCATGTCCGCAGACTGGCCAAACAGGTGTACGGGAACGACCGCCCGCGTCCGCGGCGTGATCGCCTCGCGAAAACGGTCGATGTCCATGTTGTAGGTCCGCGGGTCGATGTCGACGAAAACGGGCTGGGCGCCCAGGCGCGTCACGGCACTGCCGGTGGCGAAGAAGGTGAAGCTCGGCACGATCACTTCGTCGCCGGGCTGGATGTCCAGGGCCATCAAGGCCAGCAGCAGCGCGTCGCTGCCGCTCGCGCAGCCGATGCCATGACGTACGCCAGCTCGCGCCGCGAGTTCCTGTTCCAATCGTTCGCAGGCGGGACCGAGCACAAAGGCGCCCGCGCGACAGACGTCCCGCATCGCCGCTTGGATGTCGCCCTCCAGGGGCAAGTTTTCGCGGGATAGGTCCAGGAACGGAACGCCTTGAGTCGTATTCGCCATGGCTTGGTTCGAACCTCCATGTCATTTGACGGAGCACCTGGTGTCGCTTCCTGCGACCACCGACCTGGACTCCTTCGCCCCGCGACGCGCGGCGGGCGGAGATTATGAATCGCGATCCGAAATGTCAAGCGGAATCACGACCCTTGGGTGGAACCGGCCGACGCACGCGGATTTCACGGAAAAACTGGCCAGAGGGGCCAAGCGGCCTGCTGGTGCGTGCGTCGCTAGCGGAGTTCGCCTGCTTGGGGGACGCACGCTGGAAGGACCTGCTGGGAGGGAGGCGAAGTTGCTAAGCTGGCACAGCGGTCACGTCAGGTCGGCTGCGCGCCTGTGGCCGGGCAAGCGTCAGGAGAGGGCCAAGGGTTCCTGGTGAAGAGCGACATGAGTCACGACGACATGCGACATGACGAGAAGGACAGGGGAGCGATGGCGGAAACGACGATGGCTTGGGGGGCGTTGCCTTTGGCAGGGGGCGGAACGCGGTTCCGCACGTGGGCGCCCGCCAGCAAGACGCTGTCGGTGGAGATTGCCCGAGGTGATCGCATCGAGGCTCATCCGTTGACGCGGCAGCAGGATGGATTCTTTGAAGGCGTCGTGGCGGGAGTGGCTGCGGGCGACCGGTATCGTTATCGACTGGAGCAGGGAAGGACGCGTCCGGACCCCGCGTCGCGCCGGCAGCCGGAGTCGGTCCATGGATGGTCGGAGGTGGTGGATCCGAGTGCCTACGGTTGGCGCGACGCATCCTGGACCGGCGTGGCGCGTGATCGGCTGGTGATCTATGAGTTGCACGTCGGTACATTCACGACGGAAGGCACGTTCGCCGCGGCGGAACGCCGGATTGGCGAACTGGTGGAACTGGGCGTGACGGCAGTGGAACTGATGCCGCTGGCCCAGGCAGCCGGTCGCTGGAACTGGGGCTACGACGGCGTGCACTATTTCGCGGTGCGCGACAGCTATGGGACGCCGGATGAGCTGAAGTCGTTGGTCGATGCCTGCCACGCGGCGGGCATCGCGGTGCTGCTGGACGTGGTCTACAACCATCCGGGTCCCGAGGGCAACTATCTCGGCGAATATGGGCCTTACTTCTCCACTCGCCACGGAACACCCTGGGGGCCGGCCTTCAACTACGATGGCCCGGACTGCGCCGCCGTGCGCGACTACATCGTGCAGAACGCGCTCTACTGGTTCCGCGAATACCATCTCGACGGCCTGCGGCTGGACGCCGTGCACTTCATGTTCGACGACAGTCGTCCCACGATCGTCGCCGACATCACGGCGGCCGTCGACCAACTCGCGGACCAGCTGGGCCGGCCGCTGTTCGTGATCGGCGAGACCAACGTGCACGACGTCCATTCGCTGACGGCGCGGCAACAGCAGGGCGTCGGCATGCACGCGATCTGGTGTGACGACCTGATGCACTCCATCCTGTCCATCGCCTCGCCTGACCGACAGTTGTCACATCGGGTGTACCATGGCGCGCCGGACCTGGCGGAGGTGCTGGAGCACGGCTACCTCTACCATGGCGCGGCGTTTGAGCGTGTGCAGGACCGGGAACCGCTGGGGGCCGTGGATCAGGGAGCGTTTGTGGTCGGGCTGCAGAACCACGATTCCATCGGCAACCATCCGCGCGGATTCCGGATCCATCACCTGGCCGGTGTCGACTTTCAGCGCGCCGCCGCGCCGCTCGCCCTGCTGCATCCGGCCATTCCGCTGTTGTTCATGGGCGAAGAATACGCGTGCCGCGCTCCCTTCTATTTTTTCGTGGACTTCGAGGATCCGTATCTACGCAAACTGATCGCCGACAGTCGCGCCAAGGAGTACGCGCAGCATGACTGGCAGGACGCCGTGTCGCCGCTGGACGAGCGGGCTTTTTACGATTCACGGTGCGGTGAGGCCGCGGATGGCGACCTCGGCATGCGAGGCTGGTACCGCCAGCTGCTGGGACTTCGCAAAGCGTGGCAGGCTGCTGGTCACTTGCAACAGCGTCACTTGAAGGTGCACTGGGATCGAGTGAACGATCTGTTCATCATGGAGTATCACGCGCCGGGCGCGGAACCGGTCTTCGCGGTGTCGCGGCTGGTGGGGCCGCGGACGGAGGTGGACACGGTGACTCTGCAGCTGGCAGGCGAGGTGATCCTGCATTCGGATGACCCCGCGTATGGCGGCACGGGACGGTGCGCCGCGGGCGGGCGCGGAGGCGTCGTGCTGGGAGCGAACCAAGCCGCAGTGGGGCGGGGGCGTTGGGCCTAGCGTCCAGCGTACTGCGGGAAAGCCGCCCATGGTCCGCGAGTCGGCCTTGTGTCACGCTCCCGCATCGTTGACAGCAGTCACGCTCCCAAGAGTCCAGCCGGGCGTCCCGTGTTTCAAACGGCGAACCTTGACGCCCTCCCCCTGCGTAGAATCCACCTGTTTGTGTCTTGTAGGGCAGTGAGGTCTGCTTAATTGACTTATCTTTCCAGTCGGGAGCTTCGTCGCGCGAGGATCGATCCGCCATGTGACACCTCGCACCTTTGACCCCGTTCAGGTGGGGCGGTATCTTGAATTCCGAGAGGGGACTGGTGGGACGAACGTCGAGCGAAGGTCCGAGGCCGCGCGGAGCGATCCGCGGAGGTTTTGGAGTACGCTCCGCCACTGTCCGGCCGCTGTCCGGTTTTGCATCCCATCGAAGGTATTGAACATGAATACGGATTGGTCCAGCCGCCTGCTGTCGGTGGTCAGCCTGCTGGTTTCCCTGGGGCTGGGTAGCTACTTCATGTCGCAGAATCGCGCGGCTTCGGAAGGAGCCGTCGAGACACGCGAGTCGTTGGTGGCGGAGTTCCGTGCGGAACTCGGCAAGCAGGCAGATGACTTCCGCAACGAACGTGAGGAACTCGAGCAGACCTACCAGGACGCGCTCGATCGGCAGGACAAACGGCTGGATGGCTGGAACGGTCAGCTGACCAGTGCGCTGGAGAAGTTCGATGCGGATGCCCAGACGCTGTTGAAGCAGATGGCAGACAATGAGCGGCAGGCCAGCGACCAGCGGCAGACGGCGTTCCGCCAGCAGTTGGCCGATCTGTCGACGGGCGTGAATCGCGCCGCGGTGGCCACCGACGCCGGCACCGGCAGCCCGGCAGGGCCCGAACTGCACAGCCCGGCAGGGCCCGAACTGCGCAGCCCGGCGGGAGATATCGCTTCGAGTCGAGTGACCTCCGACCAGCCGCAACCGACGGCTTCCAGTGAAGCTGCCCTGTCGACGTCCGGCGGCGCGGTCCTGCGGTTGGCCAACACGGTGATGCGGCCGACGAGCGCGGAGGGCATCATGATCACGCTGCGAAACGAGACTGACGAGGAAGCGATCGTCGAGCGGCTGCGGTTCGTGCCGCAGAAGGACTTCAAGGCGCCCGACGCGTCGATCATGGCGGACGAAGTGAGCCGCGTGACGACGTTCCGTTATTCGGCCGCGGACAATACCTCGCAGCGTCCAGGATTCCATGGTGTGTACGACCACCGGCTGACGCAGCCGCTGCGGATTCCGCCGCGTGACAGCGTGACGTTGCGGATGGTGATCGCCGAACCGAAGCATGCCGGCTGGGGCCTCGCCGGTCAGCTGACCATCGACTACAACGCCCGGGACAAGTCGCCCCTGGTGGTCAACGAGGCCCACTTGGTTTTCCAGTAATCGGGTCTTCCCATCATCCGGACTCGATGCCGATCTTGCGTTCGCGACTCCTGCGTCACTCGATCGGCGTGATGCAGTCCGGGTCTTCATGGCGCGGGTTGTTGACAAGCGAGCTGACGCGATGGAATCGCAGCAGCTCGACGGGTGCCGGGTGCAGCAGGGCCTGCAGCGGCGCGGCTGCTTGGAATTCCGGATCGAGCCACAGGTCGTAGTGCTCGGACGACAGGAAGACCGGCATGCGGTCGTGGATGCCGCGCGTGGCTTCGTTCGCATCCGTCGTGAGGATCGTGAAGGTCTCCAACGCATCGGGCTGGTCCGCGTGCCAGGACTCCCACAGGCCGGCCATGGCCAGTCGTTCGTCGGCGCGGGGCCGGAAGTAGTAGGCCTGCTTGCCGCTCTCGGTACGCTCCCATTCGTAGTAGCCGTCGGCGGGGACGATGCACCGGCGTCGCTTGAAGGCGGTGCGAAACGACGGTTTCTCGGCCACCGTCTCCGCGCGTGCGTTGATCATGCGGTGGCCGATCGACGGCTCCTTGGCCCACGATGGCACGAGCCCCCAGCGCAGCGGGACCAGCTCGCGCCGCCCCTCGGCGGTCTCACGCACCACCAGTGACAACTGGGTTGGAGCGATGTTGTAGCGGGGAGCCCAGTCGGGACCGGCGTCGATCGCGAACTGCTGCAGGAGCAGGTTCAGGCGGGAGTGGAGGGTGAAGCGTCCGCACATGAGCGCCTCCAAGGATCCGTGGTGGCAGGGATGGCCCGACGCGCTGGGCATCGCCGGGGGAAGTGGGGGGGCATGCGGAGTGTTTCATGGCCGCGGTCGGGAAAAAGTTACCCGAAAGGGCCGTGGCCGGGTACAACTCGTGAAGCGAACGAGTCGCCGCCTGCGGCCTGGGCCTGCGGGGTCGGTCGTTGCCATGGACGAGTCCTACAATTCCAGCACGGCCGTCCTTGGCCGTTGAATCGCTCGATCCACTCCGCAGGTTTCCTTCGATGAATATCCTCGCTTCGCTGGTCGGCTCCAAGCGGTTGTCGCTGTTTTTGTCGGGAATGGGCCTCGTCGTGGCGCTGCATGCCGCCAGCGGTTGGAGTTGGGCGCAGGCGCCGGACACCGCCGCGCCGCTTGAAGCGAGCGAGCAGGCAGCCGTGGAGGCGGACAGCGGGCTCGACGCGGACGCTGCCCAGGAAACTTCGCCGGACGCAACGACGGCCGAACCGACCGACGCTTTGGCGACGACTCCTGAGAGCAGTGATGCCTCGGGGACCTCGGGTATCCGTTTCGGCGAAACCCGCACCGTGCGATTGAAGGTGGGCATTCGCATCAAGACGGGCGGCGAATGCAAGGGCATCGACGCATCGGTGCCGATTCCGATGGACTGGCCCGAGCAGGAGGTGCGCGTCGTCGAGGAGGAGATCAGTGCCGATGTGCGCGGCGTGGACTATCGCACGCTCGAAGGCGGCGTCAAGCAGATGCTGCTCTCCATTCCGCGGCTGGGCAAGAAGGAGACCTGTGAGGCGATCCTCACGCTGGACATCGACCGCAAGGTGATTCTGCCGCCGGAACGGACGGACATCTACCAGGTCCCCAAGACCGTGCCGCGCGACGTGAAGCGATTCCTGGGCGACAGTCCTTATATCGAAAGCCGCCATCCGAAGATCCGCACGCTGGCTCGCGAAATCGTGAAGGACAAGCCCAACGGCTGGGCACAGGCGGAGGCCATCTACGACTACGTGCGGGCGAACGTGGAGTATCGCGAGAGCGACCTGAAGGGAGCCGTCGATGCGCTCAAGGACAAGGTGGGGGATTGCGAAGCGATGACGTCGCTGTTCGTCGCGCTGTGTCGCGCCGCGAAGATTCCGGCCCGTATGGTCTGGGTCACGGATCACTCCTATCCTGAATTCTATCTCGTCGACGACCAGAACAAGGGACACTGGTTTCCGTGCCAGATCTCCGGCGGACGTGCTTTCGGCGAGATGCCCGAGACGCGCCCGATCCTGCAGAAGGGCGACAACTACCGCGTTCCTGAATCCAAGGAACGCCGTCGCTATGTGGCCGTGCAGTTGACCGCCACCGCTGTCCGCGGCGGATCGCCGCGCATTGAGGAGATTGTCGAGCAGGGTTCGCCGTGACGCTGCCCCGTGTCTCGGCTCAGACGCCCCTTGTCATGGCTCAGGCACCGAGGAAGACGCGGGCGAACTCCGCTTCCGACAGGTAGACGCCCTCCTGCATCAGCTGGAAGACCAGCGTCTCGGCGGACGTCACCAGTTGACCGCGGAAATCTTCCCACGCGGCGCGCGGCAGGCGTCCCTTGATCTCCAGCGTCATCAGTCCGCGCGGCGAATCGTTCAAGAGGCCGTCCATCTGCCACGCCGCGCCATCGCTGGCCTGCCCAACCCACACCCAGGCTCCATCCATCTCAATGTACATCCGCGGCAGACGCTCCAAGCGATCGAAGGCCGTCTGGAAGTCGATTGGCCAGGGTTCGTGCAGCTGGTCGGAGGTGAGGTCGAGCACTCGCGCGGAAGTATCGAGCAGCGACACCGTCCGCTCCCCGACGACGCGGCCCGAGGATCGATGCACTACCGCATGAAAAGTGCGCATGGAAGAAGCCTCTTGCAGGGTGGTGGGCACGCTTCGAGAGCATGGGCAGAAACGGCGTAACGCTCGTTCGCGTAGAAGCCCATGGGGCTACCCGGTGCCCGGTGGCGAGGATGTGAACGCAAGCCGCCTCAACGCGGTCTGCTTCTCTCGGGCCGACATCAGTCGGGCCGGCGGAACTCGACGGTCCGCTTGCCCGCGCGGCAGATCATCATCAGGCCCAGGCCAACGGCAAAGAAGATGATCAGGTAGCAGGGGACGTACGTCTTTTCCTCGACCGGCTCCTCGGCGGGCGCCGCGAGCAGCGGGGCGGCAAGAGTCAACCAGGCGGCGGCCAGGGTGGTCGCGCGGCAGATCGCCGCACGGCAGGCAGACCAGCGGACCGACGACAGGGAGCAGGACAGGGTCGAGAGGCGGCGCATGCGATACTCCACGAATCAAGCGAGGCCCGATCGACCCCGTTCATCACCCGCTTCAGTCTACTCGATCGCCCTACCGTCGCCTATCGCATCTGGCTATCGAGGTGCATCCTTGCGAGGCTCGCGCGTTCAGGTCGCTTATCAACCGCCGGAAGCCAACCGCTCCCGCACGCGTTCGACCAGCGCGTCGCCCTCCAGGGATACGTCGCTGGACGAGCCGTCGCGGAGGTCCTTGAGCTGGCAGGTGCCGGCATCGAACTCCCGGCTGCCCGCGATCAGCACCAGCCGGAATCCGCGCCGATCGGCATACTTCAGCTGCTGAGCCAATTTCTTCGGCTCCGGATAGACCTCCACGCCCAGCCCGGCGCGTCGCAGCCGCGCGGCCATGCGCAGGTAGTCGGGCAGCCGCGAGGCGTCGAAGTAGGGGATGAGAATCGGCGCCGTCGTGCTGGTCGCTTCGATCAGCCCCAACTCCTCCATCGCCGCCAGCAGGCGGTCGAGCCCCAGCGAGGCGCCGATGCCAGGCAACCGTTCCTTGGTGTACATGCTCGCCAGGTCATCGTAGCGTCCACCGGAGCAGACACTGCCGATCTCGGGCATCGAAGTCAGGATTGTTTCCACGACGGTGCCCGTATAGTAGTCCAAGCCGCGGGCGATCGAGACGTCGATCACGAGCCGGTCGGGCGACACGCCCGCCGCGCAGGCATCGGAGACGATCTGCCGCAAGGCCGCCGCGCCACGCTCGCCCAGCTCGCTGCCCGCCACCAGCTTGTCCAGCTTCTGCAGGATGTCCTGGCTGGAACCTTCGAGCGCCGCGAGCTGCAGGATGTGGTCCGCCTGCTCCGCCGTCGTGCCCGCCGCTGCCATCATCTCGTCACGCACCTTGTCGGCGCCGATCTTGCCGAGCTTGTCGAGCGATCGCAGGACGGCCGTGCTCTTGTCCGCCAAGTCCAGCTTGCCCAGCAGACCGTTCAGCACCTGGCGGTTGTTGATGTGAATTTGGAACTGCGGGATCCCGATCGCCTCCAGCAGGTCGTGGATCACCAGCACCATCTCGGTGTCTGACGCCAGCGATTCCGTGCCGATCGTATCGAAGTCGCACTGCATGAACTCGCGGTAACGACCGCGATGCGTGTTCTCGCCGCGCCACACCTTCGCGATATGGTAACGCTTGAAAGGCGTGCCGAGCTGGCCGATGTGCTGCGCCACGAAACGCGCCAACGGCACCGTCAGGTCGAATCGCATTCCCACGTCGCGATCGCCGTGGTCCTTGAAGTGGTACATCAGGCGGTCCGACTCTTCGCCGCCCTTGCCCTGCAAGATCTCCAAGTATTCCAGGACCGGCGTGTCGATCGGGCTGAAACCGTAGGACCGATAGACGCGACGAGCCGTGTCGATCAGATGTTCCCGCGGAATCATGGCTTCCGGCAGGAAGTCGCGGAATCCCTTCAGCGTGCGAGGCGTAATCATCAAGCGTTTCCGGGCTAAGCCGACAGGAGAAAAATGCCAAACTGCCAACAGGGTCCACCATAGCAGGACCGCCGCCGATCGGGAACGGAGCGACCCGCCGCGACGGACGATTCCGGCACCGGATCCCCCGGGCCTGCGTTGAACGCGGGCTTAGCTGACGATCGGCAGCAGGGCCGGTTTCGGGCTGCGAATGCCCTGCCCACGCTTCGAAGGCAGGACCGCTTCGGCATACTCGTGGATCTGCTCCGGAGTCTCGAAGTAGCGGTCGTATGTCCAGTCGTCCTCGAACTCGCAGTTGGTCGTCGAGTAGTCGCGGCAGATCTGCGGACGAGTCTCATAGATGCCGCAGCGTTTGTCCGGCTGCAGGTGTTTGCAGACGGTGTGGACCATCAGGTACCAGTCGCCCTCGTCCACGAAGACCGTGGCCCGGTCGTGCAACAGATACCAGCGCATGTAGTCGAAGTCGCAGCTTTCCGTGGGCGTTTCAATCGGCAAGGCGAAGTAATGGCAGCACTTCGCCCAGCAATGTTCGCACAGGTTCTCCGCGTTCGGATGATCGTCCCGACGCAGCTTTTTCTTGGGGGGAGGAAGAGCCATGGAGTGTCCGTCCTTCTGTCCGTCCGAGGAGCGATCAGGGCTGTCTCTCAAGGGTCCCCAGGTTACCAGAACTGGCCCCGGATGACTATCGCAGGGCCGACCGGCGGCCGTCGAAACGGGCTCGTCGCGTTTTCGCCTTCGCGGTTGGCCAGAGGCTCCCGCAGGGGGGCCAGGGTGCTCCCGAGCGTTCGCGGCGGACACAGACCGCACCCGCAGCCTTCTGTAAAGACGCCGTGAAGTTTCCGTCAAAGCATGATACTCGGTTGGGCCACGATCTTCCTTTCTTCCGTAATCGCCGTTACCTAAGAGGTAACCAACAAGAAGCGCAGCGCCTCCCAATCGGGGGAGGCGGAGTCAGAAGGAAGCAGGAAATGCAAGTTATGAAGTCCGCTTTGGGTCGCATGGCCCTGTTAGAAAAAAAGGTCTTGGAATTGGGCCAGCTGGCCGAAACGTCCGTGTCGCGGGCCATCACGGCCCTTACGCAACGCGACACCATGATGGCTCGAGCGGTCATCCAAGAGGACGCCGACATCGACCATCTGGAGGTCGAGATCGAGGAGTTGTGCATCGAGATTTTGGAGCAGGAGCGGCCGCGGGGCGACGACTTGCGGATGGTGGTCGCTGTCCTGAAGATCAACGACAGCCTGGAGCGGATCGGGGACCACGCGGAGAACGTCGCGAAAGTCGTCGTGAAGGTGGGCGATTGGGAGCGGTTCCGACGCGTGCCCGGCATCGGCGAAATGGCCGACGCCGCTCAACGCATGCTGGAGATGAGCGTTCGGGCGCTGGTGCTGCGAGACACGCATCTGGCCCGTGAAGTCATCGAGGCCGACGATCGTGTGGACGCGCTCCACGATCGTATCCGCGACCGCATCGAGAAGGAGCTGGAGCGGATCCCGGAGAATGCCAATCCGCTGCTGCTGCTGGAGTATGCGACGAGGCAGTTCGAGCGGGTGGGTGACGTGGCGACGAACATTGCCGAGGAAGTGATCTATCTGGTCGAAGGCAAGATCGTTCGCCACCTCGGCTGATGCCCGCGACGGCACTGTACGCCAAGGTACGGTACGCCAAGGCACCGTACGCCAAGGCACCGTACGCCAAGGCACCGTACGCCAAGGCACCGTACGCCAAGGCACCGTACGCCAAGGCACCGTACGCCACGCCCCGGTAGGCACTGCCCGGCGTGGCCCGTCGGCAGCGTCCTGCTGGCGTTACGGTGTGGCGTGTCGTCGGGCGATCTCGACCAGCGTCCTCACCAGTGCGCCGCTGCCGCCGATATCCATCCACGACTTCGGCTTCTCCAAGTACGCCGGCCCGGCGATGTCGATATGGATCCAGGGTCGGTCGTCGATGAACTGTTCGAGCAGTTTCGCGGCGGTGATCGCGCCGCCCCAGCGGCCATCGCCCGTGTTCTTCATGTCGGCGATCGGGCTTTTGATCTGCTCGCCGTATTCCGCGAACATGGGCAGTTGCCAGACGGGTTCGCCGCAGCGATCGGCGGCATCGCGGAGCTGATCGCACCAGGTCTGGTTATTGGTCATCAGGCCGGCGACATCCATGCCCAGCGCGACGACGCAGGCGCCGGTGAGCGTGGCGAGGTCGATCAGCTTCTCAGCCTTCTGTTCCACGGCGACGGTCAGCACGTCGGCCAGCACTAGGCGCCCTTCGGCGTCTGTATTGAGCACCTCGATCGTCTTGCCGTTGCGGGCCTTGAGGACATCGCCCAGCTGGAATGCCGAATCGCCGGGCATGTTTTCGACGAGGCCCATCAGGCCGACGATGTGGATGGGCAGTTTCAGCAGCGCGACGGCCTGCATGGCGCCGAGCACGGTGGCGGCGCCGGCCATGTCGCACTTCATCGTCGTCATGCCTTCGGTGGGTTTGAGTGACAGGCCGCCGGAATCGAACGTGACGCCCTTGCCGATCCAGCCGAGTTGGGGTGTGTTGGACGAGCCGGGGCCGCGGTAGCGAAGGATGACCATCCGCGGCGGGCGCGATGAGCCGCGGGCGACGGCCAGCAGCGCGCCGCAGCGTTCTTTCTCCAGCCGTGCCTGGTCCCAGATCTCGATCTCCATGCCGGTCTCGTTCGCGATCCGCGCCGCTTCGTTCGCGAACGATTCGGGAAAGATCACCGACGGTGGTTCGTTCACCAGTCGCCGCGTCAGGTTGATCGCTTCGCCCAGGATGCGTCCTTGGGCGACGGAGTCGACTTCATCGCTAACCGACGTCGGGCTCGACTGCGCGCCGGGCCGCAGCCGCGCCGCCGTCAGTTCCGCGCCCGGCAGCGCCCAGTGGATCTGCCGTGGTTTCTTCCGCTTGGGTTCGGCCTGGTAGAGTCCTGGGCCTTCGCAGCCGACGATCGACCCCGCCACGGCGCTTTCCAGCACATCGGGCGTCCAGTCCGGATCGGCGCTGAACACCACCTGCGATCGCTCGCGCGTCGTGATCCAGCGACTTGCGCTGGCCATGGCGCGAAATGCGGCGCCGCGATGGCATTGGTCGCGAGTCCCCAGGCCGGCCAGCAGGACGATTCGAGCCGGCGAATTCACGGGCAGGTACAGGGGCAGGTTGTCGCCCACCTCCGGCTTCCACTCCTTCGCCTCCACCAGTCGCCGGATCACGCCCCCCTGTTGCTTGTCGAACAGCGCGCCGGCCGGCGAATCGCCGTCGGCGTAGACGCCCAGGACCAGCACATCGGCTTCCAGGGCCTCGGGACTCTCGTGCGTGGTGAAAATCTGCATGGTGATGGCTTCCCGGGGTTCCCTGGTGTCGTTGCCAGGCCGTCATGGATGTTTTCGCAAAAAACGACCGGCAACCGGCGGCCGGTTGCCACATTCTAAAAGCTCCGCCACAATTTTCCCAGCCGAGCGGATGTCTGGCACGCGCTGGCCTCCTCGTGGGTTGCGTGAAGCGGGCGAGCCGCGTGAACTGTTTGGCGAGCCGCGGCGCGATCGCCGCTGCCGCGAAAAGTCATCGGCGTTCGAAGGAAGCAGCCGGAAAGGATTCGTTCGATCATGGCCTCTCCTTCGCTTGTCGATCCCTGGTTGTCGCTGCTGCGCGACCAGCCCCTGCTGGCCTGGGCGTGGATCGTGATGGTCGGCGCGTGCATCGGCAGTTTCTTGAATGTGGTCGTCTATCGGCTGCCGGCGGGCATGAGCCTGTCGCATCCCGGATCGCACTGCCCCGGCTGCGGCCATGCGATTCGCTGGCACGACAACGTGCCGGTCTTGGGGTGGCTGCTGCTGCGCGGCCGTTGTCGCGATTGCCGCCGGCGCATCGCGCCGCGTTATCCGCTGGTGGAGCTGCTGGTCGCCCTGCTGTTCGGGTGGCTCGGGTATGTCGACGTGTTCGCCGTGTCCCGCGCATCGCCCGACGACGACCTGGCGATCGGTGTCGGGCTGCTTCGTTTCGTCGCGCACCTGCTGTGGCTGGTGCCGCTGCTAGCCATGGCGTTGATCGAGGGCGATGGAGCGCGCGTGCCGCGTTCGCTGCTGTTGTTCGCGGGAGTGTCGGCGCTGCTGGTGCTTGTCTTGGCGATCTGGCTGCTGCCTGCCAGCGCGCAGGACGAACTGTGGCGCGGCGTCGGCGGCCAGGCGCGCGGCAGTCTGGCGAGTCGCGCGGCGGCGCGGCTGGTGGCGGGAGCGGCGGTGGGGCTGGCCGTGTGGATGCTGGTGCACCTGCGCGCGGCACGACGAGGCCTTGGGACGGAGTTCGCCTACGCCTGGTTGCCG
>JBIIEC010000369.1:0-6167 GCA_044238045.1 Pirellulaceae bacterium | reverse complement strand
ACGACCAGGCCAGGCGTCCTCCCATGTTGAAGAGACTCAGCAGCCCCACAAAGCCAGCCGCCGCAGGCGGCGTCACGGATGTGGGAAACATCTCCTGGATCATCGGCGAGGCCTGCGCAAACACTCCGATACCCGCAGTGACGTTCAAACCCAGGACGCACCAGAGCAGCCAGAACTGCGGCGTGCGGCACGCTTCCTCGACGCGCATCGACGGAACGCCGACTGCCGTTCTGTCCGCAGGCAGAGCGGCGGGCGAGCGAACCCCGGGGGCGTTCGGCTTCCAGTCCGGCGCGGGCAGTCGCACGGTCAGCACGCCGAACAGCATGAACGCGAAGTAGATCGCGCCCAACGCGACGAAGGTCTCGGCGATGCCCGTGGAGAGCGGCGAGCGGAATCGCTCCAGAAGCATCTGGGACAGCGGCGAACCGATCATCGCGCCGCCGCCAAAGCCCATGATGGCCAGGCCCGTGGCGAGGCCCGCGCGGTCGGGGAACCATTTGATGAGTGTTGACACGGGCGAAATGTAGCCGATGCCCAGGCCGATGCCGCCCAGGACGCCATAGCCCAGGTAGATCAGTTCAATCCGTTGCCAGGTGACACCCAGGGCCGCGAGAAAGAAGCCGCCGCTGAAGCAGCAGGCGGACGTGAACATGGCACGCCGCGGACCCACACGCTCCAGCCATCTCCCGAACAAAGCCGCCGACAATCCTAGGAAGACCATGGCAAGACTGAAGATCCAGCCGAGCTTCTTCAGGTCCCAGCCCGGGTTGGCGACGGACAGCGGCAGGTTGAACACGCTGAATGCGTACACCTCCCCGATGCAGAGATGAATCGCCAAGGCGGCCGGAGGAATCAGCCAGCGGTTGTAGTCGCGCGGAGCGATCGTCTGCTCGCGATCGAGAAATCGGTCCAGGGGCGTGAGCGACATGGGACTTCCTTGGGTTTCGCCGCAGGTAGCATGCCCGGGCTCGTTCGCGCGCGAAGCGACCCGAAGGGCGCCACGCGGGCAACCCGCCTCGACCGGCAAGGATCATGCGGGTGCGACTATACGAGCCACTGTGGCGGGCGTCAATCAGCGAAGTCTACTCGGAATCGCCAGACGCGGGGAAGTCGTCGACTGTCGCGGTGCGTGGAAATGCAGTCTCGGTGACAAGGAGATGGCAGGGCGGCAGTGGTGATGCATAGGCAGTGCTGCCGGTGAACCTTGGCTGCTCGCCGGCCCGGTCGATTCGCTCGGATGAGGTGATTTCGCCACACGCGAGCCACGGGGCTGGGTGCGTGGCGGAGACACGGGTGGTGTTTACCGTAGCGGCGGCGAGGTGGTGGGTTCCACGGGCAGGTAGATTCGCATGGTTTGCGGGTAACATTCGTTCGGCCGTTGTTCCTGACGTATATCCTGATGTCGGCCGGGCAGCCGGTGCGCTGGTGCGCGTTCCCGGACCCCGCAACTCTGAAATCGCTAGTGCCCTGGGCTTCTATGATGTTCTGGAAAAGTCTGCTTGTCGGCATGTTCATCGCGGGGTCACTCGGCCTGATGGGCAGCTTCAAATCGAACAAGCCACGCATCCTCGTGCTGCATTCGGGCGACGAGTTTTCGCCGTGGGTGCAGAGCGTCGATCGGGGCATTCGCTCGTCGCTGGAGGAGCAGAAGCGTTCTGTTGCCCTCGACTGGCACTACCTGCGACTGCGCCAGAACCAGAGCCAGGGCAGTCGTTCGGCGGTGGCCATCGACGCGCAGCGCGTGATCGGCGACTACGACCCGGATGTGCTGCTCGCGGTGGACGACGAGAGCAACCAGCTGGTGGCCAAGGAGTATGCGGGAAAGACACGCCCGAAGGTGCTTTTCGTCTCGATCGACCAGCCGCCGGAGAACTACGACTACCAGAATAAGGTCAACGTGTCGGGCATCATGGAAGCGCTGCCCGTGGGGGCCGTGCGTGAAGCTATCCAGGCGATGCGTGGCGGACGTCCGGCGAAGATCGCGGTGATCGGCACCGACACGGAGACCGGTCGGGCCGAGAAACGCCAGGTGGACAGTTTCGAGTGGGAGCCTCACACCATCGTCGCATCCTCGCTCGTCAAGGACGCGGTGGCTTGGAAGGAGTTCATCGAGAAGGACGCCGTCGTCGCGGATATCCTGCTGGTGCTGCGCTACGATGGACTGCAGCGCGGGAATGGAGATCGTCGGTATGTGAATGGGTCCAAGATTGCCGACTGGGTGGAGAAGAACGCCAAGCCCCAGCCGATCGGTGTGCATCTGGACTACGTCGAGGACGGGGGCGGCCTGAGCTTCGCGCCGCCGCCGGCCGACTATGGTCGGCGGGCGATACGGTTGGCTCTCGACTGGATGAACGCTTCCGCTGACAGCCCGCCTCCGCCAATGACCTCGTCGTCGCATTTCGACGTGGCAATCCGCACGCCGCGCCTGAAGGCCCGCGGTGTTCAGCTTCCCTCGGTCTATGTCGAGGCGGCTCGCGCGGCGGGCTCTTATTTCGAACAGTAGACGGTACTCGCCGTGTGCCGATCCTGGACCCGGCGCTGCGGCCGATGTTCGTCTGCTGTGGCAGCCTTATCAGCACACGACGCGTGCTGCCTACGGGCGGCTGACTACGCATGTGCGGCATCGCACGCGCTACCTGCGGTTCGGCACATTCACACGCCCCCGGCGGCGTCTCTCGCCCACGTTTTCTCCCGGGCCAGAACCCTGCGGATTCCCCTTCGTATCTGCAGAGTCGCCGCATTTGGAGGCCGACGCCTGCCGTGTCGGACGGCCTTTTTCGCCTTTGGCGCCTGATTTGCCTCTGAGGCGGCTACTCACTCGGCCGGAGCTTGACCGTCCCCCGGCGTCAGTTTCGCGGCGGACCGTCTTTTTCGCGAGTCGGGGGGCGAGTTGCTGGAGGGACGGCAGCTGATGGCCGTGGACCTGGCCGCGCCGCAGGTGGTTCCCGGCGAGTTGCTGGTGCAGTATGTGGCCAACGCCAATCCCGGCCAGAAGGCGCAGGCGCGGGCCTCCGCCAACGCCACGGTCGCCGAAACCATCCATACGCGTGCCATGCAGTCGCAGGGATTCGGCGCGTTGGAACGCGTGAAGCTGGGGCCGGGCGTCGGGATCACGCAGGCGATCGAGGCTTTGCAGCGGAATCCGCATGTGCAGTTCGCGGAACCGAACTACGTCTACCAGACGGCTGCGATCAGCAATGATACCTACTACGGGAACGGCAACCTCTGGGGCATGTACGGCGACGATGCACCGACCGCCGTGGGGCCTGCCGGCACGAGCAACACGTATGGAAGTCACGCCGAGAAAGCCTGGAACGATGGAGTGACCGGATCGGCGAGCGTCGTGGTCGGCATCATCGACCAGGGAATCCAGGTCACGCATCCCGATGTGGATGAGAACATCTGGGTGAATCCCTATGAGACGGCTGGCGACGGCATTGACAACGACGGCAACGGCTACGTCGATGACATCAACGGCTGGAACTTCGTCTACAACAAGGCGTCCGTGTACGATGCGGGTGAAGACGCGCACGGCACGCACGTGGCGGGTACGATCGGCGGCGAGGGTGGAAACGGCACGGGTGTGGTGGGAGTGAACTGGGACGTCTCGATGATCTCCCTCAAGTTCCTCGGCCCGAACGGCGGAACCACGGCCAATGCCGTCAAGGCGGTCGACTACCTGACCGACCTCAAGAACCGACACAACATCAACATCGTGGCTTCGAACAATTCTTGGGGAGGAGGCGGATACAGCCAGTCGCTGCACGACGCGATCATCCGCAGCGCGAAGAAGGATATCCTCTTTGTGGCCGCCGCCGGGAACTCGACGGCGAACAACGATGCTACGGCATCGTATCCGTCCAACTACAACTCGAACATCGGCACCTCCACACAGACCGCCGCCAGCTATGACAACGTGATCGCCGTGGCTTCGATCACCAGCGGCGGCGGGATTTCCAGCTTCTCCAGCTACGGCGCGACGACCGTCGATATCGGTGCTCCCGGTTCGGCAATCATGTCCAGCGTGCCCACGAACACCTACGCCAGCTACAACGGCACTTCGATGGCCACGCCGCATGTGGCGGGAGCGGCTGCACTCTACGCTTCGGCCCAGCCCGTCCGTGTCTCGGCCGCTTCGATCAAGGATGCCCTTCTGTCCAGCGCGACGCCAACCGCGTCGCTCGCCGGCAAAACGGCCACGGGCGGTCGCTTGAACGTCCATGAGGCCCTCAAGCGATCGGCCTTCGTGGACCTGGATCGTGACATCTACGGCTTGACCGGCAACGTGGCGATCACGGTCAATGATGTGGCTCGCAATGCCAGTGGCACGGTCGCGGACACGGTCACCGTGGCCGTTTCCAGTACCACGGAGTCCGCGGCGGAGACGGTGGTGCTTACGGAGACGGGACCGAACACGGGCCGCTTCACGGGCAGTATCGCCTTAACCTCGGGTGCCGCTACGCAGGACGGGCTGTTGACGGTCGCGCAAGGCGACCAGATCCGCGTCTACTACGCTCCACTCAACCAGACGGCCGTCGCGACGGTCGATGGCGTGGCGCCGGTAATCTCGGCCATCACCAGCCAGCCCAGTGCGGCGACGTCTTCCATCCGGTGGACGACCAACGAGACGTCGACGACCGAAGTGCGGTTCGGCACCGATGCCGCGAACTTGAATCGGACCTACTCGAACAGCACTCCGGTCACGAACCACGTGGCGACGCTGGGCAGCCTTACGCCTTCCACGACTTACTACTACCAGGTGCAGTCGCGCGACTTCGCGGGCAATCTGTCGACCAGCGGCGTGCAGTCGTTCACGACCGTCGCCCCGTCGCAGATTTTGCTCGTGGACGACGACCAGGGGGCGACGTTCGAGCGTTTCTATCGGAGCGCGCTGCAGGCCAACAGCCTGGGCTTCGACCAGTGGGATGCCGCGGCCATTGGCGCATCTCCGACGGCCGCCGACCTGTCCACCTACGATGTCGTGGTCTGGAACACTGGTTTCGACTACACCGCGTCGACCGCCGGGTTGTCGTCGGGCGAGCAGACGGCTTTGGCCGGCTACCTCGACCAGGGCGGCCGCCTGTTCCTGTCGGGGCAGGACATTCTCTTCAACGGCGTGACGGCCTCTTTCCGCCAGAACTACCTGAAGGTCGCGGCCTTCACCGACGATGTGGTCTCCGCCAATCATACCGAGATCGGCGTGGCGGGGAACACGATCGGCGACGGAATGACGCTCGCCCTGGCCCGGCCCTCGGACTTCCCGTCCATCTACGCCGATGCCGTGTCGCCGGTGGCCGGAGCGGAAGGTACGTTCCTGCATGGCGTGACCACTGCCGCCTATCCCCACTCGTCGGTGAACTACCGAGGCGATTACGCGACGGGCGGTTTCGGGCTCGTGTTCACCACGTTCCCCTTCGAGGCGGTTAGCGCCACGGGAGCGACGCCCAACAACCAGGCCGAAATGATGCGACGCACGGTGAACTATCTGCTCGGCATCTCGGATGTTGCTGGAGTGAATGTTTCCGCGCCCAGTTCAGCGATGACCAGCGAAGGTGGTGCGTCGAGCAGTTTTACGGTCGCCTTGGCCAAGGCACCCACGTCCGATGTGACGATCCCGATTGCTTCCAGCCTGCCTTCCGAAGCCGTGGCAAGCGTCTCGTCGCTGGTCTTTACGCCGGCCAACTGGGCCATCCCGCAGACGGTGTCGGTCACCGGCGTTAATGACGACGTCGATGACGGCGATGTGTCCTACAGCGTCGTGCTGGGGGCGGCCACGTCGAGTGACCCATCGTACGCCGGGTTCGATGCGACGGACGTCAGCCTGACCAACGCCGATGACGATACGGTCGGATTCCTGGTAACTCCGCCGCTGTCGTCGTCGACGACTGAAGCGGGCGGGGCCGCCGCGTTCTCGGTTCGCCTCACGTCGCAGCCGATGTCGGATGTCACCGTCGCGATCGCTTCCAGCGACTCCACCGAAGGCACCGCCAGTGTCGCTTCGCTGGTGTTCACGGCCGCCGACTGGAACCTGCCGCAAACGGTTTCCGTGACGGGTCTGGACGACCTGGTCGATGACGGGAACGTGGCCTACTCGATCGTCCTCTCCCCGGCGACCAGCACCGATCCCGCCTACCAAGGCTTGGATGCGACCGACGTTGGACTCTCCA
>JBIIEC010000042.1:0-21835 GCA_044238045.1 Pirellulaceae bacterium | reverse complement strand
CGGGAACCTGGTAGGGGCTGTGCTCATCCAGTTCGTGCCGGATCTCATCGACCGGCTCCCGCTTCCCGGGGCCGGCGTAGAGCCGATTGGGGGCGTTGAAGACCCAGCCGTCCCGCGTTCCCACGTTGCGGTAGGCGTGCACCACGCCCGGCGGAATGATCATGGCCGCAGGCGATTCTTCGCCGGCCAGGCAGCTCCAGTAGTTGCCATAGGTGGGCGAGTCGGGCCGTGAATCCCAGAGATGGATTTCAAAAGTGCTCGGCCCGACAAACGCAAAGTAGTCCGTCTGGTCGACGTGCTCGTGCGGACCTCGGACCACTCCGGCCTTCGTCGCACTCACATAGGCCATCACCGGGTGGACCTCCCGGTCCAGTTCATCCTCGCGGAAGATCTCAGACAGCCAGCCACGGGGGTCGCCGAAACGGCGGATCGGCCGGATGTCGACGCCCTCGATGGGCCCCGTCACATACTTGGCCGCGGGTCGAGTCGTCGGCGTCTTCACGCCTTCGCTCGCGTTCGGTCCTAGCAACCCCAGCCGCTGGCCCTGGTAGGTTCCCGCCATCACCTGTTCGGACCACTCCCGGTTCCCCAGGTACCAGTCCACCGTCTCCCGCATTCCCGACTCAAAATCATGCCGCGGCTGCCAGCCGAGTTCCGTGCGGATCTTGGAGGCGTCGATGGCGTAGCGTCGATCGTGACCAGGTCGGTCGGCGACAAATTTCAACAGCTGGCGACAGGGCCGGTGCGGCAGGTCGGGACGCAATTCGTCGACCAGCCGGCAGATCGTCTCCACAACCTCCAGGTTGGTCCGCTCGGCATCCCCGCCGATGTTGTAAACCTCTCCCGGCCGTCCCCGTTCGAGGATGGTCTGCAGCGCCTCGCAGTGATCTTCCACATGCAGCCAATCGCGAATGTTCGCCCCATCGCCGTAGACGGGCAGCGGCCGACCGCCCAGCGCGTTGAGGATCATCAGCGGCACCAGTTTCTCGGGGAACTGGTAGGGTCCGTAGTTGTTCGAGCAGTTCGACACCAGCACGGGCAGGCCGTAGGTATGGTGATAGGCGCGGACCAGGTGGTCGGAAGCGGCCTTGGAGGCCGAGTAGGGCGAGTTGGGCGCGTAGGGCGTGGTCTCCGTGAACTTGCCCGTGGCTCCCAGCGAGCCGTAGACTTCGTCGGTCGAAACGTGCAGGAACCGAAATGCGGTCCGCGCGTCGCCCTCCAGTGCGGACCAGTACCCGCGAGCCGCCTCCAGCAAGTTCTGGGTTCCCACCACATTCGTATCGATGAAGGTCGCGGGAGCCCCGATCGACCGGTCGACATGCGATTCGGCGGCAAAATGCACGATGGCGTCCGGCTGGTACTGTCGCAGCAGTTGCCCGACAAGGCTGGCGTCGCGGATGTCGCCGCGGACGAACACATGCCCCGGATGCCCCGCCAAGCTCGCCAGCGACTCCAAGTTACCCGCATAGGTCAGCAGGTCCAAGTTGATGATCCGGTAGCGTTCGTCCCGTACAAATCGGCGGACGAAGGTGCCTCCAATGAAACCGGCACCTCCCGTGACGAGCAGGGTTTTCACGAGTTCATTCCTTGTGTCTCGAAGATCGGTTTCTCGAAGATCAGTTTTTGTGAAGGTCGGTTCTCTCGGGGAACTTCCATGCACACGGCCCCCCGGCAAGCTCCGGGCAGAGCCGTGGCGATCAGCCGACGATGCCGACGACGGGAGCTCCCAGTTCGATCAGATCTCGGACCACATCGTCACCGTTTCCTCCCACGCGGCCCGTCGGCGGAACCGTGAAGAGGATGGCGTCGGAGCGGGCCGAAAGCATCTGCAGGTCGGAGGGCTGGCTCGTCGACGGTCCGGCGACCAGGATGATTGTGTACCGTTTGCGGCATTCGTCCAACAGATCGGTCAGGCAGCTGGCGGCCAACCCCTCGCGCGGGAACGTCCCCGTGCCGCAGGGAATGAGGTCCACGCCTTCGATGGAGGTCGGGCAGATGATGCTTTCCGGGCCCAGGTCGCGGCGACGCAGGTAGTCGGCGAGCCCCAGCGAACCGTCCGGCTTGACCTCGGTCAGCGACTTGCCCGTGGACACGGTCGCATTCTCGGCCTCGGTCGCACGCCCCTTTCCGTTCTTCGAGGACGCCTTGCCCGCAGTCTTCGACGGTTCGGCTCCCTCCCCATCCTCCCCCGCTCCAAAAGTCAGGGCGATGGCAGCGTAGTGCTGGCCGCGTCCCCCACCGCCCAGTTCGGGGCGGTCGCACGCATCGAGGATCAGCACGCGTTCCTCGCGTCGAGCCAGGCACTCGGCCAAGTGTGTGATCATCGGCACCGACGACCTGTCATGGTTCAACCCACTGAAAAGCACCATGGCTCCCGGCCCCGGCACGCTCTGCTGGATCCGCAGGGCGAGCAATCGGATGGACTCGGCATCCACCGGCAGCCCCGCCGCGCTGCCGACGCTGGCTGGAGCAGGCAGGAAGGTCCCCTTGCCCACGCGGGGAATACCCAAGGCGTGCGCCGAGGCCTCCGCCAGGTCGCCCGACGGAAAGAAGCGTTCCCAAGCAAACACAGGCACGACCAGGCAGCCCAGGCAGGCGGCCAGCGTGAGCGCGAACAGCTTGCCCTTGCCCTGGCTCGATTCGGTCGTCTGCCACGATGCGGGCGTCATGACCACCATTTCCTGGAAGTCCGTGTCCTCACCTCGCAGGATCTTGCCCAGCAGGTCCTGCAGCGCGGTGCGAGCCGTGTTGGCCTCGTCCAGCTGCGACGTCACCTCCTCCAACGCCGCGGAAGTCAGGTCCTGCGCGCCGGAAAACTCCATCAGACGCTGTTCGGCCGCCCGACGTCGCGTCTCCAGCAGGTCCAACTGGCCTTCCATCGGGGAGAGCGTCAGTTCCAGTTCATCGATCTTCTCCTGCTTGGAGGTCAGCTGCTTCTCCAGCTCGGCCGTCATCGCCAGGCTGGTTGGATCCAGCCGGCCGATCAGGTCGCGTCCCAGCGATTCCAGCTTGTTGCGGCAGCTGATCGGATCGTAGTCGTCCAGGTTGCTCTCGACCTTGGCCAACGCCTTCTCCAGCGCCAACATCTCCTGGTAACGGGGCGTCTTCTCGCTGTACAGGCCGCGGCGTTTTCCCAGCTGCTGCTTGCGGGCCTCGACCAAGTCCTGCTTGATGCGAAGCTGGATGGTGGCGATGTCGGCACGGAGCGTCGCCACCTGGTGGGCCACCGCGCTGCGCTGCAGCGTGAGGTCGTCCAACTGGTCCTCGAAGCGAGTCAGTTTCTGGCGAATCTCGGCCTGGGGTGAGTCGGCCGTCGCCACCTCGGTATCACGCTCCTGCCGCAACTGCAGCGACCGTTCGCGAAGCGTCGCCACCTTCTGCTGCGCCGCCTCCAGCTGCAGCTCGGTCTCCTTGCGGTACTCGGCCAGCGTCCGCTTCCGGTTCGTGGTCGTCGCCTCGGCGGCGATCTGCGTCAGCTCGTTCAGGATGTCGATCGACTCCTTCCCGTCCCGCCACTTCAGCTGCAGTTCGATGATGTTCGAATACCGGTTGGCGTTGATCGTGATGTGGTCCCGCAGCTTCTTGGGGTCGATCTGCAACCCCCGACGCTCGGCCAGCTCCGACATGTGCTCCAGCGACTGCAGCATTTCCGAGAACTCGATGGGATTCGGCGTCTCGTAGACGCCCTTGAGCGTCGGAGGCAGCGAGACGTAGCGCAACCGGGCCGTGCTGCGCGCCTTCGGCATCTCGAACCGCCAGGTGACCAGCCCCGCCGCCAGCAGACTCAGCAGTCCGCAGGTGGTCAGCAGCAGCCAGCGGCGACGAACGACACCAAACAGGGTCGCGTCACTCGGCGGCGGCCCCTGAGTGGGCCGGGCGGCACGAGCCACGGTGATCACGCGGTTTTCAGGAGGCATGGGCGTCGCGAGTTGGTTTCTGCCGTAGTTCATTCGAAAAGCCATCCAGGAAAAACGAGGTTGTCGCAGCTTTGAAAAGTGTTCGTACCGTGTGTCGGAACCGGACTGGTCCGCATCGGACCGGCTCGTCTCGTGTCGGGAACCGCCTTCCTGCGGCACCCGCGGCCTCCTAGCCTTTCGCCGGCCTACACCGGCATCTCCTCCATCACCTGGGTCTGACGCGGGGGTGGCCAGAGGCGTCGCGTCACCGCGGGCGGCGACTCAACCCACTCCACTTCCCCGTCGGAAATATCCCGCAGCGTCCAGTCGTCTTGGGTCAGCAAGCTGGTGATTCCGCCCAGGGCCACCGGGTAGACCGCGTTCTCCATGCCGTTGAGCAAGGTGTCTATTGCATATAGAAGCAAGAAAAGGGAAAGTCCAAGGAGCGGCGCGACATCTTCGAAATTCCACCGCTGCGCACGCCCGAAACGGAAGCACGCGGCCAGGGGAGCCGCCATCAGCATGAGGTAAAAACTCAACAGGCCCACGAGGCCGAACTGGCCGAACTGCACGATCCACAGTCCGTCGATGATCGTCATCACCTCGCCCATCTCGTTGCGGATCAGGTTGCGTCCCCAACCACCCCAGCCGAACAGCAGCGACTCCTTCGCCCGAGCGGCCAGCAGGTTTTCGTTGAAGAACCGGAACTCGATCGATTGGGCCCGGTCGGCTCCGAAGACGGCGTCCGCGAACGCGACAATGTAAGAACCGTCATCCTGGATGATGGCCCGGCTCACGATGTACGCCACCGGCACCGCCGCCAGCGCCAGCGGGATCCAGCGGAAGTTGAACCGGCGCACGGCCACCAGCGACGCGATCCCCGCCAGCATCAGTACCAACGCACCCGTCGACCGGCAGAGCACCGTGACCAGCAGCAGCGCGGCCAGCAGGGCAGCCTCGGAAATCCCGGAAATCCAACGCATCTGTCGCGAATACCAGAGCAGGAAGCCCATCAGGCAGGCCGCCGTCATCCACATGCCCAATTCCAGGCCGTTGGACATGAACACGGCCGGACGCCAGCCGCCGTATCGCATCGCCTGGTTCACGGCCTGGGGGATCCCGTACACCCAGTTCGAAAACTGGGGACTCATCCGCATCTCAATCAGACAGAACGGGATGTACACCACGCCTCCCAGGAAGATGGCCCGGGCCAGCGTGCGCAGTTTATCGAAGGAGTCGAAGTAGAGGCGTCCCAGCAGGTAGGGCAGGCCCCAGGTGAGCGTCGAGGCGAGGGCCATGGAGATGCCGTCCCAGAGGCCCAGGCCATTGTACAGCGACGACAGCACCGGACAGCCGCAGACCACCAGGATGGGCAGGTCCCACCACCGCGGCCGGAAAGCTCGCCAGAGCTGCGCATCGTACATCAGGCTCGCCAAGCCAATGGCCAGCGACGTGGCCGAAACCTTCGTGTAGTCGGGCAGCGACGCGATCCGAATCTCCAGCGTCGGCAGGAACAACCACCCCGACACATAAGCCGTCGCCATCGCGCGATAGCCGCCCATGTCGTGGAACAGCATGACGACGATCGGAAACCACGCGTACAGCGCGATCTCAGCCAGCATCTGCATGGTTTTGCTCCTTACCTCGAACAGCCTGACCCCAAGGGCCCAACGCGAATTTCTGACCCATCTCTAGAACCAGCCGAGGTAAAGCCCCAGCAACAGCAGCAACGGCACGGACAAACCCAAAGCGTCCACGTCCGGCATCCAGACATGGATCTTCCGGTAGAACATGGCTTGCACCGGGTAGTGAATCAGGGGAGCCAGCACGATCCCCAGCAGGACCCCGTTGTCCGTGTGCCCCCAGAGGTTCCCCAGGAAGTAGCCGGACACGAGGCCGATCGCCAGCCCCGCCGCTCGGACCAGCGTGAGCTTGAAGTGTGTGCGGCCATCACCGTAGGCCGCGAAGATATCGCCCATATCGGTGGCCACGATGAACATCGAACCGATCGCGCAGAGCGTGCAGTACCAGCCCGCCCGCGAATACTCGCCCTCGTAAAGCAGATTGACCAGCGGCTGCCCCAGCACGGCCATCAGCACAAACACCGGCATGAGCGCCGCCAGCGTGCCCAGCCGCAGCTTGCGGACCTTCCGCCGGATCTGCTCCGGCTCCAAGTGCCGGATGCGGGCGAACAGCGGTTGAGCAATGCCCGATAGCAGTCGATGGAAGACAATCATCGGCAGCGCGGCCAAGTTCTTGCCGATCACATAGTTCCCCAGCACGCTTGCGCTGACCATCGCCCCCAACGCCAGCCGGTCGCTGTTCTGGACCAGGATCGTCAGCCAGCCACAGAGCCACAGCCAGCGGCCGTAACTGGTCAGGCTCTGCACGATCTTCGGGTCCCAATGGAACCGATGCGGACGCCTCGCCGGGTCGCGGAACGACAGGCACAGGTAGACGATCGCCGTCACCACCCAGCCCCAAGCCAGGGCGTACACCGAACGCATGGCCAGGGTCATCAGCACGGTGACCACCGTCCCGGTGACCTGCGATCCACACTCCACCATCACATACCACTTGCGGCGCAAATGGCGTCCGGCCGTCAGGATGCTGGTGGAGGAAAGACCGCGAAAAATGCAGGAAATCCCGGTGATCGGCAGCAACCAGATCAGGTCGGGCATCTGGTAGAAGTGGGCGAAGGGATAGGCCAGCAGACAGCTGATGCCGAAGAGTGTCAGGCCGCGGAGGCTGGAAACGGTCCAGACCGTGTCCAGGAAGTCGTCGTCGTCGCCGCGGGAGTCATGCATCACGCTGACGTGCAGGCCGACATCGGCCAGCAGTTGCAGGGAGATCATGAACACCTGCACCATGCCCATCACGCCGAAGGCTTCGGGAGCCAGCAGACGGGTCAGCACCAGGTTGCCCGCGAAACGCACGCCCTGCATCGTGGCCTGCCCCAGGATCTCCCAGGACATGCCGCGAATGACCGTCGACCGCAGACTCTCCGTGCGAGGCGATGCGGGCCCGGCTGGACGCGGGGTTCCCTTCTCTGCCTCATCTGTCTGCTCGGCCAGCTTCACGGTCGCCATCTTTCCGCAGGTTGACTTCAGTGCCGTTTCCGGCGCGTCGCGTTCGAGACTTGCGGCTTCCGGCCGCTGGTTCCCATCCCTGAACCCTGGCGAAGCATACCCGGCGTTTGCTGCTAGGCAGTCGCTTCGCCACTCGTTATGCTCGATCCCGTCGCAACCCGGAACTTGTTGCCGCGCTTCGCGGCGAAACTGCGGACCACGCCATGATCGTCGCGCCCCCGCAAGCCATCGCCGAGTTCCCGCACGGAAGGCCCCGCTCGTCGGCGAAGTGCCCCGAGCGTGTTCCGTTCGAGCGTGTTCCGTTCGAGAGTTCGGCGGACGGCTCGCGCCGGTCTCCGAACTCCCAGGCAACAGAGACGCGTCAAGCATAGGACGCGTTCAGGGGAAATCTTCCTCAGGCGGGATTCCCCGCACCGCATTGGCTCGTTTCGCAACCCACCGCTCCTCGGAGACGCACCCCCCATGGTTCACCGACGGCGTTTTCTTCAAGGCTCCCTGCTGGCAGGAGGTTACTTCATGAGTCGCGGAATCTCGGGAGACGGTATCGGAGCGACGGCCGCCGACCCGCCCCCGGGGGGCCAGCCACCGGCGGGCCAGCGGCCCCTGGTGATCTCCACCTGGCCCTTCGGCAAGCCGGCCAACGACCGAGCCCTGGAGGTCCTGCAGTCCGGCGGCTCCACGCTGGACGCGGTCGAACAGGGGATTCGCGTCACCGAAAACTCGAACAACTCCTCCGTCGGCCTCAGCGGCAAACCCAACGCGGCCGGTTTTCCCCAACTGGACGCCTGCATCATGCATGGCCCCGGAGCCCTCGGCGGCAGCGTCGCCGGCCTGGAAGGAATCCTCCACCCGATCTCGGTCGCCCGACGCATCATGGAAAAAACGCCGCATGTCATGCTCGTCGGCCGCGGCGCCCGACGGTTCGCACTCGCGGAAGGCTTCGAGTCGATCGACGTGAGCGAGTATGAGGCGATGGAGCGGAAGTGGGAGGCCGAGCATCCGTCGGCGGAGGTGCGTCCACGGGACGTCAACGCGGACAACCATGACACCATCGCCCTGCTGGTCCTCGGCGCCGACGGCACCCTCTCCGGCGGCTGCTCCACCAGCGGGCTGGCGGGAAAAATGCCCGGACGCGTCGGCGATTCCCCCATCCTGGGCAGCGGCCTCTATGTCGACAACGAAGTCGGTGCTGCGGGAGCGACCGGGGTCGGCGAAAACGTGATGCGCCACTGCGGCTCGTTCCTCATCGTGGAATTCATGCGAGCCGGCATGGATCCGACCACGGCCTGCCAGCGAGCCATCGACCGCATCGTCGCCAAGGAGCCCGCTGGCAAGGACCTGGGCATCAACTTCATCGCCGTCAACAAGCGGGGACAGTTCGGCGCCGCCGGCACCGCCGACTTCCCGTTCGCCGTCACCTATCCCGGGTCCAGCGAAGTGCTCACGGTACCCGCCCACCGGTCGCCGGCTCCCCCACGCTGAGCGTGTCCTGCGAAGTCCACCGGGGCCAAGGCGTTCTCCGCGTCGGTCCCCTGGGCAGGCCGTGTTCCCCGTGGTCTCCTCAGCCCCTTGTCCTTCTCTCCAGCTCGGTTCCTTCATGCCCATGCACTCCGGTACGCCCGCGCGGCACTCGATCGTTGCCCGGCATTCCCCCGGGGCGGCTCGCCTGTCGACGCGCCGCCAGCTGCTGCGGGCGGCCTGCGGCTGCCTGCTGCTCCTGCAGGGCTGCGACTTGACCCCCGGTCCCGCCAGCACCGGTCCTCCCGTGCCGCTCGGCAGTCCCCTGCCCCCTCTCGCTGCCGAAGGCTGGCTCAACGGAACGCCACCCGCTCCCGCCGAACTCGCGGGCCGCGTCGTGCTGCTCGACTTCTGGGCCCACTGGTGTGGCCCCTGCCGTGGCGAAGCTCCCCGACTCGTCCAGACCTACCATCGTTTTCGCGATCGCGGCGTCGTCTTCCTCGGCCTGACTCCCGACGGAGCCGACTCGGTGCCCGCCACCAAAGCCGCGTTGGCTGAAGCCAACGTGCCCTGGCCCTCGGGATACGGCGCGCAGGCCGTCTTTGAGTCGCTGCGGGTGGATCGAGTGCCCACCAAGGTGGTCTATGGCCGCGACGGCCGACTGGCATGGCACAGTGCCGACCTGTCCCGTTCGCTGGAGGAAGCCCTCGAAGCGGCCCTGCAGGAAACCGGTCTCCCGGCAGGACACGCGAGCGACCAGGACGCTCGCTGAGCACGCACGCCAGCACACGCACGCCAGCATGCTTCTTTCGCTGACAAACCCGTGGTTTTTCGCGGAGACGCCGGTCGCGTTGGGGAAATCCCGGAAGTCGCCTTTGAACGCTCCCGCCTCGACGCTACATTTAGCCGCCGTCGGGAACCCGTTCCCCTGCAACAGGAGGTTGCGATGACGATCAGCCCGGATGCTGTGGAAGTGCGTGCCATCGTGCGACGGATATTTTTGGAACTTGGCGTCGGCGAAGCGGCGCTCGGCGATCTCGCGGAGACGGTGCTGATCGACGAAGGCAAGATCCGCGCTCGTTCGTACCGCGTCGAGCAGCTGATGGCGATGTGGATGGTCGATGTCGGGATCGTGCAGTTCTACGACGAGGAGGGCAACATGCTGCGGCGTGCCAACCTGCTGATGGAACTGGCTCCGCGACGCATGGCCGCCTGATCGCGCCCGATCGCTCGCGGGTGTTCCGCGCCGGTCCACCCATCTGGAGCGCCCGGCACCATGCGAATCGTCGACATCCACGACCTCTCCGACCCGCGTCTCGATCCGTACCGGCAACTCGCCCAATCGAACCTCACGCGGCACTCCGGACGCTTCATCGCCGAAAGTCCCTTGCTGGTGGAGCGGTTGCTGACGAGCGGCCTGCAGACGGAATCGATCCTGACGGCCCGGCGCTATTGCTCGCAACTTGAGGCGTGGCCGGTGGGAGACGTGCCCGTGTACGTCGTTCCGGACCACGCCGTCTCGGAAGTCGTGGGGTTCCAGTTTCACCGCGGAGTGCTCGCCTGCGCGCACCGCCCCCGCAACCCGTCGCTGGCCGAACTGGTCGCGCCGCGCGATGCCGCCGGCATCCTGGTCGTCTGCCCGCAGATCGTCGATCCCACCAACCTCGCGAGCGTCGTGCGCAACACCAGCGCGCTGGGCGGCGACGGACTGCTCCTGGGACCCCATGCCGCCGACCCGTTCTCGCGTCGCGTTGCCCGCGTCTCGATGGGCACCCTCTTTCGCCTGCCCATCCGCGTCGCCGACAACCTGGCCGAAGACCTCGCCGCGCTCGCCGCAGATCACGGCTACACGCGCGTGGCCACCGTCCTCGACCCGGCCGCCACTCCGCTGCCACTTGCCCAGCGTCCCCCGCGCCTCGCCCTCCTCTTCGGCAGCGAAGGCCACGGCCTCGACGAAGAGACCCTGCGACTCTGCGATCGACGAGTCACCTTGGCCATGCACCGCGACACCGACTCCCTGAACGTCGGTTCGTCCACGGGCATCTTCCTGTACCACTACGCGTGCCTCGCGCCCGGGCCGCTGGACACCGAACCACCCGACCGCCTGACCGCTTAACCGCTGAACCACCAACAGCGGCGGCAGCGGCAGCGACGTTCGCGTCAAAGATGCTTGCGCAGCAACTCCAGGCTCTGTGGGATGGCCGTCTTGAAGTCTTCCTTGCCTTCGAACTCCAGTGAGACGTAACCGCGGTAGCCCACATCGTCCAGGATCTTGCCGACGCGGCTGTAGTCGATGTCCAGCGTGTACCACTTGCCGCCGCCATAGTAGGTCTTGGCCTGCACGAAGACCGTCTGCGGCGCCAGCTGTTCCATCTGCGTGTAGGAATCGTCCAGGAAGTTCCCGGTGTCCATCGTGACCTGCAACCAGGGCGACTTCAGCGCCTCGACGATCCGCAGCACGCCGGCCGCCGTGCGTCCCAGGCCCCAATGGTTTTCCAGGCCCATCACCACACCATACTTTTCCGCCGCCGGCAGCAGCTTCTCAAAACTGCCGATCACCCAGTCGAACGCCTGGTCCTCGGTGTAGCCTTCCCGCTTCGGCTCGATGCCCCGATCGGCCATCAACTGGTCAAAGCTCTTTGTCGTACCCCAGCGGCCCGTGTTCACGCGCATGGTGGGAATGCCCATCTCATGCGCCAACTCCAGGCAGTGCCGCGTATGGTCCACGTTCTTCTGCCGCTCGGCCTCGTCCGGAAAGACAAACCCCTGGTGCGTCGAGAATCCGACGAGCGGCATTCCGAGCTGGAAGGCGCGGCGTTTCAGATTCTGGAGCGTCCCGGCCGACTCGTCCTGCATCTGCACGTGCAGCACTTCAAACGCGTCGAACCCCATGTCGGACGCCATCTCCAGGCACGCCTCGATCGGCATCTTCGTGGCGTCGTTGAAACGCCAGAAGGAATAGGACGAGACGGCGATCGGCCGGTGACGACTGCCCGGTTTCGCGGGCGCCGGGTCGGCCTCCGCCGCCGAAACCCGCGAGCCAGACTCCAGCGGCCCAGACTCCAGCGGCCCAGCCTCCAACACCCCAGCCCCTAGCAGGCCCGCGCCCGCCATGGCTCCGAGACTCCCCCGCAGAAAACTCCGCCGCGGCACACTCGGCTCCTGCATCGACTTGTCCAGCATCGTCTCGTCCTGCATCGCACTCGTCTCCCCTCAGGAACATCGGATCGTGAAGCCAGTCGCGAACTCGGTAACGACCGCGCGAACCGGCGGGAACGCCGCGGCGGCGTTGGCACTGGAGGTGTCCAACCCGAGGATCGTCCGACGGATGATCGTCCGGGTGGCCCGGTTCGGGTTCGCCGCGAGCGGCACGGGCTCCGCAGCGGATTTGCCGACCGGCGGCCGGTTACGGTATACTGCCCCGGCGCTGGTGGAAAGAGTGACGAGCCCTGTTTTTCCCGGGAGGCCCCATGGTGCGGTCCTTGCTTTCGCGTTCCCCGATCTGCTTGACAAAACATGCCGTGGCCCAGGGGTTGAACTGGCTGGGAAGGACGGCCGTGGTGGGAGCGATCACCGGGGCGGCCATGCTGGCCCTGGCTTGCTCCGCCGACGCGATCGAACTGAAGAAGGGCGATCACCTGTGCCTCGTCGGCGACGGACTGGGGGAAAGCCTGCAGCATCACCCCGACTGGGAGGCCCTCCTGCAGCTGCGTTTTCCCCAGCATGAACTGGTCGTTCGCAACCTGTGCTTTCCGGCGGACGAGCCCGAACTGCGGCCGCGTTCCGAAAACTTCGGCTCGCCCGACGACCACCTGCGGCACAGCAAGGCTTCCGTGATCCTCTATTTCTTCGGAGCGTCCGAGTCGTTCGCGGGGTCGGAGGGACTGCCGAAGTTCCGCGAGTCCCTGACGCGCGTCGTGCAGGACACGCTCACGAAATCGTACAACGACCAGGGACCGCCGCGCATCGTGCTGGTCAGCCCCATGGCCCATGAGGACCTGCAGAGCCCCGACCTGCCCGATGGTTCGGCGCACAACGCCAACCTGGAAATCTACACGCAGGCGATGCGTGAAGTGGCCGAGGCGACCAAGGTCGGGTTCGCGGACGTGTTCACGCCCACGCGAGCCGCCATGGCGGGACCGGATCGCTGGACCATCAACGGCGTTCATCTCAGCACGCATGGCCATCGCGGGTTCGCCCGCATCCTGGACGAGGCCCTGTTCGGTTCCCCACCGGCGGCGGCGGAAATCCCCGCGGCACTGGCCCGCGAAGTGGACAACAAGAACTTTCATTGGTGGCATCGCTACCGAGCGATCGACGGGTACTACATCTATGGCGGCCGCAGCGGACTGCGGTTCCAGCCCGATACGTCGATCTCCAACCGCGACGTGCTGGAGCGGGAACGGGAGATCCTGGACGTGATGGCCTCCAATCGCGATCGCCGCATCTGGGCCGTCGCCCAAGGGCAGGCGGTTCCGGAGTCCATCGACGACTCCAACACGCCGCCCTTCCTCGAAGTGAAAACGAACTTCGAACTGGAACAGCAGGGCAAGACCGGAACGGTCAAGTACCTGACACCCGACGAAGCCATGCAGCAGTTCGAACTGGGCGCCAACTACCAGGTGAACTGCTTCGCCTCCGAAGTCGACTTCCCGGAACTTGCCAACCCGGTGCAGTTCGCGTTCGACGCACGGGGCCGACTGTGGGTCGTCTGCACGCCTTCCTACCCGCAGTACCAGCCGAAGCAGGAGGTCAACGACAAGCTGCTGATCCTGGAAGACACCGACCGGGACGGCAAGGCCGACAAGTGCACGGTCTTCGCGGACAAGCTGCACGTGCCCACAGGACTGGAACTGGGCGACGGTGGCGCCTATGTCGCCCAGCAGCCCGACCTGATGCTCCTCCGCGACACCGATGGCGACGACCGGGCCGACGAACGAGTGCGCGTCCTCCGCGGATTCGATACCGCTGACTCCCACCACTCCATCAGCGCCTTCGTCTGGTGCCCTGGCGGATCGCTCTACTTCCAGGAGGGTACGTTCCATCATTCGCAGGTGGAAACGCCCTACGGCCCCGTGCGTCTCAAGAACGCCGGCATCTTCCGTTACGAGCCGCGGACCGAAAAGCTGGATGTGTTCGTCTCGTACAACTTCGCCAACCCCTGGGGACACACGTTCGACCGCTGGGGCCAGAACTTCGTGGCCGACGCATCCGGCGGCGCGAACTACTTCGGCACCGCCTTCTCGGGACATGTGGACTACGAACGCAAGCACCGCGAGCTGCAGCAGTTCCTGCCCATGCGGTTCCGGCCTACTGCTGGCTGCGAGATCGTCTCCAGCCGCCACTTCCCGCCCGAAACCCAGGGCAACTACCTGCTGAACAACTGCATCGGCGAGCAGGGTGTCTATCAGCATGTCATGCAGGAAGTCGACTCCGGATTCGCGGCCACTGAGGTGGAGCCGATCCTGCGTTCGAAGGATCGCAACTTCCGACCCGTCGACCTCGAATTCGGCCTCGATGGAGCACTCTACGTCTGCGACTGGCAGAACGCGCTCGTCGGCCACATGCAGCATTCGATCCGCGATCCCAGCCGCGACCACACCCACGGCCGCATCTGGCGGATCACCTGCAAGAACCGCCCGCTGCTGGAAACGCCCAAGATCGCCGGCCAGCCCGCCGCCGAGCTGCTGGAACTGCTGAAGCTGCCCGAGGACCGCACACGCTACGTCGTGCGTCGCGAGCTGCGTGAGCGTCCCAGCGATGAAGTGGTGCAGGCCATCGCCGCCTGGATCGCGAAACTCGACCCGCAGGATCCGGAGCACGAGCACCACCTGCTGGAAGCCCTCTGGGTCCACCAGCACCATCATCGAGTCAATCGTGAACTGCTCGAGCGCGTGCTGCGATCGCCGGAGCCGCGAGCCCGCGCGGCGGCGACCCGCGTATTGTGCTACTGGCGCGATGACATCCCCGATGCCCTCACGCTGCTCGGCCCCCAGGCCACGGACGAGCATCCGCGCGTTCGTCTGGAAGCCGTGCGAGCCTGCAGCTTCTTCGCCAACCGCGAGCAAGCCGCGCAAGCGGCCGAAGTGGCCCTGTCGTCGCTCGAAAAGCCCGCGGACTACTACCTGGAGTACACCATGAAGGAGACGATGGATACGCTCGATCCGTATCTCCAGCAGTAAGGATGAAGCGCTCCGCGGCCACCTTGCCGGGAGACGGCCTGCTGCGGCTGCCAGACCGTTCCTGGGCGATGTTTTTCTTGAGATGCTCGGAGCCGTGCCGGGCATCTCACACGATCGTGTGCTCACGCACGATCGTAGGCTCACGCAAGATCGTGGGCTCACACAGCCAGCCTCACGCACGTCCTCCTGGAGACCCTGCCGCGTGCCCCCTGCTACGCTACCTTCGCGCCGCGACTCCTCATCCGCTTCACGGCCCCCTCAACTCGGTGGCACTTTCCGTGGCACAGCGAAGTGGATGGTGCTGCTCACAAGCGGCCTGCTGCTGGTCGGCGGCCTGCGGCTGATCGGTGTGGCGGAGGACCAGCCCGGAGCGTTGAAACCGCTGCCGAAGTTTCTACGCACCGCTGCCTTGGCCGAGAAGTATCTCAACACGCGGGATGTGCGGGAGCTGCTGGAGTTCGAGCGTGTGGAGCCGGTCTGCAGGCAGTTGCTGATGCGGCCGGGAGTTCCGAACGACGTTCGCTCCGACGCCCTCGCGCGGCTCGCCGAACTCCGCAAAACCACCCCCGCCCAGCAGCTCGTCGAAATCCTCCAGACGCTCGACGCACGCATCCCGGCACCCGATGCGGCACCGCCGGGAGAAGACTCAGGGAAACCCAGTCCTACCCAGGGGAAACCCAGTCCCAAGTCAGAGAAGGCCGGACAGGAGCTGGCAGCGGCCGAGGCGCTCGCGGAAGTCGCACCGCTGCTGCCGCAACAGCCGTGGGAGGCGTTGAGCGCCGAGCCGACGCGCGGGCAGTTGCCGACGCTGGCGACGACGGCGAAGAGCGGTGTGGCGCGACGCGCCGGTTGGGCTGCCTGGATCCAGGCCCGGCAGTCGCTCGATGAGCCCTGGCAGGCGGCCCAGTCCCAGGCGAATCCTGCGGCGCTGGTGGAATTGCTGGAGTCGATCGGATGGCTTCCGGCCCTCTCGCCCGCCAAGGCCACGCTGCCATCGCGGCTGATGCCGATTCTTGAGGGAGCGGATCGGGCCGACACCAAGCCGCTCGTCGACGCCGCCCTGCGAGCCTCGGCCAACCTGCCGACCCATGACATCGCGGTGCTGCATGAGGTTCGCAAGTTCCTCGGCCAGCCGGCGTATGCCGCGGCGGCCGTGCAGGCGTTGGAAGGAGTTCCCGACGCCACCTGGGAGGCGGAACGCGAGGGACTGCGGCCGCAGGTCGCGGGCGAGATCCTTGAGTCCCTGCGGCAGATGTCTCTGGAGACGCGATCGCAGGAGCCGGGACAGCGGGCATCCAAGCTGGTCGCCCGGCTTGCGGCCGGCCTGCCGGAGACGCAGTCGCGGGAGATTCAACAGCAGCTTGCCCGCATCGCCGTGCAGTCGTTCACGCTCCACGCGCTGCACGAGAAGATGGCTTACGACGCCACGGTGCTGGTCGTGAACCCGGGGCAACCGCTGCAGGTCACCTTCGACAACACCGACATCATGCCGCACAACTGGGTGCTGGTGGCCACGCCGGCGGCCCGCGAAGAGATCGGCATGGCGGCCGATCGCATGCAGACCGAACCGGACGCGCTGGCCCGCGGCTACCTGCCCGCCTCCGACCAGATCCTGCAGTCCACGCGACTGCTGTCGCCCAAGCAACAGCAGGTGCTGACCTTCGAGGCGCCGGCGGCGCCGGGCGCTTACCCGTATGTCTGCACCTTTCCGGGACACTGGAGTCGCATGTATGGCGTGCTGCTGGTCGTCCCCGACCGCGAGGCCTATCTCGCCGCCAATCCGGCCCTGCCATCCGCGGACGACCTGCTGGGCATTCGCACGGTGCAGTGGAAGGAGCCGGAACTGTTGGACCAGCTGCGGCAGCTGACGCGCGAGCCCTCCCGTGAGAACGGCCGGCGACTCTTCCAACGCGCATCCTGCTACTCCTGCCACCGCATGGGCGAGGAGGGAGGTCGCGTAGGGCCGGAACTGACGCGGATCCGCGAGAAGTATCCCAACCAGGAACAGCTGCTGCGCCACATCCTGCAGCCTTCGGAAAAGATCGAACCGCAGTATGCCAGTGTGATCGCGGAGACCAAGGACGGCCAGGTGGTGAGGGGGGTCATCGTCACGGAAACCGACGACGAGTTGCGGGTGCGCGAGAATCCGCTGGATACCTGCGAGCCACGCGTGCTCCGCAAGAATGAGATCGAGGATCTCTCCCGATCCCCCGTGTCGCCGATGCCCGAGAACCTGCTGAACACGCTGGTCACGCCCGAGGAGGTCCACGACCTGCTCGGCTACCTGCTGGGCCCCTGAGCGGGAGACGCGGCAGTGGCCGATCGTTCAGGCCTTGAAGCGGTAGCCGACATGCGGCACGGACTGGACATAGTCGCTGAAGAGCCCCAGTTTGTCGCGAAGCGACCGGATGTGCTCCTCGAGACCCTCTTCGGTCACCGGCGACTCCTCGGTCTGCACGGCCTCGATGATCTGACGTCGCGTGTAGGCGCGATAGGGCGAAGCCGACAGAAACGTCAGGATGCGGAACTCGATCTCCTCCAGCGGAATGGCTTCACCCGAAAGTTCGACCAGGTAACCAGGCCGCGGAGCGACTCGGTCGTTCTTCTGCCGCTGGCGTTCGACCTCCTCATAGACAAACTTCGATTCCTCGCGGGAATAGTAAGCCGTCCGCTCCTCTTCGTCGCGTGTCATGCAAGTCTCCTGCGAGCAGCACCGGCGTCGGCGATCATTTCCAACTGCGTTGCACGCCGTTCTCCGGCGACAACTGTTCCAGCAAACACATGGTGTGACATTTTCTTGTCACCGGCAGCCAGTCGCCCGCAGCCAAGCCCGAATCGTTGACCGCCTCGACGGCCGCTTTCAACCGGCGACTCCCGCGATTCAGGCTTCGCACAATCTTCACGGCTGTCCTGCGGGGTTTGCGACTTGTGAGGGGTGGTACCTTGGATTAGACTTGGCCCCGGAACAGAGAACTCACGGAGAAGGTTGCGGACCCAGCGGCTGACGACTTCCGGCGTGCGTCTGGACACCCCAGGCCCGCGCCTCATCCCGGCTCGCTTCATCCTACGCCAGTTCGTCGGTTTTTACAGGGCCGAATTTTTTCCGTCTTGTCGCATGGGAAGCGCGACTCACCTGCGTTGGCGAGGCAGCAGGACAGCTAGGCTGTCGCCGACGGGACCCGAGATCGTGCGCAGGAAGCCGGGTTGCATCGCGGGTCCGCCCGCGTGCATGCGCGGATGATCCGGGAGTTTCGACACCCGGGATCGCTGGCGTTGCCCGGGAGGCAGTTACGATCTCGATACGCTCTTTCCCGATCGCGGTGCGCGATGACGGACGGAGTATCTCCGGATCCGCGCCTTGGGGCGTGTGCGCCTGCGTTCCCGGACTGTTCCCCGCGGCCTTCGGGCTGCGCGATGCAAGATCGGCACCATGGGAACAGACAAGGGAACTTCGATTGACCAGCAGCATGAGGGATCGGTGGCGGAATGCGCATGCGGCAGCGGACGGATTGAAGGAAGCGCGATCGTCTTCGCCATCCGGGGCTAGGACGCGTCCGCAGCGTGCGGAACGTGGGATCGGGAGCCGCCCGCCGATGCGGCTGGCGATCATCGCGGTGACCTGGGCCCTCGGCCTAGCCTGCCCGAGCGGGCCGGCCTGGCGTGGCGTAGTCGCAGCGGAGGTCGATTCGGCGGCCGGGAATGCCCATGCGGAATCGGCTCCGAACGAGCGACCGGCCGGCGACGCCGCGGATGCTCCCGGCAACGCAACCGCCCTCCGAGAGTTCCGCACGCGGCACTTCATCGTGCACACCGACCTCGATGAATCGTTGCTTCGGCCGCGTCTGGCGCGGATGGAGAAAGTGCTGACACTGGCCTCGCGTTACTGGGGACAACGTCTGCAGGGTCCCATCGAGTGCTATCTCGTGGCAGACCTGGACTACTGGCGGGCTGCGGACCTGCCCTCGCCGCTGGCCATGCGCCTGCTGCGGCACGTGGGTGGCGGCACCGACCTGAAGACGGTCCAGCGTTCCCGCAATCCGTCAGGCAAAACCCCCGTTCGATCGGTGATCTACGCGACGACGAAGCCGGGCGTGATGGAACATGAGGTCGTGCACGCCTACTGCTTCCAGACCTTCGGCCATGGCGGCCCGGCCTGGTACCGAGAAGGCATGGCCGAACTGTTCGCGTCGCGCGTGGTCGGCAAATTGCCCGAATCCGACCACCACGACTCCCTCGAACGCCTCCGCTCTGCCCCCGATATCCGCTCCCACGCCATCGTCACGCAGAGCCTGCGCGATGAGCAGTTGTGGGCCTCGCTGGCCCGGGACTCCATCGCAACCGCGCCCGCCGCCTGGCACTGGACGGCCGCGGACGCGCAAGCCCTGGAGCAGGCGCACCTGGCTTACGCGCAGAGTTGGGCGCTGTGCAGCCTGTTGACGCAGCACGATCGGTACCGCGAACGCTTCCGCGCGTTGGGCCGCCACTGGCTGCAGGGTGGCCAAGGTACGTTTGACGAATCGTTTGGCGGAGTGCAGGCCGAGATCGACTTTGAACTCACCCAGTTCGTCCGCCACTACGACCATGGCTACCGCGTCGATCTGGTCGCCTGGCCCTGGCTGGCGGAACCGCAGGTGCTGGCGGTGGGCGAGGAGACGACCGTGCGTGTTCCGGCGTGCCATGGATACCAGGCAACCCGCGTGGCCATGAACGCGGGCCAGCAGTACAAGGTCACCGTCGAAGGTACCTGGCAATTGGACGACGTCCGCGTCTCCACGAATGGAGCAGGCGTCGTCTCCGGCCCGGGACCGCCGTCGGACGAAGGGCGTCTGGAAGCGGCGTTGCTGCGTGACTTCCAGTTGGTTCAGGAAGGCCCGCTGGTCGTCGGCCAGGCCTGGTCGCCGACCGAAGCCGGACATCTGTTCGTGCGATGCCTGGAACCCTGGCACAAGCTGGGAGACAACCGCGGCGAGGTCAGCGTCCGCATCCTGCGGGTGCGTTGAGCCCGCGTGACGATAGTCGTTACGCGCGTCGGCGGTGTGCCATCCGGACACGGCGGCGCGCCCGGTATCCGACCACACAGAACTCTTCCGCTTCCATCGCTTCTGTGCTGCGGTGAGTCCGCCAACGAGCGGCAACCGCCACGGCTTCCCCCCCGGGCCTCGACGCCCGTGAATCCTCCAGAAAGCACCGCGTCGAGGTGGCTGCGGGGCCCAACACGGTGCGATAGGCCTGCGGGCGAACGCAGTTCCGGTCGTGGGTTCCGCATTCCCCGATTCCGCCGTCGCGCGGTATGCAACTTGCCCCCTTGGTCCTCCAGATCGACGCGATAAAGCCACGCGGAACAAGCCACGGGGCTCGACGCGTCTCCGCTTCGAAAGGGGAGCAACCATGGCCACACGACTGCCCAACGCCGAAGAATGCCGACAGATCCTGGGCGAACACGAGACCTACTGCGAACTCGTCACGACGCTCTATCGAGTCCTGGCGGAACACAACGAACCCGTGCTGCGGATTTCCCACCTGGTGGAAAACCTCCGCACGCGACTGGAGGCGCACTTCCGCGACGAAGAACAGGGAGGGGTGCTCGAGGAGGTCGCTCGACGAGCACCCCAGTACTCCGATAAGGCCGGGCACCTCCTCGCCGAACATGACGTGTTCCGCGGGCAGCTCAAGCACTTGGAGAGCCTGTTGTCGACCGAGGAGGGACTGACGCCTGCGGTACGGAACCAGCTGGAAACGGAGTTCCGCGCGTTCCATGACCGCCTGATGCACCACGAGTCGGAGGAGAACGACCTGCTTCAGGAGACCTTCGGCCAGGACCTGGGTGACAAGGACTAGGCAGTCGCGGTGATTTTTTCGCGATTGGGCTGTCCATCCCGGTGAACCGGTACGAGTCACGGTCCGTAGAACCGGCACAGCGATCGCCACAGGAGCGACCGCTGCCCCTCACGGAATGGAGATGCATCGCATGAAAGCCCGCAGCCGAACGGCCCTCGACGAACATCTGCCCTCCCGCCGCGACATCCACGAGGCCTGCCATCGGATCCAGGCCCTGTGGAGCGACAAGGAACGGCGCAAGCGAGCCGGGTTGCCGCGTGAAGATCACTGGAATCCGCCCTTCGTGCGTTCGTCCCAACTCGGCTTCGACGCCGACAACGACCGCGACGTCTAAACCCCGCCGTCGCAAACAACCGCGTGCCAAGGGCAACAGCGGGCACATGCCGGACGCCTCGGCGCACTTCCCTGCCGAGCGCGTCCCACGTCGGGCGATCAACCGGGCGTCTCGTCCGGCCACCCCCAGGTTCCCACCAGGGGTACGAAAGCGAACCCGCCCAGGTCTTCGCGGTCGAGCAGCCCGCGTCGCAGCGTGAAGCGGCACATGGACTGGCCTCGGCGATCGGCGCCAAGCGGAATGACGATGCGGCCCCCTTCGGCCAGCTGCGGCCGATACGGCTCGGGCAGCTCGCGGCCACCCGCCGTCACGACGATCGCTTCATACGGCGCGAACTCCGGCCACCCCCAGGTGCCATCGCCTTCGTGGACGAGCACGTTGCGACAGCCAAGGCGTTCAAGACAGCTGCGGGCCGATCGAGCGAGCTGCGGGACGCACTCCACCGTATGCACCTCGGCCGCCAGTCGCCCCAGGACGGCCGCTCCGTAACCGGAGCCCGTGCCAATCTCGAGCACTCGTTCGGTGCCGCGAAGCTGCAGGGCTTGGCTCATGAAGGCCACGGTATACGGCTGCGAGATGGTCTGGCCGAATCCCAGGGGCAGCGGCCGGTCCGCATAGGCATGGGCCGCTTCGGACGCCGGCACGAACGCCTCCCGCGGCACTTCAGACATCGCGCGCAGCACACGAGGATCGTGGATATCCCTGGCCCGCAACTGCGACTCCACCATCGCCCGTCGTTCCGCACCTCGATCCGGCCACGTCGGCAACGGCTCGGCTGCGGTGAATCCGTCACGCGTCGACATCGGCCGCCTCCGAAGAATTACGCCAGCTCACCTACCCGCTGATGGGTGGAACCGAGGCCCTCCTCGCAGCGAACCGCCCGGTCAGATGCCAAGGCTGGCCACGAGATCGGCCAGTTGCCCCAGCCAACTGGTCACCTGGGGATGCTCGGATTCCAGCTGCAGCACCAGGTCGTCGGCTCGTTGACGGAGCGTCTCCATGTCGCCGGCCGCAGGCGGCTGGGACTGACCGGCAAGC
>JBIIEC010000368.1:0-6173 GCA_044238045.1 Pirellulaceae bacterium | reverse complement strand
GGCAGGATTGAACGTCGAAGTTCACCTGCCGGGCCTCGATCCATCAAACGCCGCTCCGCATGGCCGGGCGGCGTTTTTTCGTTAGGCGGTGAACGATGTACGAAGCCAAGAACACAGCGCGGGCCCTGGTCCGCATTGGCTATGACGGCAGCGTCCACAAGACCTTTCGCGCGGCCGATGCCGGGACGCGATTCGAGACCGAGGTCAAGATGCTGCGGTATCTCGAGAAGAAGGGATGCGACTTCGTTCCGCGGCTGCTCAGCTGCGACCCCGAGACGCTCAGCATCGTCACCACCAGCTGCGGCCAGCGCGTGGACCAGATGAGTGAGTCGCGGATCAAGGAACTGTTCGCGGAGCTGGAAACGTTTGGTGTCCGCCACGAGGATCCGTTCCTTCGCAACATCACCTACCGCGCGCAGGACGGCCGGTTCTGCATCATCGACTTTGAATTCGCCACGTTCCTGGATCCCGAGGATGCCCAGCGGCTGCTCGGGGAGAGTTCCGAGCCGTCGACGTCCGATCAGCCGCAGGCCATCCGCTGGTCCGGCGCCACCGACGTGGGACGCTTCCGGCCCAACAACGAAGATTCGCTGCTGTCCATCACATTCGACTCGATGGAGCTGCACTACCTGGGTCGCACCGGCGAAATCAAACTCAACGGCATGGACTTCGTATTCGCGGTCAGCGACGGCATGGGAGGCGAGAAGTCGGGCGAGTTCGCCAGTCGTTTCGCGATTGACAACATTACGCGCCTCGTGCCGCGCCGCTTCGCGTCCAACCCGAGCAACTATCGAGCGTGCTTCGAGGAGATCTTCCAGCTGCTCTTCCTGGGCATCCATTGCCAGCTGACCTCGCTCGGCATCAGCTACGCGGAAGGCCGCAACATGGGCGCGACGCTGAGTCTGGTCTGGTACGCGCACGGCTCCATCTACTTCGCGCACATTGGCGACAGCCGCATCTATCACCTGCCCCGGGAGGGAGGGATGCGGCAGATCACCGAGGACCACACGCATGTGGGCTGGCTACGACGCAAGGGCCAGCTGAACGAGCGCGAGGCGCGGATGCATCCGCGCAAGAATGTGCTGTCCCAGGCCTTGGGCGCGGGCAACCAGTTCATCCACCCGCAGATCGGGACGCTCCCCTGCCAGCGCGGCGACCGGTTGGTGCTGCTCACCGACGGCGTCGTCGAGGGGATCTGGGACCGCGGCATCGAAGAGCTGGTCCGGTCGGATCCCGCGGCCGACGATACCCGCACACCCGCGCAGCGACTCGTCCAGACCGCAGTGGAGGAGTCGGGACGCGACAACGCCACGGCGCTGGTCGTGGAGATTCTGTAAGCGTCTGGCGGGCAGGAAGCGTACCGCCCTCGGATCGCCGCCGCCCCGCAGCAGGCGAGCGGCGGCCACGACGCGTTGCCCTTCAACACGCGCGGCATCGGGCAGGCGGTTCCGTCAGAGAGGAAACGCCGGTCCGTCGTTGAGCGTCGTGAAGCTCGTCGGCCCGATGAAGAGGCAACCCGCGTTGGGACAGCGGGCCCGCAGCTCCGGAGCCATGCCTTCATCGGCCGTGGTGAGCAGCAGTTCGATGCGGCCGTCGTGGACGACCAGTTGCGGACAGGTGACCCGCGGCGATTGCGGGCACGTCCAGACCTGCTCCAACTCGCCCGTTGCCAGCGAATACTGCCGCGCTTCGCCCTGCTCCACGTCGCGCGGGTCGTAGAACGCGATGATGACGCTGCGACCATCGGGGCTGAGGATCATGCCGTCGGGAAACACGGGCCCCGCCGTCATGTCAACCACGACGCGCGGCGACGACAGACGGCCCGCCGGCACATCCAGCTTCCAAGCCAGGACCTGCTTGCTGGGCGAGTCGATATCGTAGAGCGTGTAACGACCATCGCCCTCCGGCACCACTGCTTTGCCGTTCGAGCAGATCTGGTTTTGGTCGAGCAGCACGGCTCGGCGTTCTCCGCGACGCAGCAGGTAGAGTCCGGCTTTCTTCTCGGCGAACTTCAAGTCCTTGCAGCCGAACACCAGATGCCCATCGAAGACCACGCCGTCATTGATGATCGTCTGCTCGACGGACGAATCGATGCCATCGCAGAGCGTCTCCAGCGTGCCATCCTGCGTATTGAACAGCACGACCGCGCGTTCCAGCCCGACGACGAAACGCTGCGGATCGGTGGTGGGGAAGGCGAAACCGGGTCGGCCAGGCAGCGGGAAACATTGGTCCTGCGTGGCGGTGGCGGAGCGTGTGAGCAGGTGCAGGGAGCCGGTGGTGGCGGAGCGGCCGTGCTGGATGGCAACCCAGGAGATGCGGCCGTCGGCGCAGCGGTACGGCCCCTCGGGCAGGAACCGCCACGCTTCTTCGGCCGGTGTATGCAGGACGCGAGTCTCGATGGGTTGCGACACGGAAGGGCTCCTGAATAAGAGGAAACGACGACGGTAACAACCGCGTGCCATAGCGTCAACCAAGGCAAACCGGAGCGCGGCCGTCCCGGCCGCACCAAACCGCCGCACCAAACCGCCGCACCAAACCGCCACAATGGTTGCGTGCGGTCGATGCGGGCGAGGACGCCCGCGCTCCGACCACCAAGGCCTGTTCGCGGCGCGTCGCGTGTGACAAAATCACATTCGCCATGGGACGCAGGAATCGTCTGAACCCGCTTGCGATTGTCTTTTTCGTGGTCATCCTCGCGTATGGCTACCACGGTGGTTTTCTGCGCCGGGAGTTCCACTGGCCCTGGAGCGGCCCCGGTAGGTCAGGCGATACAGTCGACTCAAGCCGTCCGGTGGTTTTGCCCGGCAGCGAGACGGCGGGGCAGGGCGAGCGGATCCTGGCAGGCGTGGTCGAACGCGTGGCGGACGGCGATTCGCTCGAACTGCGCGTCGGCCCGTCCTTGGAGCGTATCCGCCTGGTCGGCATCGACGCGCCGGAGTTCTCGCAGCCGTTTGGCCTGGAAGCGCGCGACCAACTGCGGCGGCTCTGCGGCGGCCAGTCGGTACAGGTCGTCGTCTTCGGCCGCGATCGGCATGGCCGCTGGCTGGCCGATGTCTACCTCCGCGACCGCTGGGTGAATGGCGAACTGGTGGCGGGCGGTTACGCCTGGCACTTCGAACGCTGGGACAATTCGCTGGAGCTCGCGCAGTTCCAAGCCCAGGCGCGCCGGGAAGGCCGAGGTCTGTGGGCCCGCGGGGATGCTCTTCCGCCCTGGGAGTGGCGCGACCAGCATCGCGAATGAGGCAGGCAGGTCTCGTTTCCAGAAAGGAGACCTGACCCGATTATTCCGGTCCTCAATTCCACCGGCTCGGACACGGGGCCCCCACGGCACCCACATCGGGCCCCATCGCCACTCCCCTCGAGGCACGGGCGAGAACCGCGCGAAATTGCTCCTCGCATTTTCTAGCCGCTATAATCTTCCAGGGAGACCCGCGTTACCAACACGGGCGGCGCGAAGCCTGCAGGGATGGGGAAACCGAGAAAACAACCGAGGCACTCATGAGCATGTGGAATCGAATCGAAGGCTGGTTGGCAGCGGCGCGAGAGGATCGGGAAAGCGGCGAACACGCGGCGCCACGCATGCAAGGCCAGCCCCGAAAGGCGGCCCGCTGGCGGCGAACTGTCCATCTGGCCACGCTGCTGAGCTTGCTGGCCGGCAGCGTCGACCCCCTGTCCGCTCAAGGCCCCAGTGAACCGACCCCGGCAGGACGGCCGGGCCCGGGCCGTCCCGAACAGAAGTTCCGCGACTTCGGCGAAGTCGTGAAGGACGCCAAGAAATACGACGGACTGTTCACGCTCTACCAGGACGAGGACCACCTGTTCGCGGAGATCAAGCCCGGGCAGTTCAACCAGATGTATCTGGCTCCCATCGCCATCGCACGCGGCATGGCCTCCGCCGGCGTGCCCCTGAACTTCGGCGATGAGTGGATCCTGTCGTTCCGCCGCGTGGGCGATAAGGTGCAGCTGGTGCGCCGCAATATCTACTACGAGGCACCTCCGGGCAGCCCGCTGGCCAAGGCGGTCGAGCAGAACTACTCCGACTCCGTCCTGCTCGCCCTGCCGATCGTCACGATCAACCCAGGCACCCAAGGCGTGCTGATCGACTTCTCCAACATCTTCCTCAACGACTTCGCCGGCCTGGGCCTCGGCCCCATGGATCGTAATCGCAGTCGCTGGCACAAGATCAAGACGTTTGAGAACAACGTCGAACTGGAGGTGGAGGCCACGTTCGGGATTCCGTTTGGCGGAGGTCGCGGGGCGAGCTTCGGCGACGAAGGCGTCGTCGACGGCCGGGGTGTGACGGTGGTGGTGCACTACAGCCTGGCGAAGCGTCCCGAACCCGGCTACAGGCCCCGGTTCGCCGACCAGCGCGTCGGTCATTTCATCAGCGCGACCAAGGACTTCAGTTCGAGCAATCCGGATACGACGTTCGTGCGGCGCATCAATCGCTGGAGGCTGGAGAAGGCCAATCCGCAGATGGCACTCTCGCCGCCCAAGAAGCAGATCGTGTGGTGGGTCGAGAACACGGTACCGCACGAATACCGGCCGTACGTCGAAGACGGCATCCTGGAGTGGAACAAGGCGTTCGAGAAGATCGGCTTCCGCAACGCGATTGGCGTGCGCTGGCAGAATGAACAGGACGAGTTCGACCCGGAAGACATCAACTACTGCACATTTCGCTGGATCGCCACGCCCCGCACCTACGCCATGTCGGGGCTGCGGGCCGACCCGATCACGGGCGAGATCATCGACGGCGACGTGATCTTCGACGCCAGCTGGATTCGCGCCTGGAAATCGGAATATGCGTTGGAAGTGGGCCAGCCGCCGGTATCGCAGGGGTCGGGTGAACCGACCGGGCCTTCGGTGTTGCGTGTGGGTGAAGTGATCAGCCCGATCCTGGCCGCTCGCCAGGGCTTCGGCGCCAACGTCCGCCTGCCGCATGCCGCCGATCCGACGACAGGTCTTGCGCCGCCGCAGTGGGTACCAGCCGACCGCAGCCCGCTGCAGATGCTCCTGGCCCAGCGCCTGACATCCTGCAACCACATGGCCTGCGAGTACGCCGCGGCGCGCAGCCAAGAGTACTCGCTGGCCGCCATGGCCCTGGCCGCGCGAGCCATCGAAGCGGCCGCCCTCCAGACGGGCGACCAGACTGCGGGCAACCAGCCTGCGGGCGGGCTCACGTCGGAGGACAAGCCGGCGGGCGACAAACCGGTCGAAGCCAAGCTGCCGGAAGAGCTGATCGGCCAGGCGATCAAGGAGGTCGTCATGCACGAGGTCGGCCATTCGCTTGGACTACGGCATAACTTCCGCGCCAGCACCATGCTGTCGCTGGAGGACCTGAACAACACCGACCTGACCCGCTCCAAGGGCATGGTCGGCAGCGTGATGGACTACAACCCGCTGAACGTCGCTCGCAAGGGACAGAAGCAGGGTGACTACGCCACGACCACGATCGGCCCATACGACTACTGGGCCATCGAGTATGGCTACAGCCCGATCCAGGGGGACGAACAGGCAGAGCTGAAGCGCATCGCCTCGCGTTCGCCGGAGTCGGACCTGGCCTACGGCACGGACGAGGACCTGTCCCTGAGCAACGATCCGCTGGTCAACGCCTACGACCTGGGCAACGACCCGCTGCGTTACGGGAAGGATCGCATCGCCCTCGCCGGGGAGCTGCTGCAGACGCTGGATGCAACGGTGGTGCGGGATGGGGAGTCGTGGGCGCGGTTGCGCCGCGCCTTCTCGGTGCTGCTCTCTCAGTATGGCAACGCGGCCGCCCTGGCCACGCCCTACATCGGCGGACAGAACTTCTCGCGCGACTTCAAGGGCGGCGAGAAGAGTCGCGATCCGGTGACACCCATCGCTGGTGAGAAGCAGCGCGAAGCCTTGAACTTCCTGGTCGGCGAAATCCTCTCCGACAAGTCGTTCCAGTTCTCGCCGGCGCTCTTGCGGCGGCTGACCACCGAATACTGGTACCACTGGGGCAGCGACTCGCTCGGTATGGCCGGGAGCGTCGACTACAACATCAACGATCGCATCCTGCGGATCCAGCAGGTCGTCCTGGGCCACTGCTTCGATGCCTCGGTCCTCTCGCGGCTGGAGAACCAGCAGCTGATGGTGAAGCCGGAGGACAAGCCGCTGACGATCGCGGAGCTGTTCCGGACGCTGAATGA
>JBIIEC010000367.1:0-6190 GCA_044238045.1 Pirellulaceae bacterium | reverse complement strand
TCGTCCAGCAGGTTGACATTCTCCAAGACCTGCAAAAAGTCTTTCTTCACGCCGCAGAGCCCAACGCGGATGCCGCGCCGCCGCAGGCGATGGACAAACTTCTCCAGCAGGTGCATGCTCACGGCATCGGGAGTGCCCAGGTGACGCACGCGGAGCAGCACCACGCGTACCTCCGCCGACAGTTGCTCCTCGATCGTCTCCAGCAACGACTCCGCGTCGCTGGCCGCTCCGAAGAACCACTGTCCCTCCAGCGCGTAGATGCGGATCAGCCCGCATTGTTCGTCGGCGGGTACACGGTGGCGGACAAAGTTTTGGGGAGTCAGCGTGAGTTCGGTATAGTTCACCTGCGAAACGCGGGGCACGAAGAAGAGGAACGAAAGCAGCACGCCGATCAACACGCAGAACTCGACCGATACCGCCACGGCCGAGATCGCGGTGGCGAGCATGATCAGGGCATCGAAGCGGGTAGCTTTGAAGTGGTACTTGAGCTCGGCGGGATTCGTCATGCGCAGCGCGGTCATGATGAGGATCCCGGCCAGTGCCGCCTTGGGGATGTACTGCGCGTAGGGGGCCATCACGAGAATCGTCATGGCAACGCCGATCGCCGAAATCACACCCGACCACTGCGTCGCCGCGCCCGACTGGTGGTTGATGTAGGTCCTGGTCAAGGAACCGGATCCCGGGAAGCATTGAAAGAAGCTGCCCGCCAGGTTCGCCAGCCCCTCGCTCAAACACTGCTGGTTGATGTCCAGTTTCTGCCCCGTGTGCGACGCGATCGACTTCGCCATCGCAATCGCCTCCAGCAACCCCAGCAGGCCGATCGCCAGCGCGCTGGAGGACAGTTCCCGAGCCAGGGTCCAGTCGATCTTCGGCGGCTGGAACGACGGAAGCTGCCGGGGAATCTGATGGATGAGTTCCACTTTGCCGGGCCCCCTGCCGCCTGCTCCCAGGACGGCCACGACTGCCGAGACGATGGCAAGCGCCACCAGCAGTTCGGGAATGGCCAGGCGGAAACGACGATTGAAACGCCGCAGCGCGATCACCAGACCGATGGTGCCGAGACTTACCGCCAGCGTGGGCAACTGCACCTCGCCGCCGTCCACCATCGTCTGCCAGAAACGGCTCAGGAACGGCGCGTGCGGATCGCCCTGAGCCTTCAGGCCCAGCACGTTCTTCAGCTGGTCCAGCATCAACAGCACCGACGCGCCCAGCGTGAATCCGACGATGACCGAGTGCGAAATGTAGCGTGAAAGATCGCCCAGTCGAAAGAGCGTGATGCCGATCTGGATCAGGCCGATCATGGTGGCCATCATCACGGCCGCCGTGAGACGCATCTCGTCACCATCCACGCCCGCCAAGGCACTCAGCAAGGCGATGGAAATGGCGTTCGTGGGACCGTTGATCAGCTGCCGCGACGAATCAAAGACGGCGCCCACGGCCGTCATCACGATGGCCGTATAGAGGCCGTATTCGACCGGCGCGCCGAAAATGCTGGCGTAGGCCATCGCCTGCGGCACGGCCACGGCGGTCACGGTCAGCCCGGCGAACAGGTCGCGGCGAAAGTCGCTGGTGGTATACGTGGATGCCGTCTCCAACGCCGGCACGTACCGAAACAGCGTCCGTTTCCAGCCTGTTACTTCGCCCTTCACCATGAATTGCCCGTTCGTGCCGCCTGTTAGTGTCGCCTGCCGTTTGCTTGCCCGGGCCGTACCGCCAGCCCCGAATCTTAGCCGGTCCCGACCATGCTCCCAACACGACTTCCGACCGACCGATCTGCTTCCCCGACTCCCAGCAGCCCACGCGCCGCCCCAGGCTGCCCAGCCCGCGGCCCTCTGTCCCTTTTCTGGACAGAACATCTCTCGTCGGCCAGCGGCCCCCAACTCCCTGCCGGCAAGCGACTGTCGCGTCGGAACCCGGCGCCATGCCGCGTTGACGCCCCGAACGGTCCCCCGTACCCTAACATCTCGCGGTCAGCCGGATCCGGGCCGTCCCACTTCGCAGCCACCCCAGGGAAGCTGGCAGCAGGAGCGGCCCGATGCCGGCTCGCGAAGACAGCGCCAAGAAGAATCACGCGAACGCAGGGTAAGCCACCTCCAGGATCCACGCCGGTGGGAGCTTCCCTATCCAGCCTCCGTTGTCCCTCCGTGAAACCGTCGGGTAACCTTAGCGACGAGCCGGAAAAGATGCGGAACCGAGGCAAGGCCCGTTCGTCTGCGTGATCGGCGAATCGACCACTCATCCAAGGATCTCATTTCATGCTTGAGTTCTCCGTCCCGACCTTGCTGGCGGTTTTCGAACTGTGGGGACAGACGGTCGAAGGCAAGGACTTGGCGGTCGTCGGACTGCTGGTGCTGCTGGAGGGCATTCTCTCGATCGACAACGCCCTGGTCCTCGGACTGCTGGCCAAGCGGCTGCCGAAACGGTTGCAGCCCCGGGCACTCTCCTACGGCTTGATCGGCGCCTTCGTGTTCCGCTTCGTCGCCATCGGCACCGCTTCCTTCCTGCTCAAATGGACCTTCGCCAAGTTCCTCGGCGGAGCATACCTGGTCTACATCGCGGTCAAGCACCTCTTCTTCGAATCGCAGGAGGAGGAGGCGGACGAAGTGATCGTGGATGCCGAGGGCAATCCGCAGCTGGTGGACGCCGATACGCATAAACCACTCTCGCCCGAACGCGAAGAGTTGGAAATCCAAGAACGTGTTCCGTTCGAAGTGCCGGACCAGACGCTGGAGATGTCCGGCAACGGTCGACTGGCGATGACGCCGGCCGACATGAAGAAGTTCTGGTGGACGGTCTTTGTGATCGAGATGACCGACATCGCCTTCGCGGTCGATTCGATCGTGGCCGCGATCGGTGTGGTGGGCAGTCCCCCGCCGGGCACTCCCGAGAACGCCCTGCACCCGAAGCTGTGGGTCGTCATCCTCGGCGGTTTCCTCGGCGTGATCGTCATGCGATTCGCCGCCGCCCTCTTCATCAAACTCCTCGAACGCTTCCCGCGTTTCGAAATGGCGGCCTACCTGCTGGTGATCGTGATCGGCTTGAAGCTGCTTGCCGACTGGGCCTTCAACAGCGACTGGAGCAGCCAGGGCTGGACGGCCAACCAGGACTGGGCTCACGCCTACGTCGAATGGCTCCGGGCCTACTCGCCGCTGGGCGTCTCCAAGGCCGCGTCCGAGCATCCGCATCTGCTCGACTTCCACGACCTGCGCCGACCCGAGTGCATCCTGTTCTGGCTCTCGATGCTCGTCGCCTTCTGCGTCGGCTTCCTGCCGAAGAAGGACGCGAAGGCGGAGGCCTAGTCGGGCTTCACTGCGGGCTGCCGACACTGCGGGCAGCCCGCGACTGCCGCGTTACGACTACTGTGCCGAGCCCAGGCAGTAGAGGAACTCCTGCCGTTCCCCGTCGACCAGTTTGGCGACGCGCTGGTAGATCCGGCCGCCGCAGATGGCCGGCGTCGCGAAGACTTCATCGCCCAGCTTGTTCTTGGCCAGCAGTTCGTACTTCTCCGGGTCGGCGCGATAGACGAACGTCTCTCCCGCCTCGTTGGTCGCATAGATGCGATCGCCCACGAGAACCGGAGACGACGAGAAGGTGCCGCCGAGCCGCGCCTTCCAGCGTTCCTTCCCCGTGTTGCTCTCCCAGCACATGGCGACGCCCGCGTCGAGCGTCGCGTACAGGAACCCATCGCGAACCAGCATCGAGGGGACGTACACGCGTTGCTCGTTCTCCCAAGCCACCTTCTTGGACCCATCCGCCACGATGGCCGACAGATGGTTGCGCGGATAACCGCCGCTGGTGAAGATGTGCGTGCCATCCGTCAGCGTCGACGTCACGCATTCGGTGGTCGCGCCGTCCATCTCCCACAGCGTACGGCCCGTGAGCGGCTCGTAGCTGGTGATCCGATCGCAGCCGGTCAGGATCACCTGGTCCTTGCCCGCCACGCGAACGGCGATCGGCGAAGGATAGTTGGGCGTCTTGGGCCGCTCGCGCCGCCAGACTTCCGCTCCCGTCTTCTGGTCCAGCGCCACGATCTCGCCGCCGCCTTTGTGGTCGGAGGCGATGATGACGAGCGACCGATAGAGCAGCGGCGAGGCGCCGTACCCCTGGTGGATGATGTAGTCGCCGATCGTGGCCTGCCAGAGCTGCTTCCCCTGGCGATCGAGGCAGGTCGTGTAGACCGTGTCGCCGTTGAGGAAGGTCACGAACAGGCGGTCGGACAGGCAGGCGATCGAGCAGGAGGCGGCGCAGGACTTCTCATTCAGGACCGTCAACTGGCCACGATGGACGACGGTCTCCCACAGCCGTTCGCCCGTGGCGCGATCGTAGCAGGCCACGGCCTGCACTTCACGCTCCTGGTCGGCGATGGCCAGCAGGACATGATTGCCCACGACCGTCGGCGAGCCGTGGCTGCGGCCGGGAACCGGCACCGACCAGACCACGTTCTCGGACTTGCCGTCCTCCGCTTCACTCCAGCGCAACGGCGGATCCTGGTCGGCTTCCGCCGTTCCATTCCGCGCGGGACCGCGCCACCACGGCCAGTCGCCCGGCACGCGCTGGAGCTGGTCCTCCACCTGCCCCGGCTCCGCATCACCTGCCCACGCCTCCGGCGCAACCCACCCGCAAGCCACCAGCGCCAGACACATCCCCGCGAACCAGCCGTTTACCCGTTGCATGCGCACCCCTCCTGTTTCATTTCGATGGAACCTGGCCGGCTCTGCTGAAAACCGACTTCGAAAAGCCAGGCAGGATCGCAGCCCAGCCTTCTTGAACGTATCTTCACCCCGGAGAGCCGCGGAGATGATCGGCGACACTCGGCGACCGCGGGGGTCACGGAGTTTCGCGGACGACGTTGGTCTGGTCAAGCTTCCAATCGGTGACTTCCTGGCGTCGGCCGCCGGGCCAGACGATTTCGACCGAGGAAACCTGGTCCTGGGTACCGAGCCCGAAGGTGATGGGCAGTTCGACCTGCGAGAGGTAGCTGCGCGTGGGCATGACCTGCCGTGCCTGCGTACCCGCGTTGGTCTTGACCTCGACCCAAGCGCCGATCGCATCGCGATTCGAGGTCGTGCCTTCCAGCCGGAAACGCAGCCAGTGATGGTTCAGCTGCTGGTCGTTGCGCAGCAGCCGCGCGGCCTGGCCGCAGGCGATGATCAGGATGTCGAGGTCGCCATCCGCGTCGATATCCGCGTACGCGGCGCCGCGTCCGACGGTCGGCTTCATCAGATCCGCGCCGCACTTGTCGCTCGCGATCGGCACGAACTCCGTCTTCTGCCCCGGGCCGCTGTTCCAGAACAGGTGCGGCGGCTGCTCGTAGTGCTGGCTCGGCTGCACCCGGTTGATCTCTTCCTCCAAGTGGCCGTTGGCCGCGAACAGATCGAGTCGCCCGTCGAGGTCGTAGTCGAAGAAGAAAAGGCCGAAGGTAAGTTCGAGGCGCGAGTTGGGCCCGAGTCCCGTGGCCACGGCCTCGTCGACGAACTGCAACTGGCCGCCGCGTGAAACGTACAGGGCCGTCATCTCGTTGGCGAAATTGCCGATGGCGATGCCCATCGCGTCGTTGTTGCGGAAGCGTGCCACGTCGATGCCCATCGCTCCGCGGGCATTGCCGGCCGTGTCGAACGCGACACCGGCCATCGCTCCCACCTCCTCGAACTTGCCGCCGCCGCGATTGTGCAGCAGGAAGTTCTGCACCGTATCGTTGGCCACCACCAGGTCCAGCAGTCCGTCGGCGTCGACATCCGCGCACGCCAGCCCCAGCGACTTGCCCGTCGGCACGCCCGTGTCGCGGTTCTTCACCTGCACGCCCGCGTCCGCCGAAACGTCCGTGAACGCGCCGTTGCCGTCGTTGCGATACAGGAATGGGAAACTTCCCTCGAACGCCTGCGGCCGGCCATACGCGCGGCCGCCGCCGGTGAGCTGGAAGTTCTGCGACCTATCGAACTCGGGCGACCAGTTCACATAGTTGCAGACCATCAGGTCGAGGTCGCCATCGTTGTCATAGTCGAGGAACCCCGCGCTGCTGCTCCATGCCTGCGGATCCCCGGCAACGCCCGCGGAGTCGGTGACTTCCGAGAACTTGCCCTGGCCGAGGTTGCGGAAGAGCCGATTGGGGCCGACGGCGGAAAGGAACACATCAACGAGGCCATCGTTGTCGTAGTCGCCGAACGCGGCACCCATGCCATAGAGCTCCACA
>JBIIEC010000041.1:0-21954 GCA_044238045.1 Pirellulaceae bacterium | reverse complement strand
CCGGTCAGATGCCAAGGCTGGCCACGAGATCCGCCAGTTGCCCCAGCCAACTGGTCACCTGGGGATGCTCGGATTCCAGCTGCAGCACCAGGTCGTCGGCTCGTTGACGGAGCGTCTCCATGTCGCCGGCCGCAGGCGGCTGGGACTGACCGGCAAGCCGCTGCAGGTCCTGCAGCAGCGTCCCGATCTGAGTCCGCGTCGCGTCGTCGACCTGCTCCAGTCCAGCCAGTCGCGTGTGCAGGTCCTCCAGCGTCGTTCGCAGGTTTTCCATGAGCCTCAGGTCCAATCCCGTGAAGAGGTGTTCGGAACTCATTATTCGCATCGCCCTGCCCCTCGGCCAAGACGCCAGCTTTCCATTGTAGCCACTCCCTCGCGAACCCGCTCCGGCTCGACCGACCCACTCGACCGACCGGCGCGACTTTCGGCGTCCCACCGCGCGCACTGCCTCACCCTCGCGCACCCAGCCGCACACTTAGCCTCCCCGAGCGTGCTCCCATGAACACCGGCGGCCGACTCCTTCGGCAAAGGGCATGGCCCACCTCCTCAGGTGTCCTCGATATCCCCGACGAAGGCGAGTGAATTCCGTGAAGCTGGCGCGATAATTGCCTTAGAAGTCGCATGTGTCCTATGTGATCCGCGATTCTGGGGCCAGGCGTCCTGCCCGGGCGTGGCTCCACCGAGTGAAACGAGAGGTGTGCCATGACTTGGTTGCCCCGCAAACGTGTCGTCGTTCCCTTCGACTTTTCGGATGAGTCCTACGCCGCGGTGCTGCTGGCGAAAGACTTCGTCGCCGACACCACCCGGATCGACGTGGTGCACGTGCTGCCGGAGTTGATGGCCACGGAACCGGGCGTGATCTGGTCGTCGATCGACGATGCCGGGCGCATGGACCACGCCAAGGAGGCGATGCGAAAGCGTTTCAAGGACCTGCCCGCGATGTCGCTGCACGTGGGCATCGGCGATCCCGGCTCGGTGATCACCGACCATGCGTCGGAAGTCGGCGCGGACCTGATCCTGATTCCCTCGCACGGTCGCACGGGAGTGAAGCGTCTGCTGCTGGGTTCCGTCGCGGAACGCGTCGCCCGCCTTGCCCACTGCCCCGTCCTCGTGCTGCGCAGCTGACTCCTCGTGCTGCGCAGCTGACGGCGGGGTTCGCGTCGTAGCCGGCACTCGCCGTGCGTCTCGGGGAGCGAGCGTAAAAGTCGGCACTCGCGACACCGCATCCGCAGTACGCCCATCGTTCCCATGACTCGAAGCCGGGAACGCTTCCTCGCCCGATCATGGATGCCCTGACAACGCCAACTCTTCTTGGCACACGGGGAGTACCGACTGCGAAACACGGGCTAAACCAGCTTCCGCAAAATCGGTGGGACCAGACGTGTCACACCGATCCCTAAGATCGTAGCCGAGGGTGATGGCTTGCCCGCCGTCCAGGAGGAACAGCAGTCATCCCGACGGTCACGACAGCGTCATCGGGAGTGGAGATGGAGGGGTACGAGCATGCGGATGTGGTCGCCATGCAGGCACGAGGCGGTTTTCTGGATCGACGCGCACACGTGTTGCTGCCATGAGTGCGGCAAGACGGGAATCTGGTATGAGGAGGGACTGGTCCTCTGGTGTCGCCGCCGGCCGTCCCAGGGACTGCGGGAGCGATTGACGGAGGCGTTGGAAATGGGACACGGAGAGAGGCAACCGCTGGCGGGCCATCCGGCCGCGAGTGACCCGCTGGCCGTGGAACCAGGCGGTGCTGTCCGCCAACGCGAGGGCTTGGACCCCGTTGGATCTGCGCATCGCCGGGCCAGCGCGTGAGCGAAAAGTCCGGCGGACACAGCCTTCACGGGCAATGCGCACCGGCCTGCCTGGCCAGGTGCTCAGGCCTCTGAGCCTGGGTTGGCTCGCGTCTCGCGTCGCATTCCGGCGGGAGAACTGGCGACAGATGGCGGGGCGTCTGGTACAACAGAAAGATCCCGCCTTCCATGGTCCCGCCGCCGTTCTTCCGGGGATTCCCGCCGTCATGTTCAGGAACCGACCGAGTTCCGCACGATCGCTCCGCGTTCATTCCCGGGCGCAAACTCTCCGGCGCGCGTTCATCGCCTTGATCACCGTCGCGGCCTTCTCTTCCGTGCTGCATCTTTCCTGCGGCACGTGGATCGCGCCGCTGTACGCCGTCGAACCCGGGCCTGCCACGGAGCCCGCGGCAACTTCCGGCGTCCTCGATCCGCAGGCGGCGGCGGAGCAGCGAACATTTTTTGAAGCTCGTGTGCGGCCGCTGCTGATCCACCGGTGCGGGGAATGTCATTCGGCGGAAACGGGCAGTGAGCACGGCGAACTGGTCTTGGAACATCCGGAGGGGATTGCCCAGGGCGGCAGTCGCGGGCCGGTCTTGGACCGCGACCATCCGGACCAGAGCCTGTTGCTGCGGTCGGTGCGTTACGCGGACGTCGACCTGCAAATGCCGCCCGAGGGCAAACTGTCGGACGCGGAGCTGGCAGTGCTGGAAACCTGGGTCGCACGCGGCGCGTACCTGCCGCCCGCAGCGGCCTTGCCGACGGAACCGCCGGCTGGCGATGCGGCGACACGCCCGCCCGCTCCGGCTGGCATCGACTGGGCCACCGCGCGGCAGTTCTGGTCCTTCCGGCCGCTCATTCGTCCTCCGGTCCCCGAAGTCCAGGAGGCGAGCTGGAGTCGCCGGGCGCTGGACCGATTCGTCCAGGCGCGTCGCGAACAGGAACGGTTGGCCGCCAATCCCGAGGCGGACCGCGCCGCCTGGTTGCGCCGCGTGACCCTGGACCTCACGGGCCTGCCCCCCACGCCGGAACAGCTCGACGCCTTCCTGACCGATCACGAGCCGGATGCGGCGGAGCGGGTGGTCGACCGCTTGCTGGCGTCGCCTCACTTCGGCGAACGCTGGGCTCGGTTCTGGCTCGACCTGGCGCGCTACACCGACCAGACACCGGATTGGCAGAGCCCGACGGACCGAGGATGGTTGTACCGCGACTGGGTCGTGGACGCCATGAACGAGGGGCTGCCTTACGACCAGTTCGTACGTCGGCAACTGGCCGCCGACCTCGACGGCTCGGCCGATCCAAGCGACCTGGCCGCCTTGGGCTTCCTGGGACTGAGCCCGACTTACTGGAAGGAGTTAAAGCTGGCGCCGTCGGTGATCCAGCAGATCGTGGCCGACGAGTGGGACGAGCGGATCGACATGGTGACGCGGACCTTCCTGGGCCTGACCGTCTCGTGTGCGCGATGCCATGACCACAAGTTCGATCCGATCACGATGCACGACTACTATGCGCTCGCGGGCGTATTCGCCAGCAGCCAGATCTCCGAGCGTTTTCTGGTCACCGACGAGCAGGACGCCGTCTTGCGCGCCGCGCGCCGCGAGTTGCAGGAACTGGAGGCGAAGCTGAAGACGCTGCGGGACCAGAATTCGGCCGAGGCGGAAGAGGTGGCACGGCAGGTCGAACGGCTGCGTGCCGAGCATCCGGGCCTGGAGGGTCCGTATGTGCATGGTCTGCGCGAGGCCAGCATCCATGTGCTGCCGGAGGGAACCGACGCGACCCGTCTGGAAATCCGCGAAGGCGAGGCGCGGGAGGTACCTGTCTACCGTCGGGGCAATCCCTTGAATCCCGGGGAGAGCGTGGCCCGTCGCTACCTGCGGCTGTTCGCCGTTAGCGACAGCGATCACCAGCCCCCGCCGTTCCAGCACGGCAGCGGACGACGCGAACTGGCCGAAGCCATGCTCGCCGACTCTGCTCCGCTCGTCGCGCGCGTGATCGTGAACCGCCTCTGGGACCAGCACTTCCACACCGGCCTCGTGCGGACGCCCAGCGATTTCGGGACCCAGGGCGAAGCGGCTTCGCATCCGGAACTGCTCGAACACCTGGCGGCCGAACTGCCCCACCATGACTGGGACCTGAAATGGCTCCATCGCCAGATCGTGCTCTCGGCCACCTATCGGCAGTCGTCGGACTACCGCAACGAGGCAGGGGAACGCGACCCCGAAAACCGGCTGCTTTGGCGGATGAATCGCGGACGCCTCCACCTGGAAATGTGGCGTGACGGGATGCTGTCCGTGACGGGCCAGCTGGACCCGCGACTGCGGGGTCCTTCGCAGCCCATCGACGCCATCGACAACCGCCGCCGCTCGATCTACGCCACGATCGCCCGCGAAGACCTGCACCCGATGTTGCGGATGCACGACTTCCCCGAAGCCAGCGCGCACAGTCCGCGGCGCGAACCCACCATCACACCGCTCCAACAGCTCTTCGTGCTCAACTCCCCCTGGATCGAACAGCAGGCCGCCTGTCTGTGGGAACGAGTGCGGGTGGTGCCGGAGGATGAGCGATTGAATGCGGTCTACCGGCTGCTCTACAGCCGATACCCGACGGCCCGCGAACAGGAACTCGCTCGCCGATTCCTGGGAATCGTGGCAACTGCCGAAGTGGGGGTAGCTGCTGAAGCAGTGAAGGCAACCACGGAGGCGGGCTTGCGTTGGCAGGACTACCTCCAGGCCCTGCTGGGGGTGAATGAGTTTCATTACGTGGATTGACCGACCGATGAACGATCGAGAGACTCCCCGTCGCGGTGACGAGGGACCATCGGATGTCACTCGGAGCGGAACGAAGGCGAGCGATGGGGCTTCGATGAACACGAACTGGACGCGACGCGCGATGATCCAGCAGCTGGGTGCCGGCATGGGCAGCCTGGGGCTGGCGAGTGCGTTTCATGCGGAGGCGGCGGCGGCTTCGCTGCCGTCGCATCGCCGGCCCAAGGCGAAGCGGGTGATCCAGCTGTTCATGAACGGCGGTCCGTTCGGGCCGGACCTGCTGGATCCGAAGCCAGCGCTGCAGCAGTTCGCTGGCCAGCGTCCGGCCGAGGTCGACCTGCGGACGGAGCGCAAGACGGCGGGCCTGATGCCTTCGCCATTCAAATTCAGCCCGCAGGGCCAGTCCGGCCTGCCCGTCAGCGAACTGCTCCCGCAGCTCGGCCAGGAGATCGACCAGCTCTGCGTCCTCCGCTCGGTCTACACCGACAACCCGAACCATGGACCGGCGCTGCTGCTGATGAACAACGGCACGATCCTGCCGACGCGGCCGAGCATGGGTTCGTGGATCTCGTACGGGCTGGGCAGCGAGAACTCGGACCTGCCCGACTACGTCGTGCTGTGCCCCGGCCGTCCGGTACGGTTCTCGATTCTGTGGACGAGCGCCTTCCTGCCCAGCTCGCACCAGGGCACCTACATCAACCACAGCGACACGACGCCCGAGAAGCTGATTCCTTATCTGCGCAACGCGGCGGCCTCGCGCGCGTCGCAGCGGGAGCAGGTGGCGTTGATGCGCGAGTTGAACCGGATCCACTTGGAGCGGAGCGGACCGGACGGGCAGTTGGAGGGCCGACTGCAGGCGATGGAGACGGCCTTCCGCATGCAGTTCTCGGCGACCGAGGTGTTCGACCTGTCGCGTGAATCGCAGGCCACGCGTGCGATGTACGGCGAGGGGCACTTCGCCAATGGCTGCCTGCTGGCGCGGCGACTGAGCGAGCAGGGCGTGCGTTTCGTGCAGGTATACTATGGCGACAGCCAGCCTTGGGACACGCACGGTGACCACGATAACAGTGTCCGCCGACTGTGCCAGGACATCGACCGCCCCATCGCCGCGCTGCTTCGCGACCTCCGTCAGCGCGGCCTGCTGGACGAGACGCTGGTCGTGTGGGGCGGCGAATTCGGCCGCACACCGACTTCGGAAAATGGCAACGGCCGCGACCACAACCACTATGGCTTCACCATGTGGATGGCCGGCGGCGGCGTTCCCGGCGGACGCAGCTACGGCGAAACCGACGACTTCGGCTTTCGAGCCGTCCAGAATCGAGTCCACGTGCACGATCTCCACGCCACGATCCTCGACTACCTGGGCATGGACCACGAACGGCTGACCTATCGCTACGCCGGCCGTGATTTCCGCCTCACCGACGTCGCCGGCAAGGTCCTGCCGCTGGGCTGACCAACGGCAGGCAGACGCCGGTGGAACGTCATGAAGTAGCCGCGCCGCGATCGCGTCGCCCTCCGCCTTCGCTTCCCGCCAACACGAATCCACGCGAAGGCCGTTGTCGCTTCGCGTTCATCCCGGAGCTTCCATGCAACTCGCATCCGTGCTGACTCCCCTTTCGGACGAGAACCTGCAACTGGCCGCGCAGTGCGGCGTCACCGATCTGGTGCATCGCTATCCGGGTCCCGGGCTGGCGGCGATCCGGGAGGCCCAGGCGCGGGTCGGCCGCTTCGGGCTGCGCTTGGCGGTCATCGAGGGCTATTTGCCCATCGAGAACCTGAAGCTCGGTTGTGATGATGGGCGTGAGGTAGCCGCGCTGCGGCAGTTGATCCGCGACATGGGAGAAGCGGGCATCCAGCGGCTCTGCTACAACTTCATGGCGGGTACCGACTGGGCCCGCACGCGGCTTGATGCGCCCGAGCGGGGCGGCGCGAAGGTGACGGCCTTTCACCTGGCGGATGTGGAGCACGCGGTGCTGCTGGGATACGAGTCGCCCCAGCCGGACGCCGAGGAGCGTGCGCGGCGGTTGACTCCTGAACGGATGTGGGACCAGCTCGAGCGACTGCTCAACGACCTGCTGCCCGTTGCCGAGGACGCGGGCGTGATGCTCTGCATGCATCCCGACGATCCGCCGCTACCGTCGCTGCTTGGCAAGCCGCGCATCCTGCATACGGTGGCCGCCTTCGAGCGACTCGTGCAGCTCGCGCCCAGCCCGTCGAACGCCATCTGCTTCTGCCAGGGAACATTCGCCACGATGAATGCCGATATCCGGGCCACCATCCGCCTGCTCGGGCCGCACATCCAGTATGTCCATTTTCGCGACGTTCGCGGCACGCCCGAGTCGTTCGCCGAAACGTTCCACGACAACGGTCCCACGGACATGGCGGAGGCGATACGGGCGCTGCGGGCGGTTGGATTCACGGGTCCGATCCGGCCCGACCACGTGCCGCAGTTGGTGGGCGAGGACGACGGCGAGCCGGGTTACACGATGCTTGGCCGGCTGTTCGCCTATGGCTACATCCGCGGACTGCTGCACGCGACGGAGCCTCCGGCGAGCGCCTGACCGCCGCCTTCGAAATGGCAGCTGCTCCATCGCGGCGGTTCTCGCCCGTTCAAAAAAACGGGCGGGGCCTGCAATAGTTCAGGCCTGCGACCGTTTCGCCGACCCGACGCTTCCTCGCGTCCCAGAATTGCCCGTCCGTGTTCTGCCAGGGGTTGGTCGCACGGGACATGACAACCAGACGCGGTGGCCGTTACACTGCTGGCTTCTCGATCGATGGACGTTCGCTGCGGTCGAGCCGCCCCCGGGAGAACCCACGATGGCCCAGGAACCCTCGGAAACTGCCAGCCTTACCGAACGCTATGGCGTGCCCGCGATCATCAATGCGCGCGGCACGGTGACGCGACTGGGGGGAGCCCCCATGTCGGCCGGCGTGGTGGAGGCGATGCGTGAGGCAAGCCGCTGCGTGGTGGCGTTGGAAGACCTGCACGGCGCCGCCTGCCGCTTCCTGGCGCCGCGCTGCGGCACGGAGGCGGCGTTGGTGACGTGCGGCGCGTCGGCCGGCCTGATGCTGGGAGCTGCCGCCATCCTGGCGGGCTGGGATCCCGGCCGCATGGAACGGCTGCCCGATACGCGTTCGATGCCGCATGAATTTCTCGTCGCCCGCTCGCACCGCAACGGCTACGACCATGCGGTCCGCGCCGCCGGCGCGAAACTGGTCGAGGTCGGCCTCGATGAAGTGACCAGCGGCGCGGGCGTGCGGCCGGTGGAACCCTGGGAGTTCGACGTGGCGATCAGCGACCAGACCGTCGGCGTGCTGTATGTGCTCGACGATCATTCCCAGCCGCCGCTGGCGGACGTGGTCCGCGTCGCCCACGCGCACCAACTGCCCGTGCTGGTGGATGCCGCCGCGCAGCTGCCACCGGTCCACAACCTGCAGCAGATCTCGGACAGCGGCGCCGACCTGATCGTCTTCAGCGGCGGCAAAGCGCTCGGCGGCCCCCAGGCCACGGGCATCCTCTGCGGTCGACGCGACCTCGTCGGATCGGCCTACCTGCAGATGATGGACCTCGACGAACACCCCGAGCACTGGTCGCCTCCCGGGGAACTCGTCGTCCGCGGCCGCCTGCCCGGCATTCCCCGCCATGGCATCGGACGGATGCTCAAGGTCTCCAAGGAACAGATCTTCGGACTGCTGCGGGCGGTCGAGGAGTTCACGGAGGGCCAGCAGCAGGCGCGAAGCGAGGAGCGGCGACGATGGCTCCGCGAAATGGCCCAGCAGCTGGCCACGGCCGGCGTGACGGCAGAAGTCGTCGAACGCGTCAAGCCACGGCTCGAAATCCACCTGCAGGACCCCGACGCACCGCGACTCGCCATGGCCATCTGCCAGCGATTGCAGAAGGGACAGCCGCCCATCTACGTGGGACACGCGCAGCTGAAGCAGGGTGTCCTCGTCGTCGACCCCGCCTGCCTCCTCAAGGAACAGCTGCCCATCCTCACCAGCCAGCTGGCCGCCGCCATCACCGCCTCGCGCTAACCGTTTCACGGCATCGGCGACAGGCCGTAGAGTACTCGCCGGGCGTTGCCGCGATAGACTTTCTCGAGCACCTCCTGGGGCAGGAAGATTCCGTAGATCATCCAGAAGCCCTGCTGGTGGTGTCCCTTGGCGGGATCCCAGTATTCGTCGTCCGTCTCCAGGAAGCGATAGTAAAGCCGGAAGGCGTCGCTGCTGGGCGGCGTATCGGTGCCGAACATCACGCGGTCCTGGTACTTGATGATAAAGCGGCGCGCAGAATACGGCTGCCGTCCCAGTTCCGAAATGCGGGCGTCGATATCGATGTAGAAGTTCGGATAGCGGTCCAGCCAGCGACCCACCGTTTCGACATCTTCGGGGTTGTTGCCGAAGTGCGCGCCGATGAACGTCGTTCGCGGATGACGCTCAATCACGCGATTACGCTGCTCATGCAGGGCCTGGCGCGTGGGAAAGTCCTTGCCGTGGAACAGCCAGTCCGGGTGCTCGTTCAGTTCGTGCCAGCGTTCGTTGAAGCGATCCAGCGGCGTGAAGAAGGCGGCCGGGTCGGACGTATGGATCATCACCGGCCGCTGGAACTCGCCGCATAGCGCCCAGATCGGATCGAGCTTCGGATCGTCCACGGGCATCAGCCGCCCGTCGCGATAGCGGAAGGTGAGCCCCAGGTCCTTGTGGATCTTCAAGCCTTTCGCTCCGGCCTCGAACCCCTTCCGCAGCCGGGCGACTTCGCGGTCGGTCCAGCCGGGATCATCGAGGCCGCGGAAGTCGAGCAGTGCGAAGGTCAGGAAGCGACGGGGATGCTTCTCGTCCAGCATTGCCAGCGTCGTCTTCAGCCCGTCGTCCCAGCCGCCGTCGAGGTTCACGACGGTTTCGACGCCCGCGTCGTCCATCGCCCGCAGGAACTCGGCGACCCTCTGCGGCGTCAAGCGGTCCGCGCCCCCTAGATGATTGTGCACATCGATGGCAGGGAACGCCGGTTTGTTCACCTCCGTCACCCGCGTGACGAGCATCGCGCGAGGCTGCCAGTCCTTCAGCCGCAGCTCGCGAATATCCGACCCGGGTTCTGCGGCACGCGCGGGAGAACCGGGCATCGCCACGACAGTCGCCAGCATCCCCGCCACCGCGACGAGAATCGCCGGCGAACCGCTCCACGCTCTGCAGCCCATCCGAAGCTGCGGCACCCGAAGCTGCGGCATCTGAAACCCGCGTGTTCCGACTCTCTTGCTGGTCATCGCGTGCCCTGCCTTTCGCCGGAAGCCTCGTCCGGACATGCGGCCCACCGTGCTATTCGAAGAGCAGCGTGCCGTAGTTCTGGTAATCGTGAAAGCTCTTGCCGACGCGTGCCCAGTCCCATTCGGTCGTCTGTTCGCCATCGTAGTCGACGCGGTAGAGATTCGCGCGCCAGCGGGTGCCGCGGCGCGGAGGAACGTTCGGCAGCGGCTTGAGCAGCGCGTAAGGCACGAAGACCTCCGCCCGCCAGCCCGCGATGGCCGCTCCCGTTCGCGCCTCGCCGCCCTCGATGCGCACCGCCTTGCGGATCTTGCGTTCGCCTTCGTAGTGCCACGGGCGCCAGCCGAAGTAGTCGCCGCCGGAGTTGGGCACCAGGATCGGCAGCTCGCGGCCCAGCGGAGAAATCTCATACTCGAAGTAGACCGGCAGCGATTCGTCCGGCCAGAGGAAGAACTCGAACACGTCCTCCTTCCAGAGATCCATGAAGTCCTCGGCCATCGAAGCGGACAACTTCTTGTCCGAACCCTCCATCAGCACATAGAGGCCCTTGGCCGAGTAGACCATCTTCGCGCGGGCCGTGTAGTCGTGGTGCGCGTCGTCGCGAAGCTGCAAGGAACTCCACGCCGCCGCCTGCCAGGCGGGATGCTGGCCGTCGCCCGTGACTTCGAAGTCGACGTCCACAAACGGCACCCGCATCACCGGCTGCTTGTCGGCGGCGCTCATCCGACCGGTGAAAATGCCCAGCAGCAGGGCAGGCAGCCACAAGAAAGACAGACGCCCCAGGAACGCGCAGCTTCGCTTCATCGGACCGCTCCTCGCTCGCGGCGCGCGAAGCAACCGACGAGAACCCTCGTCGTCACGCGCGGCCAGTGGTCGGAGGACGATGATAGCAGCGGCGTCGCGGCGGGGGCAAGCTGGGCGCGGGGACGGTGCGATCGGGACGGTGCGATCGGGACGGTGCGATCGGGACGGTCGCGGTCCATTACTGGCGCGGTCCAAACTTCAGGAGGCGGGCTGGTCCTCGATCTCGTACTTTTCGAGGAGTCGATAGAGCGTCCGGCGGCCGATGCCGAGTGCCCGGGCGGTACGCGCTTTGTTGCCCTTGAGGCGGCGATACGTCTCGGCGATGTGCAGCTTGTTCAAGGTTTCCAGGTCGCACTTCGTGCCGGTCGCCGCCGGCGGCACGCTGTTCACTCCCTGCGCGATCTCCGGAGGCAGGTTCTCCAGCCGGATCCAGTCGTCCTCCGCCAGGATCTTCGCCCGCTCAATCGCATTCTGCAGCTGGCGGATGTTACCAGGCCAACTGTAACGCTCCAGCACCTCCATCACCTCCGGGCTGATGTTCCATTCATCCCCCGCGAAGTGGTCCGCCAGCAGCCGCACGTCTCCCGCACGTTCCCGCAGCGGCGGCAGATAGATCGTCAGCACGTTGATGCGATAGAACAGGTCCTCACGGAACCGCTTCGTCTCGACCTCCTGCACCATGTCCCGGTTCGTGGCCGCGACCAGCCGGACATGGACATGGCGTTCCTTGACCGATCCCAGTCGCCGCAGCGAACCATCCTCCAGCACACGCAGCAGCTTCGCCTGCAGCGGTCCGGCCAGCTCGCCGATCTCGTCGATCATCAGCGTGCCGCCATCGGCCACTTCAAACAGCCCCGGCTTGGCACTCACCGCGCCCGTGAAGGCCCCCTTCTCGTGACCGAACAGCTCGCTCTCCAGCAGCGTTTCGGGCAGCGCCGCGCAGTTGATCACCACCAGCGGCTTGTCGCTCAGCGGACTGTACTGGTGCAGCGCGCGGGCGACCAGTTCCTTGCCCGTGCCGCTTTCGCCCTGGATCAGGATCGGTTTGTCCGAAGCCGCCGTTCGTTCGATCAAGCGAAAGACGCTCCGCATCGCCTCCGAGCGGCCGATGATCTGCGGCGGGCGCTGGTGCTGGCGAAGTACTTCACGGAGCTGCTGGTTCTCTTTGACGATCTGCCCGGACGAGTGCGCCTTGAGCACCAACCGCTCCAGTTCGCGGAGCCGGATCGGCTTCGTCAGGTACTCACAAGCCCCCTTCTTCATCGCCTCGACCGCCGTCTCGATCGAGCCCTCGCCGGTCAGCATGACGATCTGCGAGTCGCAGCCGCGACCCTTCAGCTTCTCCAGCAGCTCCAGACCCGACATCCCGGGGATCACCATGTCCAGGATGATGACATCAAACGTCTTACGGTCCGTGAACTCCAAAGCGTCCTCGACCGAGCCGCAGTCGGAAACCTGGTGCCCGGCCCGACGGAAAAACTCCGTGATGTCCCCCCGCAGCACTTGGTCGTCGTCCACGATCAACAGGCGGACCGGCTTTTCCGACGTCACTTCGCTCATGTTCACTTGTCCTTCACCCAAACTGTGCCGAACTGGCACACGCGGCGCTCCGACATGTGCGTTCTAACACATCTTCCCCCACCCGAGATGGATGGAGACTCCATCTTATCTGAAACCTTGCATCAATGGGGCGCGCTGTCGGCTGCGGAGCACACGGGAGGCGTCCCACCGAGGATCGCCTGTGCGGCACCCCGCCAACTATCCCCTGAACTCGTCCTCCCCAGGTTCATCCGCATCTGGATCCGCCGGCCCATCGACGCCCATCAGGCCGCGAATGGCCGCTTCGAGGTCGTTCTTTCGGAACGGTTTCCCCAAGAACGCCCATCGCACATGCGGCGCCTCGAAGGCCATCACCTCCTGCTGCCCGAAAGCGGACAAAACGATGCACGGGACCGGCAGGCTCGCATGGATCTTGCGAATCGCTTCATCCCCCGACAACACGGGCATCCGTACGTCGGTGATGATCAGGTCCGGTTCCGCGGCCAGCGCCAAGTCGACCAGTTGCAGGCCGTTCTCCACCGGCCCCAACACTTCATGGCCGAGACGCTTCAGAACTCGCTTGAGGAAGTCCCGCATGTCCGGCTCATCGTCGGCCACGGCGATTTGGAGGGTTCGGGACATTAAACGTCTCGGGGGAGGTAGAGGACGAACTCGGCTCCAGGGCGAGTCGAATCTCCGACGGAGATGGACCCGCCATGGGCGGCCAAAATTCTCTTCGCAATTGCCATGCCGAGTCCCGTACCTTTGGATTTGGTCGTGAAGAAAGGCTCGAAGACGTCCGCCTTGGCTTTGGGGGACAGTCCCGGGCCGTTGTCGTGAACGCGGATTTCGAGGAAGCCGGGACCGGCGGGGCCGGCGGGTGGAGCATCCCCGGAGACGGCGTCCGCGGCCGCCGGGACACTCGACGGGGCCGCGGCCCGCACCTTCGCCACCGTCCGGCAACTCACCTCCACGATCCCCGGGTCCGGGCAGGCGGCGAGCGAATTCTCGAAGAGGTTCCGGAAGACCTGCACCAGGCGAAAGCGGTCGATCGAAACCTGCGGCTCAGGCTCCTCGATCGCCTCCACCAGTTCTGCTCGCCGCCCCTGGCGTTCGCGATTCAGCAGCTGCCACGCTTCGCGCCAGACCGACGAAGCCCGGCAGGGCGCTCGTTCGAGCGTGATCGGCGCGGCGAAACTGCGCACTTCGTCGAACAGCCGCGTGAGGTCGTCCTGGGCCTGCTGCGAACGGCGGATCAGCGCCATCGCCTCCGGCCGGTCCTCCACCTCGAACTCCAGCATCTCCGTGCAGGAATGGATTCGCTGCAGCGAGTTGCGGCTCTCATGGGCTAGGCCCGCGATGGTCTGGCCGATGGCCGCCAGGCGTTCGGCCTGCACCAGCCGCTGGTCGGCGCGGCGTTTTTCGGTGATGTCCTGCCCAACCGCCAGCGTGGCCGGACGGCCTTCGTAGTCGTCCAGCTTCCGCAGGTTCCAGATCAACCAGTGATCGACTCCATCCTGCCCATGGATGGGCAGCTCACGACCCTGCGTCGGCACCTCCGACAGCGCCTCGCGCCATAGGCGTCGATCGGCTTCGATCGGCAGTGGATCGACAAAGATCCGCCAGAACGACTGGCCCACCGCCCGTTCGGGATCCCACCCGGAAATCCGTTCCGCAAAGGGACTCAGGTAGGCGATTTCCGATTCGTCGTAGAGGATCAGCACGACGCTGGCGGCCGCTTCCACCAGATTGCGGAACTTGCGATCCCCGCGTTGCCGCTCGGCCTGCATCTGGTTCTCCACCACCCGCGACGCGTAGGACTCGTCGATGATGGCCAGGTCCAGGTCCAGGATCCGGCAGATCGACTCGATCACCTCCGCCACGGGCAGCCCCAGTTGCGGGGCTTCCTGGAGTGCCGCGCGGACCAGGCCGGCGCGGATCCGCGACATGGCAACGTTGGTGTAGACCTGGGGCAGTCCGATTTCGACGTGCCGCCGGCCGACTCGCCAATGCTTCTCGGCATACTGGATGTCGTAGGGGCCGGTGAAGAGTTCCCGCAGCCAGACCAACAGCGTCTGCTTCAACGCCTCGATCGGCGTGCCTCGCGATTCCAACACGCCGCGCGTGTTGGCATGACGCAGTATGGCCTGGTAGAAGTCCTCGACCAGCGCCGGAAGGTACGCGTCCATGCGCGAGCCCACGGCTCGCAGTCGCTCGGCGTCCGCCTCCGTCCAACTCACATAGCGTTGCAGGTCGCAGAATCGTTCAGCGAGCGAGACGGGACAAGGCATCGACATGGGGTATCCGATTCTCCTTCACGACCCAAGCTCCTGCAGGCACTCCATGGCCCCTGCCAGCCGGCTTCGACGGCCTTCCACGGCCCGCCCAATGCAACCGACCTAGGGGCGATGCCAGCGTGCCCGATCGCGCACGGTGTGCCGCGACGCATCGCGACCGTGCGGTCGCCAGTGGATGTTGTGGCCCTTTTCCCGGGGATTTGCAACCCGTGCCATTGGCATGCCGGTTGCATTTCATGAGGTCGACCTCTGTCGGGAACGCGGGAACGGACCCTCGCGCGACTCCCCTGCTGCCCCGCTCTCCGAGTTTCACGCGCAGGCATGGGAGGGACCGTGCGTCGGCCTCTCGCCTCCCTCGAACGCCACGCCGGGCGAACGCCCTCGGGGTAAAGCTCCCAGGTCCCGGATCGCTCCAAGGATTAACGCCATGTCCTCCGTGCCTTCGCCGCTGCCTCCCGCCGTACGCTTCCTGCTGGACCGCCACCAGCACGCCGACCGACCTCGACAGACGCAGTTGATCGAAACCCACATCTCCTGGGTCGTGCTCACCGACCGCTTTGCCTTCAAGGTCAAGAAACCGGTGCGGTACTCGTTCCTCGACTTTTCCACGCTGGCCCAGCGTCACGACGCTTGTCGCGAAGAGCTTCGCCTGAACCGTCGTCTGGCGGCGGACACCTACTTGGACGTGGTGCCGATCGTCGAACGTCCGAACGGCTACCTGGCGTTCGGAGGCTTGGGAACGGTTTGCGAATGGGCAGTGAAGATGCGGCGGCTACCAGAATCCGCCACGCTGGCCCATCGCTTGTCGCAGGCGTCGGTCGCTGCGGGGGTTCCCGCGGTCACTTCGGCGGCTGCCCCGTCTTCCACCAACGGCCATCCGCGCACCGTTCCCACGGGTGGCCTGACGGCGAGCGAAGTGGAGCGGATTGCCCGCGTACTAACCGACTTCTACGCGTCCCAGCCGCCGCTGATGCTGCGGCCTGAGCAGGTGCAGCGACAGTGGCAGCAGCATCTTCGCGACAACCAGACGGACCTCCTTGCGCACCTTCCCGGCGAGCAGCCGCGCATCCAGCGGATCCATGCGGGGCTGCTGCACTACTTGGAAAACCAGTCGCAGCTGTTCGAGAGCCGCATCTGCGACGGCCGCTTCGTGGAGGGCCATGGCGACCTGCGTCCCGAACATGTCTACCTGCAGGAGCGTCCGGTGATCCTGGACTGCGTGGAGTTCTCGGCCGAATTCCGGCGTCTCGACATCGCCGACGAGTTGTGTTTCCTGTGGATGGAGTGCGATCGCCTGGGCCAGGGAGCCAGCGGGGAACGGATCTGGCGGGCATGCAGCCAGCGGATGAACGACCAGCCGCCCGCGTCGCTGCTGGACTTTTACAAGTCGTACCGCGCGTGCGTGCGGGCCAAGGTCTACGCGTTGCAGGCGCAGCAGGCAGCCCCCGATGAACGGACGGCGCTGCTGGAATTGGCCGCGGACTACCTGCGGCTGGCGGACGACTACCAGTCGCGACTGGGCCGCGGCCTGCTGCTGGTCGTCCTGGGCCTGATGGGCTCCGGCAAGTCCACACTCGCCGAGGAACTCGCCAATCGCCTGGGCGCGCGTCTTGTGCAGACGGATGCCGTCCGCCGCCAGATGTTCGGCTTCAGCCCACGCGATGCCGGCTTCAATGCCGACCACTATGCCCCGGAACGCCGGGCCGCGGTCTACCAGGCGGTGCTCGACCGCGCCGAGGAGCTGCTGGCCGAGGGCACGACGGTGATCCTGGACGGCACCTTCAGCCAGCGAGCGATCCGGCAGCAGGTCCGCGATGTCGCGGCGCGCACGCAGGCCGACTGCGTTCTCGTCCGCTGCGACTGCCCGCGGGCGGTGGCCCTAGAGCGGATCGAGCGGCGGCGCCGCGCGGGAACGTCGCTGTCGGAAGCGCGCGAGGAGCTGTACGACTCGCAGGCGCGGGCGTGGGAGGCGGACGAGCCGGAGAACGGTGCCACCCCGGGCCTGGCCGCTGGGATGCCGGCCGGGGAAACGCTGGTCGTTGACACCACCTTGTCACTGGCCGCGCAGCGCGAGGCGGTCATGAAGCACCTGGCGGCGCGGACCACGGCGCCTCGCCCTTGCCCGATGCCCGCCGCGGCCGCCGCGACGGTTCCTTGGTAACGCTCCTTGGTGAACTCGCCCAACCAAGCGGCCTCACCGCATCCGTCACGCCCCCCAACGGCTCACCAAACGTCCATCAAACGTCTCGCAGCAGCCTGCATCTCCCGGCGTTCTCTGCTCCCACGCCGCGCCAGACGGACTTCTATCGACTCGTGGAAACGAGTACCATGTCGGCCAGTCCAAGGCGGGCGGCAGCACGGACCAACGCGACACGCAGGACAACGATTCGGTCCTGCGATCTGTCCCAGTCGGCCCGGTCCCAGTCGTCGCCACCCGTTCACTGCATCCAGTCCGCCGCGCGTTCATGGGGACGCTTCACCATACATTTCCAGGAGTGAGTCACGCGCATGAGCCAGCCTGCCGTTGTCAACTATTCGTCCCAGCCGCACAGCGTCGAACTGCGGGATGTTCCGGAGCCCCAGCCGGGGCCGCAGGATGTGATCATGGAGGTTCAGGCCGTGGGCGTCTGCGGCAGCGACCTGCACATGTGGACGGGGCACCAGAGCTGGAAGGTGGAGTACCCGATGGTGCTGGGCCACGAGTTCGCCGGCGTGATCTCCGCGGTGGGCTCCGAAGTCGACGGCTGGAAGATCGGCGACCGCGTGGTCAGCGAGACGCACGCCAAGATCGACGCCAACAGTCCTCTCTCGCGCCAGGGGCTCTACAACCTCGATCCCAATCGCGGTGGCTACGGCGCGGCGATCAGTGGAGCGATGACGCGGCGGGTGAAGGTGCCGACGCGGATCCTGCACCGCATGCCGGACAACCTGCCGTTCGAAGTGGCCGCCATGACGGAACCCTGTTGCGTGGCCTACAACGCGGCCGTCATGAACGCCCGCATCTGCCCCGGCGACCGCGTCCTCGTGCTCGGCCCCGGCCCCATCGGGATCCTGGCCGCCGCCATGGCGCGCCTGTGCGGCGCGGAGGTCGCGATCGTGGGACTGCCGCGCGACGCGGAACGGCTGCAGGTCGCCAAGCACTACGGCTGCGCGACGCTGACGGAAGGCGTGGAGGAGTGGAGTCGCGAAGTGGACGGGTTGGGCGTCGACGGTGTCATCGACGCCACCGGTGTCTCCGCCGCGCTGCAGACCGCGATGCAGGTCGTTCGTCCCGCCGGCTGGATCTCCAAAGTGGGCTGGGGCCCCCAGCCGCTGAACTTCTCCCTCGATCCGCTCGTCCAGAAAAACATCCGCCTGCAAGGCAGCTTCAGCCACAACTGGCCCATCTGGGAACGCATCATCCGACTGCTCGCCACGCGACAGCTGGATGTCACCCCCGTGATCGGTGGCAGCTGGCCGCTGCTGCAGTGGAAAGAGGCCTTTGAAACCATGCACTCGGGCAAGATCGTCAAGGCGGTGCTCACGCCCAACGCGGGATAGTCGAACACCCGCCAAGCGACCGCGGGCCCGCTCGACTCGCGCGGCGGGCCGTGCCACTAGTCGTGCAGTTCGCGGAGCGTGCGGAGATTGACGGCGTGCCAGTCTTCGTCGCCGTCCTTGCCTTCGGGCGTCTCCAAGTACATCGGCACGCGCGCCCAGCGCGTGTCATTGACTAGGTTGCGGAACGCATCCAGACCCAATAGCCCGCGGCCGATATGATCGTGGCGGTCGCGGCGTGAACCGAGCGGCTGTTTACTGTCGTTCACGTGGATCGCGTGCACGTGCGCCGCGCCAATCAGCTCGTCGACCTGCTTCATGGTCTTCCGATAGTCGGCCGGTTTCGTCAGCGCATAGCCCGCGGCGAACAGGTGGCAGGTATCGAGGCACACGCCGAAACGCTGTTCGTCCTGCAAAGCATCGAGCAGCGTCGCCAGATGCTCCAGTCGATGCCCCAGCTGCGTCCCCTGCCCCGCCGTGCTCTCCAGCAGGATCCGCACGGGAACGCCGCGCGTCTGGCGTTCCACCTCGCGCAGTCCTTCCACGGCGCGCTGCAGGCCCGCCTCCTCCGTGGCCGTCATGGCCGCGCCCGGATGCAGCACCACATTGGGCACGCCCAACTGGCCGCAGCGGAGGACTTCGGCCACCAGCGAGGCAAGCGACTTCTCCCACAGTTCCGGATCCGGCGAGGCCACATTGATCAGGTAGGTCGTGTGGGAGATCGGCGCGACCACCCGCAAGTCGCCGAGCGTTTCCTGGAACCGCCGCACGGCGTCGACCGGCAAGGGCTCGGCTCGCGGTTCCCCGGTGGCCCGGGCGGCCGCTTGGCGGGCCGCAGAGGCCCGGGCGGCCGCTTGGCGGGCCGCAGAGGCCCCGGCGGGTGCGGCTGTCGTCGCGGGCAAGCCCCAACCGCGGGGGGGCGTGGTGAAGATCTGCACGCAGTCGCAGCCCACCTGCCGCGCCCGTTCGACGGCTCGGTACAGCCCACCCGCGATCGACATGTGGGCGCCAAGAAGCAGCGGAGGTCGTTTCATGGTCGGCATCTTAACAGAACCCTGCGGCCCCGCGAGGGTGCGGCGGCGGCGTTACGCGGACTGTGTCAATTTTCCGAATCCGTTTCTTGCGAGTGGACAAGGTGGGTCGTTAGAATCAGTGGAATTGACGCGCCGGATCCTCCGAACCGGAATGGACGTCGCTGCCGGGAATCTGCCGGCTTCAGGATTCTGAACGCGGAAGCAGGAGTGCGATCGATGTTCTCTTCCAGCCTGTCGAAGTTCCTCCTTGCCGCCCTTTCCCTCGGATCGCTGGCCTGGGTTGCTCGCTGGATTCACGTCCGCAATGAAGCGGTGAAGATGGCTCGCTGGCGAGGCGACTTCTTCCGGCGGCGGGAATGGCTGGAGGCGAACTTCCTCAAGACGGCTGGCAGCCGCGGCACCCCGCGCGGACTCACCTGGGCCGACTGCGACTTCGACAACGAAGTGGCCTTCGCACGCGACCGCCGCAGCGGCGAACCCACGGCCCTGGTCGCCGTCAGCATCCGCTTCGAAGCCATCGCCGGCGGTGGCATGGAAGAGGTCGAGGCGGTCGCCAACCGGAAGGCGGCCACGGCCGTTTTCCGCTTCCGCGACGGCCAGTGGACCACCGACGGCCGCGCCGTCTTCAATCTCAACCCACTCGAAACCATCAACCACTACCAGGCCGAACTGGAACGCGTGGAGTGGAACGATGCCCGTGGCGGTGCCTCCCAGCGTAGCGCCGCTCGCTCCTAGGGCCCCGAGGGGCTCGGTCGCAAACCGACGTTCATTCGAGAGCTTGCGTTGCCCGCTGCGAACGCCGGGTGGATGGAACCGCGGAGGGCCACGGAGTTTCTCATCGAAGCTCCGTGGTTGAATCATCGCCCGAACGCTCGCGGGCCGCTGCTACATCAGCTTGCGCAGGACGGTCTGCAGGATGCCGCCGTTGTGGTAGTAGTCCAGTTCGACGGGCGTGTCGATGCGGACCGCCACGCGGAGGGAACGCTTCGCGCCGTCCGCTCCCGTGACTGCGACCTCCAGCGTGCCGCGCGGCACGAGTCGTTCGTCGGTGGGAATCTCGAACTGCTCGTTGCCGGTCAGCCCCAGGCTCTGCCAAGTCTCGCCGGGCAGGAACTGCAGCGGCAGCACGCCCATGCCCACCAGGTTGCTGCGATGGATCCGCTCATAGGACGCGGCGATCACGGCGCGGACACCGAGCAGCATTGTGCCCTTGGCGGCCCAGTCACGGCTGCTGCCCGTGCCGTACTCCTGCCCTGCGAGGATCACCAACGGCACGTTCTCGTCGCGATACTTCATCGCCGCGTCGTAGATCGGCATCTCCTCGTTGCTCGGCAGATGCCGCGTCCAGCCGCCCTCCTTGCCCGACAGCATCTGGTTGCGGATGCGGATGTTGGCGAAGGTTCCCCGCACCATCACGCGGTCGTTGCCACGGCGAGCGCCGTAGCTGTTGAAGTCCTGCGGAGCAACTCCATGGGCAATCAGGTACTTGCCGGCGGGGCTGTCCTTGGGAATCGAACCGGCCGGTGAGATGTGGTCGGTGGTGACGGAGTCGCCGAGCAGGGCCAGGACGCGGGCGCCGTGGATCGGCTTGACCGGCGTCGGCTCGGCCGTCAACTCGGCCAGAAACGGCGGCTCCTGGATGTACGTGCTGCCCTCGTCCCAGGCGTACAGGTCGCCGCCCGTCACGGGAATCTGGTTCCAGAGCGGGTTGGATTCGAAGGCCGCGCGGTACTGGGCCGTGAACATCTCGGGACTGAGCGACTGGGCGATGGCCGCTTCGATCTCGGCCGACGTCGGCCAGATCTCCTTCAGGTAGACCGGCTTGCCATCGGAGCCCGTGCCGAGCGGTTCGGTGGTCAGATCCAGATCGGCGGTGCCGGCCAGGGCATACGCCACGACCAGCGGCGGGCTGGCCAGGTAGTTGGCCTTCACCTGCGGATTGACGCGGCCTTCGAAGTTGCGATTGCCGCTGAGCACGGCCACGGCGACGAGGTCTCCCTCGCGAACCGCCGCGCTGACCGGATCGGGCAGAGGCCCGCTGTTGCCGATGCAGGTGGTGCAGCCATAGCCGACGACATGGAAGCCCAGCGACTGCAGGGCCGGCATCACGCCCGCCTTGACGAGGTAGTCGGTCACGACCCGTGATCCGGGCGCCAGGCTCGTCTTCACGTAACCGGGCACCTTCAAGCCGCGAGCCACGGCTTTCTGGGCGAGCAGTCCGGCGGCGAGCATCACGGAGGGATTGCTGGTGTTCGTGCAGCTGGTGATGGCGGCGATCACGACGGCCCCGTGGCCGATCTTCGTCGCCGAACCGTTGGTGCCCACCGTCGCTTGGCGCGTGATGTCGGCGGACGAGAGGCCGAAGCCGCGGGACGCCACCGGCGCTTCGAGGGCCGAGCGGAACGACTTCTTCATGTTCGCCAGCGCGACGCGGTCCTGCGGCCGCTTGGGACCCGCCATCGAAGGCTCCACCACCGACAGGTCCAGCCGCAGCGTCTTCGTGTACCGCGGCACCGGCGAGCTGCTGGTGCGGAACAGCTGCTGCTCCTTCATGTAACGCTCCACCAGTTCCACCTCCTCCTTCGTGCGACCGGTGCGGCGGAGGAAGTTCAGCGTTTCGGCATCAACGGGGAAGTAGCCCATCGTGGCCCCATACTCGGGCGCCATGTTTGCGATCGTGGCGCGATCCGCCAGCGACATCGTGTCGACGCCCGGGCCATAGAACTCAATGAACTTGCCCACCACGCCTTCCTTGCGCAGGATTTCGGTGACGGTCAGCACCAGGTCGGTTGCCGTGGCACCGGGTGCCATGTGCCCGGTCACTTCGAAGCCGATCACTTCGGGCATCAGCATGTGCAGCGGCTGGCCCAGCATGACCGCTTCCGCCTCGATGCCGCCCACGCCCCAGCCGACGACGCCCAGGCCGTTGATC
>JBIIEC010000040.1:0-21974 GCA_044238045.1 Pirellulaceae bacterium | reverse complement strand
ATGCCCCGAGCTGGACCTCCCGTCGCTCGACGACGAATCCCTGCGTTCGCTGCTGCCCGGCCTCTGCTGGGGACTTCGCTCGCTGGACGAGCTTCGCCGCGCCGACTGGATGTCCGCCTTCCAGCGCGTCCTGGGTCATGAACGTCTGCGCGAGATCGACCGACTGGCTCCGACCCACCTGACCGTCCCGAGCGGCAATCGGCTGGCCCTGGTCTACCAGCCTTCGCAGCCGCCTCTCCTCGCGGTACGCATCCAGGAGATGTTCGGCCTGCCGGACACGCCACGCATCGCCGGCGGCCGCTTCCCCGTGCTGCTCCACCTGCTCGGCCCGAACTACCGCGTTCAGCAGGTCACACCCGACCTCGCCAGCTTCTGGAAGAACACCTATCCGGAGGTCAAGAAGGAGCTGAAGCGCCGCTATCCCAAACACGCCTGGCCAGACGACCCCTTGTCCGCGCCCCCGCTGCGGTCCGGGGGCAAGCCGCGCAACCAGACGTGAATCGGCCAACTCGCGCTGCGGGCCCCCGAGGCGGGCTGCCCGGGCGAGCCCATCAGGCAGGACAAACCGACTGAGCAAGGAATGATGCCGATGTTCAGCGGGCCGTACGGGGACGGGCCGTCGCCGGCTGGGCGGCTCAAATCCTACCTCGCCTCGACCAGCGGGGTCTGACATAATCAGGAGATGAATCAACCGACGTCGAAACGCGCGCTCATCGTGGGGGTAACGGGGCAGGATGGCTCTTATCTGGCCGAACTTCTGGTCGCCAAGGGCTATCAGGTCTGGGGGACCATGCGTCGCGCGTCCAGCGGCAACATCCAGCGCATCACGCACCTGGTCGAGCCGTTGCAGGGAGGCACTGCGGAGGAGCCGCGGCTGCAGCTGCTGCACGCCGACCTCACCGATGTCGGCTCCCTGATCGCGGCTTTGGAGGTCTCGCGGCCGGACGAAGTGTACTGCCTCGCGGCGCAGTCGCATGTCCAGGTCTCCTTCGAGATGCCCGAGTTCACGGCGAACGTGACGGGCCTGGGTCCGCTGCGTCTGCTGCAGGCGATGCGCGACACGCGGTCGACGGCCCGGTTCTTTCATGCGGGGAGCAGTGAGCAGTTCGGCAAGGTGGTGGAGGTACCGCAGACAGAGGCGACGCCGTTTCATCCGCGGAGTCCTTACGCGTGCGCGAAGGTGTTCGCGTTCCAGGCCACGCGCAACTATCGCGAATCGTACGGGATGTTCGCGGCCAACGGACTGCTGTTCAACCATGAGTCGCCACGGCGGGGCGAGACGTTCGTGACGCGGAAGATTTCGCGAGCGGTCGCGGCCATCGTCCACGGCCACTCCGAATGCCTCCTGCTGGGCAACCTGGACGCTCGCCGCGACTGGGGCTTCGCGGGCGACTACGTGGAAGCCATGTGGCGCATCCTGCAGGCTCCGCAGCCGGACGATTTCGTGATCGCGACGGGCGAGACGCACTCGGTGGCCGATTTCTGCAATGAAGCCTTCGCCCACGCGGGCCTGCCGCTGGTCTGGGAGGGGGAGGGTACAGACCGTCGCGGCATCGGTCCGGATGGACGCTGCCTGGTGCGGATCGACCCGCGTTACTTCCGGCCGGCCGAAGTCGACCAGCTGCTGGGCGATGCCGGCAAAGCCCACCGCCTGCTCGGCTGGCGACCGCGTACTCACTTCCACCAGCTCGTCCGCATGATGGTCGACGCCGACCTGAACGAGCCCGCTGCCGAGCGGGCTTCGGGGCTGGCGACAAGCGGCGAGTAGTCGGCCACGAGCCAATCAGGAACCCGGGCTGGCCCAGGGCCGCGTCCGCAGGAGGATCGCATGTCCCGCTCGAAACGCTCGTCGTCGCGGCCCGCCCGGCCGACCTCGCCGTCAGCCGGCCCGCCCGCAACAGGCTCGATTGCCGCGAACCCGGCGGCCCCCGGCCTCGCGAGTCCCCGACTGCTGCTGATGGCCGCCACGTTCCTCGGTTCGTTCCTGCTCTTCCAGGTGCAGCCGCTGATCGGCAAACTCATCCTGCCCTGGCTCGGCGGAACGGCGGCCGTCTGGACCGTCTGCCTGCTCTTCTTCCAAGCCACCCTCTTCGCGGGCTACGCCTACGCCCACTGGACCACGGCGGCGTTGGGCGTGCGGCGGCAGCTGATGGTCCATGGCCTGTTGGTGCTGGCCGCAGTCGCGTCGCTGCCGATCGTGCCCGATCCGGCTTGGCGAGCGACGGTGGCCGATGCGCCGACCGCCACGGTGCTCCAGATCCTCGCCGCCTCGGTCGGCCTTCCGTTCCTGCTGCTCTCCACCACCGCTCCCCTCGTGCAGCGCTGGTGGTCGCTCGTCGAAACCGCATCACCCTATCGCCTCTATGCTCTCTCGAACATCGGCTCGCTGCTCGCACTGCTTACCTATTCGTTCGCCTTCGAACGGACGATGGGAACGCATCGGCAGGCGTATGCCTGGTCGGCCCTGTTCGTGCTGCTCGCCTTGCTGCTGCTGGCCTGCATGGTGCGTGTCTGGCGGCAGGCGGGACTCCAGTCCGAGGAGCAGGCCGGGTCAGCATCGGGCGCGACGTCCCCAAGTTCAGGCGACTTGGAGACCGGCGCCACGGGGGGCGGCATCTTCACGGAGGAAGGCGGTCGGCCGACATGGCGCCGTCGCGTCTTCTGGCTGTTCCTCTCCGGACTCGGCACGACCTCGCTGATGGCTGTGAGCAACTTCCTCTGCCAGGACGTCAGCAGCGTGCCCTTCCTGTGGATCGCGCCGCTGACGCTCTACCTGCTGACGTTTATCCTGTGCTTCGGACAGGCGCGCTGGTACCGGCGCCGCTGGTTCGTGCCGCTGATGATCGCGGGCACCTACGCCTGCGCCATCGCCCACTCCAACGCCACCGTCATGCCCCTTCGGCCCCTGCTGCTCACGACCTTGCCAGGCCTTTTCCTGGTCTGCATGGGCTGCCATGGGGAACTGGAACGCAGCAAGCCGTCGTCCAGTTACCTGACCGAGTTCTACCTGTACATCTCGGCGGGCGGCATGCTGGGCGGCCTCTTCGTGGGCATCGTCGCTCCGCTGCTGTTCTTCGAGTACTACGAACTGCCCATGGCCATGATCGCCGCGCTGCTGCTGGCCCTGGCGATCTGCTTCCTGGTCCCCACGTCGCCCCTGCATCGCGGCAAGCGACTGGTGGCCTGGGCCGCGCTGCTGCTGGTGTTCGCCGCGGAGATCGGCCTGTGGTCGGAAAGCCTGGTGGGACGGCACCTGACGGTCTGGACCGTCCAGCGCAACTTCTATGGCGTGCTGAAGACGATGCCCAAGCAGGCCGAGGGTTCCCAGGTGGCCCAACCGCCGAAGGCGGGAGATTCGCCGAGCGTCTCTGAGGATCTACAAGCCAGGAAGGACCTGCCGACGTTTGAATATGTCTCGCTGGTCAACGGCCTCACGGAGCATGGCGGCCAGTTCGTGGACGAGGCGCGGGAGAGCGTGCCGACGTCCTACTATGGGCGAGGCACGGGGCTGGGACAAGCCATGCGGGCGATCGAGTCGCGGGCCAATCGCCGCATCGGCGTCGTGGGACTCGGCACGGGCACCATCGCGGCCTTCGGTCGCGAGGGCGACACCTTCCGCTTCTACGAAATCAATCCTGCAGTGGTGCCGCTGGCAGAACGGGTCTTCACCTACCTGCCGCGTCTCCAGGAGCGGGGTGGGCAGTATGAGATCGCCATGGGCGACGCGCGGTTGTCGCTGGAATCGGAACCGCCGCAGCAGTTCGACCTGCTGGTGATCGACGCCTTCGCGGGCGACTCCATTCCCGTGCATCTGCTGACGGTGGAGGCGTTGGAGGTGTACCTGCGGCACCTCAAGCCGGACGGCATCCTGGCCGTCCACGTCTCCAACCGCTTCCTCGACCTGACGCGGGTGACGCGAGCCCTGGCGTGGCACGGCCAACTCGACTCCGGTCATCTCTCCACGCCACCGGTTCCCGCCGACCGCGTCAACGCCTGCGACTGGGTGCTGTATGCGCGCCCGGGAGCGTTCGCGCCGCAGTCCGGCCTGCCGCTCGGGCCACCCGTTCGCCAGATCGGCCCGCGCGTCCTGTGGACCGATGACCATAGCAGCCTCTTCGACGTGCTGCGTTAGCCGGGACGTCATTCGGCCAGGGAGAGGCACTGCCAGGATGGCCTGCAAAGCAGCGGGCCAGCAGAGCACTGGGCCTGCGATCAGGATTCGCGCCGCGCGAAGGCCACCAGGGACGGCTGGAAACGACACGGGACGAAACGCTCGTAGACCACGCCGCAGGCATAGGCCAGCGAAGAGAATTCAAGGTAGTTCGGCGGAGCCTTCTGGCCGTACACGCAGGCGTGGAACCCGTGGTTCCGCAGCAGGCGGCCCAGGCGTCCCACCGAATTGCAGCGATGGAACGTGGGAAACACATCCTGCTCTTCGCGGCTGGTCGAGGAGTGGGCGTAGCGGACGGCCCGGGCATGCATGCGATTGGGAATCAGGCGGACCGCCAGTCCGAAATAGCTGTGCAGGTTCGATGTGATGAGGGCAATCACCCCCCCCACGCGCAACACGCGGCGACACTCCTCGAAGAACCGATCCGGAAACTCAATGTGCTCGACCACATACCGGCACATGATCAGGTCCACCGACGCCGCCTCGACAGGCCACCGCTCACCTTCGATCAAACGGAACTCGTCAATCCGCGGATTGGAGGCAGCGCCGGGATCCACATCCAGTCCCAGCACATGCCGGCACTTGCCCTTGAGCGTCTTGAGCGACGACAGCAGCGGAGTGGCTTCGTCGATGCCGCGTCCGCAGCCAAGATCCAGCGCCGTATGCTCCGGCCGCAGCACGGCATTGACGCGCAGAAAGAACTGCGTGTCGGGACAGATCGACGGATACCCGCCGAACTCGACTTCCGGATAGTAGCGGCGGAGCAGTCGGTCGCGGGCGGATCGGTCGGTCATAGGGCGGGACCCGTGAGTACCACAAGGGAATGGCCGGTCCGGACAGACAGTCGGAGTGTCCGGGAAGGCGAGGGGCGGGGTTAGTGGCCGCGGGAGTTGCCGGAGTTGACTTGATCGACCGCCAGGGCGGCCGTTCCTTCTTCGCGGCGTGCTTCTGAAGCCTCCAGGTCCTGTCGCGTAGGACTGGGCGTCCTGCCCTCAACGATAGCTCGAAGGATGCCCACGTATTCGTCCGCCAGCGTCTCGCGGTTGTAGTGTTCCCCCACGAATCGCCTGCCCGCGGCACTGAGTTCCGCGGCCAATTCGGGACGATCGATCAAGGTTTCCACGGCTTGCACCAGATCCTGCTCCGAATCCGGCCGCATGGGCAGACCCGCATTGGCCCGCATCACGATGTCCAACGCCTCGCCCGTAACCCCCATGATGATCGGCCGCTGCATGGCCATCGTCTCGAAGATTTTCGACGGGATGACGGTCTGGAAGAGCTCACAGCCGCGGAGGTGCACCAGCAGGACATCGGAACTGGCGAGGATCTTCAGGACCTCTCCCGTCGGACGCAGCCCGAGGAATCGCACCATCGCATCCACGCCCATCATCCGGGCTCGCTGCTCAAGGTCCGCCCGCTGCGCTCCGTCCCCCACCAGCAAGAACGCCACGTCCGTGCGTCCCTTCTGCTTGAGCAGCTGGGCCGCGCGCAGCACGACGCTAAGACCATGGGCCATGCCGATGGTGCCGATGTAGGAGCAGACGAACTTGCCTTCGAGGCCGTTCTCGGCAAGGAACTGCGGATCGGGATCGCGGGGCTGGATTTTTCCGAGGTCCACGCCATTGGTAATGATGCTGACCTTGTCCCGGCCCGCGGGATAACGCTCGATAATGTGCTGGCGATAGCCGTCACCCACCGTGATGATGTGCCTCGCCCAGCGATACATGGCCTTTTCCAACAGGACCAGCAGCCCCAGGGCCGGCCGGTTGCGGATCGCTCCCACGGCCTCAATGGACGCCGGCCAGATGTCCCGCACCTCCACCACCACCGGAATCCGCCGGATCATGCCGACCAGCAGTCCGGCCCAGGCACAAAAGAACTGGGGTGAAGTCGCCACGATCACGTCCGGCCGGGGCTCGAAGAGACCGGCCCATGTAGCGGAAAACAGATAAGACAGGTAGTTCAGCGTGCGGCGATAGATGCCTTTGGTGGGAGCGATGATGGTCCAGACGCGGACCACCCGGATTCCATCCAACTCCTCACGATCCGGCCGCAGTCGATTCTTGTAGCCGTCGAAGATCACGCCCTTGGGGCAGTTCGGACGCCCCGTGATCACGGTCATCTCTTCGCCGTCCCGCACCCACTGTCGCCCATGGTCGTGAGTCCGCGCCGCAGGCGCGTTCACTTCCGGGGGAAAGTAGTGACTGAAGAAAAGGATCTTCATATTCGGAAACCTGCAAGAATTGACCCAAAACCCGCCACCTACGGGGAAGACGCGCCCCGTGTCCAGACCCGAACGACTTGAGAACGAACCTGGCCGCTTGCTTCACCAAGCTGCCAGGCACTTCAAAAACGCTCGAATCCGGCGGAAAACAATCGTTCGCGAGGGCAGGACCGCGATCTTCACGATCCACCCTCGCACATTCCCTCCACTCTAGTTCGCAAACAAGTTCCACAAGCCAGTGGCCATGCCAAACCGAAGTCGTTGCCTCCCGGTCCCACGGGAAGGGCCTCTCAGAAATCCTGGGACGCACCGCTTTGCCTCAATCGACAACCGTTTCCGGCAGCTACTGCCCACGGTAGGATATCGAGGTCCTTCAAGGTCGCCAGTCCCAATCAAGCACATTTTTCCCCGGGCCTTCCTCGTCCCTCAGCACCAAGTCCCCCAGTTCCACCAAGAGAACCCGCCGCCGAGTTCTCGTATCCGCAGAGACCTCTATCCGGAAAGACCTCGCGGGAGCAATTCTCTCACCTCTGCGATGCCCGGCACGGCTGTGGCTGGGTAGGAGGAGAGACACCATTCGGGAACGGCACACCGTGTTCGGGAGCGGCAGGCAGTCGGCCCGTTACCAACCGCCTGCCAAACTGGCACGAAACGAAACCAAGAACCACACCGGACTACTCACCGAAGAAGACTCACCGAAGAAGACCCCCTGGGGTCTGTTGTTTCCAAGAAGCGTTTCCAAGAACTTTTCCCGCTCTCACCCCCCTCGGCAACGACGCCATGCTGAACCTCCTGTCCGAATCCCCAACGCGCTGGCTCCAACAGGTGCACGATGGCCTTGAGGAGATCCTGATCGACCACGCCCACTGCGAGAAGAAGGCGGCAGGCACCGCCATGAACCTGATCTTCGCCTACGTCGACCACACCGAACTGTGTCGCGAAATGGTCGAGATCGTGAACGAGGAACTGGACCATTTCCAGCAGGTGCTGAATCTGCTTGAGCGAAGGCACATCCGGTTCCGCCGCCTCACGCCCAGTTCTTACGGACGCCATCTTAACGATCTGGTGCGAAAAAGCGAGCCTTTGAAAGCCGTGGATCGGCTTCTTATCGCCGGCCTGATTGAAGCTCGCTCCTGCGAGCGTTTTGACCTGCTGCGTCGACACGTCCAGGATAAGGAGCTGGTCGCATTTTATGACAGTCTTTTCGAGTCCGAGGCGCGACACCACTCCACGTACGTCCGGCTGGCCAAGACCTTTGCCGACCCGGAAATCGTCAACGAACGACTTCGGGAGCTTTCCGCATGCGAGGCAGAGATTATCGCGCAAGGCGATCCCTTTCCACGCATGCACAGCTGACCCGCGTAGACTACGCGGCGGCATGGAGAATCCCACCAGACCTGCGGCGAACTCTGGCGGCGAGCAGCGGGCCGGTCTGCAGCGGGCCGCTGGGCAGCAGCGGGCCGCCGTGGAAACTCCCCAGAAGTCTCCACGGCGCCCACGCCGCAGCCACCGCAGCGGGAACCAGTCAGAGGGGCCATTCGCATGACCCAACCTGCGGATACGGCAGACGCAGCGAGAGCCCGGCGAGGCCGCGGCGCTCGGCAGCTCGCCTGACGTTCCGACAGGGCTCCGAGACGTGCGAGCCCTTAGCCTTCGCTGACCGTCGGCTCGACCGGCGCAGCGCCGGATTGCACGGGGATCCGCGTCGGCTTCAGCTTCTCGCTCTTGGGAAGCACCACGCGAAGCACTCCATGCTGGAAGTCGGCAACCACCTTGGCTTCGTCGATCGGAGCCGGCAGGGTCACGACGCGACGAAACTCGCCGTATCGGCGTTCCACGCGGTGGTATTTCTTGCCCGTCTCTTCCGTGTCCGCAGCGCGTTTGCCGGACAGGGTCAACTGGCCGTCGTGCCATTCCACCGCGACTTCCTCGGGACGCACCCCCGGCAGGTCGGCCGTCACCTCGTACCCACCCTCCGTCTCCGCGACGTTCAGGAACGGCACGAACTCGCCAGCCGGCGCACGCCCGTTCTCGCCAAGGATGTCCTGGAAGAGATGGTCCATCTCCTTGCAGAAGTCATTCAGAGGCAGGATCCCCATCCCCCGAACCGGTCGAATTGTACGCGTCATCTGATTGCTCCTCTTTCTCGCAAAGGCCCTGTCGGGCACCCTTGGGGCGACGCTGCCGAAGTGACAGTCGTTCGCCTGACAACGACCTCAAGGAAGCAAACTCCGTGCCAACCCGGGGCGAGGGAAGTTCATCGCCGGGAGCACTGCAACCGGCCGAGCGAGCAGACCCACGGCGAGCTTCCGGCGACTGGTCCATCCGGTCATCCATTCCAGCCCCATGCAGGCCGGCCGTTCGCTTTGGTAAACTGCCCGCTACCTTCCCTGACGCAAGGAGCGATCATGTCTTTTCTGACGATGTCCGCGAGCGACTCGGAGCGTTCGCTTCCGCCTTGCCTGGCGGACTGCGAGACGGCTGTCCACGGACTGCAGGAGGTCGGGCGGCTGTTCTACGCTCGTGGCTGGTCGGTAGGCACCAGCAGCAACTTCAGCTGCGTCTGCGAGCGGACCCCGCTGGAACTGCTGATCACGGCCAGCGGGCGCGACAAAGGGGCACTCCGACCGGATGACTTCGTCCGCGTCGCCCGCGACGGTCGGCCCACTTCCCCGGGCCAGCCGAAATCGTCGGCCGAAACCCTGCTGCACTGCCTGCTGGCCGAGGACCCGCGCGTCGGCGCCGTGCTGCACACCCATTCGGTCTGGGGCACGCTGCTCTCCGACCTGCACGGCGCAGAACAAGGTTTCGCCATCGAGGGCTACGAGATGCTCAAGGGTCTCGAAGGCATCACGACGCACGAGCAACGGGTCTGGATCGACATCTTCGAGAACTCGCAGGACATCCCCGCGCTGGTCGACACCGTGAGACAGCGGTGGGCCAACCGTCATGCGGACGGCGATCCGCGCGACTCGGTCGTGCCACCCAACACCTACGGATTCCTGCTCCGCCAGCACGGGCTCTACACCTGGGGAGCCGACCTGTTCGCCGCTCGTCGCCACGTCGAGATCCTGGAGTTCCTCTTCGAGTGCGTGGCGAGAAAACGGATGCTGCGCCACGCTTGCGGCTTGGAGCCTTAGATCCACGGAAGTAGCTCCGCGTTGTTGCTCGCAGGGATGCGCAGGTCGGTATTCGCCCGCGTATTCAGCGCCCGAGCAGGCCGTACAGCAGTTCCCGAAAAAGACCATTCGACCGGACAAGCGTTTCGTCCACTTGATTTCATCTTCCACTTAACTTTTGCAGACGCCCGTGTCACCTTCGTCCACTCAAGCAAGCGTTTGAGTCCCCGCGATGGCGACGGGCGTGAATGGAGTTCCACTCATGGCAAGAATCACCGTGCATGAAACCGGCCGTCGCCTTGAAGATGCCGGCGAGATTCGTCAGTTCCTAGAGCCGTTCGGGATCTGGTATGAGCACTGGCCGGTGGACGGCCGGATCGATTCGGCGGCGACCAACGAGCAGATCCTGGAGGCGTACGCGCAGGAGATCGAACGCCTGAAGGAGGCGGGCAATTACGTGACGGCCGACGTGATCAACGTCTCGCCCGAGACGCCTGGCCTGGACCAGATGCTGGCCAAGTTCAGCAAGGAGCATACGCACTCGGAGGACGAAGTGCGTTTCACGGTGAAGGGCGGCGGCATCTTCCACATCCATCCGGACAACGGCCCGGTCTTCGCCGTGCAGGTGGAGAGCGGCGACCTGATCAACGTTCCCGCCGGAACGCGTCACTGGTTCGACCTCTGCGCCGATCGCTCGATCCGCTGCATTCGCCTCTTCCTCGATCCCGCCGGATGGGCTCCGCACTACGTCGAAGACGGAGTGGACGCGCGGTACGCTCCCGTCTGCTGGGGTCCCAACTACCTGGCGACCGGGGCAGGGGACGAGTCGGCGAACAAGGCCGTGCGGCTATGAGCTCGCTTGGCACCTCCAGTTCCCCGCGCGCAGCGGGCGGAGACCGCCTGCTGCTGCTGGACATCGAAGGCACGACGTCCTCCGTGTCGTTCGTGTACGACGTGATGTTTCCCTACGCGCGGCGCGAACTGCGCGGCTTCCTGCGGCAGGCCTGTGATCGGCAGGAACTGCGCGAAGCGGTGGAGTGGATGGCGCGGGACGCGGGGTTTCCCAGCATCCGTGCCTGGCTGGGCACCGACCAACTGCCCGATGCGCTCGAAGCCATCGAAGACGAGGCCCTGCGGCGGATGGAGAGCGACAGCAAGTCGACCGGCCTCAAGCAGCTCCAGGGACTCATCTGGCGCGACGGATTCCAACGCGGCGAACTGCGGGCCCATGTCTACGACGATGTGCCCGAATGCCTCCGGCAGCGGCACGCGCGGGGACTCGATACCCGCATCTACTCGTCGGGCAGCGTGGAAGCCCAACGCCTGTTCTTCGCACATACGATCGCGGGCGACCTGTCGAACTGCCTGCGCGGCCACTACGATACGACGTCCGGCCCCAAGCAGGCGACGGAAAGTTACCGCACCATCGCCGACGCCTGCGCGAGGCCGGCCAACGAGATTCTCTTCGTGAGTGACGTCGTCGCCGAACTCAACGCGGCCCGCCAGGCGGGCATGGCCACGGCTCTGGCAGTACGACCTGGCAACCGCTTGGTCGCTGACGCCGAAGGCCACCCGGAGATCCGTTCGTTCGCGGAGCTGCCGAGCGGCGGAGGACACTGATCCACTCCTGCTAGCGGCGATCGGGAAACGGACTTCCGGGGAGTCCGTGAACGGCGACGGGTCGATCGGCGTAAGGATCGTTGTCAGGCCGCATGAGCCGGCTCGCCGCGACGGACAACGCGGCGCTCCCGGCTGGGCCGCGCACGACTGCGCAGCTGCCCGCGAACGGGAATGCGGCCCCTGGGTGTCCCGAGGGAGCACTTCTCGTCCCCGCGTCGGGGATTCGACGGTGCTCCCCATGGACGACGATTGGCGAGGGAAACGCAGACTGGGCAAGGATTCACGGATGCGCCGCAAGGCGTTCCGAGAGCCCCACGTTCGTCCTTTACCGGGCTTTTCAAGCAAAGGTCAAGGAGGCTCTGCGATGCGTTTCCCCTTGCTTCGAGATCTTTTCCCCTCGCTTCACGGCCACGCCTTGGCCGTTGTTCCGGAGGGATGCTCCTGCGGCGTACGGGCCGCGCGGTGCTGCGCGGCGATGCTGGCCGTCTGGCTGTCGGCGACGGTCCTGTGGGCAGCCGCGCCATGCGTCCACTTCGACGTGCCGGAGATCGTCAGCTGCCAGCCGGTATCGCCGGCAGACGTCGGGCCCGAGTCGGCGTCCGAATCGGCACCTCCCCACGACTCGCTCCTCGAAGACGAGATGCTCGTCGCTGCCCGCTTCTCGATCTCCACGCTGGTCCATGTCGGTCGCGAGGACGAACTGCTGCAGCTCCTGCTGGTGCTGGAAAGCCCCCAGCGGTCGCTGCATGTGGTCGACTACACTCCGAAGACCGAGATGATCTCGCTGGTGACCGGCGAGATGGAGTACCAGCGGCAGAGTGAACGGTCGTACAACGCGGCCTTGAACGCCAATCTCCAGGGCGTGCCGTCGGTGAATGGTACAGCAAGTGTGGGAACGCAGGGAAAGACCAGCGAGAATGTGCGTTACCAGCAGATGCCGCCGCTGCAGCTGCTGGCCGCCAGCGGCACGATCGCCCGCGGTTCGGCCGTCTATTTCAAGCTGCGGCCGTCACCGCGGACATCGCTGGAGGGCAATCGGGAGTTTGAAGTCGTGTTCCGCGTGCCGCGGACATGGCGAGCGGACTGCGTGCGACTGCGGTGCGCGGCCTACGACCAGAAGTCGCCGCACGGCCTGGACGATGGGGAACCCGTGTGTGGCTCGACCGACTTCCTCGTTCCCCTGCATCTGGCCGGCGACATCGAAGCACGCGACGCCGCTCGACAACTGGCGCTTGCCGAACGACACCTGCGACAGCTGGCGCGAAGCCACGCCGAACGAGGCCAGGACCGGAACGACTGGACCGTCAAGCTGACCGGCTGGCTGTTGCCGACGGGCAAGTCAAAACGCGGACCGGTCGACCAGCTGATGGCCGCTGTGCTCACCAGCCCGCTGGACCAGGAACCCGCCGCGCTGGGCCGCGCAATGCCCCGCGATCTCCAGCAGGCAGTCCGCAACTTCGTCCTCGCTCGACGAATGCTCTACGACCTCAATACCGGCGCCGGCGAGGAGAACTCCTGGGAGGCTCGCCTCGACGCTGGACAAGAGACGCGATAGGCCGGGCCTCGCGTGGAACGACAGGAGACTCAAGAAATGCAAGTAACCGCGGAGGGTACAAAGAGCATGGAGGGGGGCGACGGCGATCAGGCGGTGCCCAGGGCCTGCACGACCTTTTCGCCCATCGCTCGCGTGCCGATCGCCGCGTCTCCGGCCGCGATGTCGGCCGTACGGAAGCCCTGATCGAGCACCTGGGACACCGCTCGTTCGATCGCCGCTGCTTCCGATTCCATCTGCAGGGAGTGCCGCAACATCATGGCCGCGGCCAGGATGGTCGCCAGCGGGTTGGCGAGATCCTTGCCGGCGATGTCGGGAGCGGACCCGTGGATGGGCTCATAGAGGCCGGGGCCGTCGGCTCCGAGCGACGCGGAGGGCAGCAGCCCCAGGGAGCCGGGCAGCATGGAGGCTTCGTCGGTAAGGATGTCCCCGAACAGGTTGCCCGTCACCACGACATCGAACGCCCTGGGCTTCGAGATCAAGTGCATGGCCATGGCATCGACGAGCACCACTTCATAGCCCACATCGGGAAATTCGTCCTTCATGATTCGCGCCGCCACCTCCCGCCACAGACGGGAGACTTCCAGCACGTTCGCCTTGTCCACGGAGGTGACTTTATTGCGACGCTTGCGAGCCGCCTGGGCGGCGAGGCGCACGACGCGTTCCACCTCGCTGACGCGATAGATCATCTCGCAGTAGGCCGCCTCTTCGCCTTGGACCTGCCGTCGACCGGAATCGCCAAAGTAGACATCGCCCGTCAACTCGCGCACAAAAAGAATGTCCACTCCCTCGACAAGGGTGCGTTTCAGCGGCGAGGCATCCAGCAACTGCGAAAAAGGCACGATGGGACGCAGGTTGGCGAACAGCTGCATCTCCTTGCGGATCTTCAGCAGACCAGCCTCCGGTCGCGTCTTGGCACGCGGATCGTCCCACTTCGGCCCGCCCACGGCGCCCAGCAGCACGGCATCTGAAGCCTGGCAGGCCCTCAACGTCTCGTCCGGCAGGGCCTCCCCCGTCGCGTCGATGGCGCACCCGCCCATCAGGTGGGACGAAAAATGAAACGCATGGCCGAACTTCTTCGCCACCGCCGCCAGTACCTGTTCCGCCTGCTGCACCACCTCCGGCCCGATCCCATCTCCCGGCAACAGAGCAAACTTCGCACTCGCCATGATCGCTTTCCTACCTTCCGCTGTCTGACGCACCCGTTTCTTTGATCTCCGACCGAACGAGAAATTAAAACCAAGTAATTTCCCGGGCGAAAGGGGGAACTAGGCGGATCGCGTCCTGAAAGAGGCCGGCGCTCGTCGATCGCGACGGCCAGTCAGCCCAAGTCGACAGACGAGGCGGGGTCGGCGAGGAACGCTCGCCAAGCCACATACTTGGGTTGGTTCAGCTTCTGAGCCAGCAGCGGCGACTGCGTGGGCTTGCGTGGGGGTTTCAGGAGCTTCATGCGAGCCTCCTGGGGGGTCCGCCCACCTTTCCGCGTATTGCACCTCAAGCAGCAGCAGACCACGTTCTCCCAAGACGTGTCGCCACCGCGGCTTCGGGGCACCACATGGTCGAGGCTGAGCTGGTGGGAGGGAGGCAAGGTGCCGCAGTACTGGCATCGGTGGGCGTCCCGCGCAAAGAGATTGCGACGGTTGAAGCGAAGCACCGTTTTGGGCGAGCGATCGAACCGCAGCAAGCGGATGATCCGCGGTACTTGGATTTCCATGGTCACGCTCCGCACCCAGTCCTCATGCGGACGCTTCTCCGAGGCCCTCAGTTCGCTGACCTCAATCCAGGAGGCGAAGTCGTAGTTGGCGTACTGCCCCTCCTCGACATCCAGCACTTCAGCGAGGTCGCGATAGAGCAGACCGAAGGCGCGGCGCACATTGATCACGTGTACCGCCGAATAGAATCGATTCAGGACCAGAACACTGGACGAGAGGGCATCCAGCGGAGGTGCCGCGTTAGCGGAAGAGGAATCTGGCGAAGAGGGCATAGTTGGCCTGCCTGGGCAAGGAACCTTAAAACCCACTCAAACCCGCACGTCCGAGGGTCGAAGCGACCTGAGCCTCAATCGAAGTCCCAAGCTCCCGGGCCTACCGACCGCCGTGGAACGCTTCACCTGTTCGAGATTCTAGGAACTCCCCCGCCGAAAAAAAAAGAGTTTTCCGAAGAGATCGATGGATTCTTCGAGCCTTCACAGCCCCGTTGACTGGCTGGTAGCCCCCTCGAGGCCTGTCTGGGCGGGCCTCTCGTCCAGACGAGTAAGGCGGGTCGGGATCGACGGCAGGCGGCCGGCCAGGGAGGAGTCGGCCGCTTCATCGGGGCGTATTCGGCAGCCGACCGTCGCAGAACTCCGGACCCTGTGGCATCTCGAACGCTTGGCACGTGCTGGTGCCAGCAAGCCCCTGCGAGGCGGGTTCGGCCGGCGCCGGAAGACTCTTCCCGGCTCCCGGTCCGCCGACTTGCCGCGGCATGTTCTCTAGGGTTAGGATGGTCCAAGCGGCGGGGGACAAGGCCTGGCGGCGGGGAACAAGTCCGGCAGGCACGCCCCGCTGCATGGGTGTTTCCGAAGGGCTCACCTCGATTGTTGGTACGTCCTTGTCCTGATGAGTCCCTTGCATCTGTTTCCGTTGGCCTCTTGCATTTGTTTCCGTCGGAAGGAATCTCATGATCCATTTCTCCTGCGACCGGTGCGGACGACGAATCTCCTCGGACGAAGAGGCGCGTTATGTGGTCCGTGTCGAGGTCGAAGTCGTGCTCGATTCCAGCCACCTTGAGGCGTTTGACGAGGATGACCGGGACCACCTGCTGGAGATTCATGAGCTGTTGGAGCAGGCAGACGATCTGGCCGAGCCGCTGATGGGATCGGGCGGCTCGGAGCGTCAACGGTTCGACTTGTGCGAGGAGTGCCATGCCAAGTACCTGCGGAATCCGCTCGGCAAGGAGATCGCGCTGAAGCAGATGGACTTCAGCCAGAATTAGTATCCCGGCCAGAGCACTCGGGCCCTGCCTAGCGCGAGGTCGGCCGGGTATCGCCAGCAAAGGACCGTCCCTTGTTTCGCTGTCCCTGGTTTCGCCGGACGCGATGCGTTGCACGCTCGACCGCATCCGGCCAGCCAACGGTTTTCGCCGACGGGGAGGCGTTTCGGCCGCGAGATTTCGGGCTGAGGAACGTGATCGTCTCTCGCTTGCTGCTGGTGTGGCTTCTCGCAGTGCCACTTGCCAGCGGATGCAGTTCCTCCGCGGCGCCCGAATCGCCACCTGCGGAGTCCCGTTCCGGTTCGACCAACCAAGGACCTGCCGAGGCGGCCTCGCCTTCTTCTTCCGTCGCTCCTCACGCGCCGACTCAGGCTCCTGCGCACACCCAGCAACCCGCGCAGACGCAGCCCACCTCGTCCGACACGGCCGGCCGAGCGGCGGTCGTGCCCTTGTGCACGGCGACCGCCTTGACGGAAGACAACCCGCTGCGGGATGGATGGGCCATTGAGACCTTCAGCAGCGCCACGGATTCGCTCTGGAAACACTTCGACGACATCCTCGCGAACGGCCCCGACGCGGCCCGATACGCCGAAGAACTTGCATCGCCCTCGCTGGTCCTCGATCCCCTGCGGCCGCCGGGTTTGAAGACGGTGTTCGACGACCGCTGGCTGCGGGTGGCGAGGCAGGCGGACACCTCTGGCGGCGAGGGCGCCGCTGCGGTGAGTCGCGGCGATGCGGAGACATTTCGCGGCCCGGAGGGCTTGAGACGCAGCGCAGCGACGCTCTTGGCGGGAATCGAGGAGATCCGCGAACTCCGCAGCAAGGTGAAGGTCGTGAGCGTCTCGCTGGACGAGGCGTCGGCGGAGACGGAGGTGCTGTACCAGTTGCACGTGCGGCACGCGGCCGGTGCGTTCCAGGTGAACTCGTCCTGGCAGTGCACTTGGGAGAAGCCGGCTGCGGGCCAGGGTCCCCCGCGACTGACTCGACTGGCGCGGAAGTCGTACGAAGAGGTCCGCAACGAAGCGGGCGGGGAGCCCGTTTTCGCGGACGTCACGTCGCGAGTGCTGGCCGGCGACGTGTTGGACCGTCAGTTGCGTCACGGCGTGGACCACTGGCTGACGCGCATCGAGGCGAGGATGGAGATCGACATCGGCGGGTGGCAGGGATTGGCGGTGGGCGATGTGAACGGCGACGGGCTGGACGATGTCTACCTGAGCCAGCCGGGCGGCCTTCCCAACCGGCTCTACGTCCAGAACTCCGATGGAACGGCCACCGAGATGTCGGCGGAGGCGGGCGTGGACTGGCTGGAGTCCTCGCATGCGGCGTTGATCGTCGATCTCGACAACGACCGCGACCAGGACCTGGTGGTCGCCGTTTCCAGTGGCATCCTGATCCACAGCAACGACGGTGGCGGCCGGTTCTCGCTGCGTGCCGCGAAGCTGCTGCCGGCGGCGCATCCGTACTCGCTGGGCGCGGCCGACTACGACGCCGATGGCGATCTGGACCTGTACGTCTGCTGCTACAACCGACGACAGAACGTCAACTACCACGTGCTCTTCGCGCGCCCCGTGCCTTACCATGACGCGAACAACGGCGGCCCGAACGTGCTGCTGGAGAACTCGGCCACTCCCGTGACCGGCGAGTGGCAGTTCCAGTACGCCACGGCACGCACCGGACTGGACCACAACAACCATCGCTTCAGCTACGCGGTGGCGTGGGAAGACTACGACAACGACGGCGACCAGGACCTGTACGTCGCCAACGACTTCGGCCGCAACAACCTCTATCGCAACGATGGCGGCACCTTCCGCGACGTGGCGGCGGAAGCGGGCGTTGAGGACATCGGTCCGGGCATGTCCAGCAGCTGGGGCGACTACGACAACGACGGCTGGATGGACCTGTATGTCAGCAACATGTTCTCCTCGGCAGGCAACCGCATCACGGAGCAGCAGCAGTTCCAGCAGCAGGCCAATGCCCAGACGAAGGAAGCCTTCCGCCGTCACGCGCGGGGCAACTCGCTGTTCCACAACCAGCGCGACGGATCGTTCCAGGATGTGTCGGTCGAGTCGGCCGTGGTGCTGGGCCGCTGGGCATGGGGATCGCGATTCGTCGACCTGAACAACGATGGCTGGCAGGACCTGCTGGTCGCCAACGGATTCATCACGCAGCCTGACCCAGGCGACTTGTGAAGTTTCTATTGGCGACAGGTCGTGTCGCGATCACCACTGGACGCCCAAAGCCAGCAGCCGGAGGAAGCGTACTTCGCTGCCTGGGGTGAACTGGCCGAGCGTATCCGCCAGGGCCAGTCGTTCAGCGGTCGGGAGCGCAACTGCTGCTTCCTGAACACGGGCGGGCCGCGTTGGGCCGACGCCTCCTCGGCCCTCGGCCTGGACCTGCTGGACGACAGTCGCGCCGTGGCCTCGGTCGACTGGGACCAGGACGGCGACCTCGATCTCTGGCTGACCAACCGCACCGGTCCGCGGGTGCGTTACTTGCGGAACGATACGCCTGCCGGCCACGCCTACCTGGCGCTGCAGCTTCGCGGCGATGTGCGTCGCCGCTGTCCCTCGGATGCGATCGGCGCGCGCGTCGAACTGCAGTTACTGGACGAGGAAGGCCGCGAACGACGGCAGGTACAGACGTTGGTCGCCGGCGATGGCTTCCTGAGTCAGTCGAGCAAGCAGCTGCATTTTGGTTTTCCCGAGCGGTGGACTCTGCGGCACGTGCTGGTGCGGTGGCCGGGTTCGCTGGAGCCCGAAACGTGGACGGGACTGGCGAAGAACGGCCGCTATCTTTTGGAACAGGGCCAAAGCGTCCCTGCGGGCGGCGCAGCAGGGGATGCCCGGCCGACGCCGGCCGCGATGCTGCTCGGCGCGGAGCCGCGAAACGTCGAGCGATGGCCGGCCGACCCGATGTCGTCGCCTGCGGAAACAGACGCCGCGCGACTCTGGCTCTCGCAGCCCATGGCGTTGCCTGCCAGTACATTCGAGCCGCTTGCCGTGCTCGAGTCCGAAGGTGCGGAGAGGGCGCGGAGCAGGCCGGTTCCCCTCGGCAGTCGGCCGCTGCTCCTCTCGCTCTGGGCCTCCTGGTGCCAGCCGTGCCTGCAGGAGCTTCAGGAATGGTCGCAGCAGTCCGACGCTCTGAAGGCCACCGGCATCGAAACCCTGGCCCTCAACATCGACCGCCTCGACCCGCAGGCGGCGGAGGCGGACGAGACGGTGCGAACGCTGGTCGCGCGGATGCAGCTTCCCTTCACGACCGGCTTCGCCTCGCGCGAACTCGTCGAACGCCTGGAGTCGCTTCGTAACGAAGCGATCTACCGGCGAACGCCGCTGCCGCTGCCCGTGAGTTTCCTCGTCGACCGCGGCGGCATGCTGCGTGTCATCTACGCGGGGCCGGCAAGCGTCGAGCAGATCGTGGCGGACGCGCGGAGCCTGGATGAGCCGGCGGTGGCGAATCGCGATCGCGCGGTGCCGTTCCCGGGACGCTGGTCGGATCGATTTTTCGTCACCAACCCGATGGCGATCGCCGCGATCTTTCGCGAGGAGCGGCAGTATGACGAAGCGAGTCGGTACCTGAACCAGTTCCTGGAGAAGAATCCGCCGCCCGCCGCGACCGACCTGCGGCGCGAAGCGGTCTCCGCGCGACGGCGGCTGGCGGATGTGTACCAACTGCTCGGACAACTGGCCCTGGACGAGGCGCCAGCCCGGGAGGCGTCGGCGGGAGACGCCGCGCTCGCGGCGCTGAAGAAGTCGCTGGAGTTCCATCCGCGGCAGCTGGGTGCGCTGCTGGAACTGGCCGAACTCTATCGCCAGCGAGGCCAACTGGACAGCGCGCAGCGGATGCTGGAGCGGGCGCGGGAAGCCGCGCCGCGCGACCCGCGCGTCCTCAACCAGGGCGGGCTGCTCTTCCTGTCCCAAGGCGACACGCCCCAGGCCGAAGCGGCATTCCAGCAGGCGCTGCGCGAGAAGTCCGACTACTATCCCGCCGCCAACAATCTCGCCTGGCTCTGGGCCACCAGCCCAGACGAAACGCGGCGCAGCGGAGAGCGAGCCGTGAAGATGGCCGAGGAACTGGTCAAGCGTCTGGGTCCGCGCGCCGACCTGCTGGATACACTCGCGGCGGCCCAGGCCGAGTCGGGGAACTTTACCCAAGCCGTGTCAACGGCCGGTCGTGCGGCCGAAGCGGCGCGACGAGGGGGCAATGAACTTCTGGCCGAAGCGATCAAACAACGGCTGCGCGAGTACGAGCAGGGGCGTGCCGCGCGCGACGACAACAGGCGGAAGTAGGACTCGTACCTAGTCGGCACACGCTGAGTGCCGATTCCCAGAGTCGAACGAGCCTGACAAGCACGACAAGCGGGTTCGAGCGGGCTGACGTCCAGTTCGTCGCCCCATCAGACTTCCGCGACAACTCTCCGGCACTCGGCGAGTGCCGGCTATCACTCCCCCGCCCGCTATCGCCTCGTGTGCCCGCGCATCGACCTCCCGTCACGTTAAGTATTTTGAACACACGAATTGAACGCTCTCTGAGATTCTTGGGAAATGCGTGCAATGGCCGGGCGACCTCGCTATACTGCCGCCGAATTCTGGTCTCGCGTATGGACCGGAGATGAGTGTTCGTGTTGCCAGCAGCTGCTTGGCGGCGCGGCCTCGAGTAATGTGACGCGTGGGCTGGCTGCGGTCGCCGCTTCTTGTTTTCGTGCAGGGCCTTGCCGAAGGGTGGGCAGAGCACGGGCAATGGAGCAGGGCAGCAGCCGGTTGCGTGCGGGCAATGGTAAGGAGAGTGCATCCCATGAGGTGGCGTCGTTATCTGGCCGTCTCGATGCTTCTGGCGGCCTCGCAAGGCGCGCCGGGAGTCGCGGCAACCCTCGCGGACTCCGCGGCCGACTGGTCGGTCACGGGCACGCAGGGCGAGAAGAACTGGTACAACGGTTTCTTTAATCTGACCGCGGATGACGACCAAGTCTATTCCGCGACCGACTTCGTTCCGTTCACGAACGAAGGTGCCGGCGAAACCTCGCCGGACGGCAACCACTGGAACGGCAACTTCTGGGACATGACGAGTGCCGCGTCGGGTCCGTGGACCGAGCTGCAGCAGACTAACTCGCATCCGAACGGCACGAACAGTGCGCCGGGCGAGGAGCACTGGACGATCCGACGCTGGGTTTCGACCTACGAAGGCGAGAGCTCGCTGATCACGAGCATCGCGGACGCGAATCCGAACTGCGGCAACGGCACGACGATCGAGCTTTACCAGAACGGCAAGCGTCTGTCGGTAGTGCAGTCGGCCTCGGCCACTCCCACGGTGACGACGATCGGGGCGATGCTGAAGAAGGGCGACCTGATCGACCTGGCGATGACGCCCGAAGGTGCGGACGGCGCTCGTGGCGATGGCTGCGATGCGACGTTCTTCAGCCTGGCAGTGACCGACCAGAAGGCACCGCCACCGCCGCCGCCGCCGCTCAAGCCGATTGCCGACTCCTTCCTCGACTTTTCCGCGGAGGGCGTGCAGGGCGCGAAGGGCTGGTACAACGGCTACTTCAACCTGTCGGCCGATGACAACAGCACCTACGAGGCGGCCGACTTCATTCCGTTCACCAATGACGGCAGCGGTCCGCCGACCGCTCCGGACGGTAACCACTGGAACGGCCAGCAATGGGACCTGACAGGCGAAGCTTCGGGGCCCTGGACGGAACTCGGCGCGCAGAACACGCACCCCAACGGGACGAACAGCGCTCCGAACGAGGAGCAGTGGACGATTCGCCGGTGGAAGGCGGAGGGCATCAATGGCCCGACGTCGCTGGATGTCACGTGGCAGATGGCGAAGACCAACCCGGCGGGCAATGGCGTCGGTGGCATCCTGTTCCTGAACGGGGCGATGGTCGATGAGCAGGTGATCCAGGGCAACGACGTGGCGGGCGTGGACCGCACGCTGGCCATGACGCTGAAGCCGGGCGACCTGCTGGACCTGGTGCTGACGCCGAACGGAAGCGATGGAGCGGACGGTTCGCGAAACCGGCTGATCATCCGCCCCCGCGCGTCCACTCCGGGTGACTTCGATAACGACGGCCAGTTGAGCGCCGCCGATATCGACAACCTGACACTGGCCGTGCTGTCCGGCACGAACGAAGCTCGCTTCGACCTGAACGCCGACACGAAGGTCAACAACGCGGATCGCGAAGTTTGGGTGAACACGTTGAAGAAGACCTACTTCGGCGACGCGAACCTGGACGGCCAGTTCAAGACGGACGACTTCGTGCAGATCTTCCAGGCGGGCCAGTACGAGGACGGAGTCGCCGACAACTCGACGTGGGCG
>JBIIEC010000039.1:0-21987 GCA_044238045.1 Pirellulaceae bacterium | reverse complement strand
ACAGCGGTTCGGCGCCGCAGCAGATGGCATCATTGACGCTCATCGCCACCAGGTCGATGCCCACCGTGTCATGGACGCCCGCCATCATGGCGAGCTTCAGCTTGGTGCCCACGCCGTCGGTGCAGGAAACGAGTACAGGATCCTCGTACCGTCGTCGAAAGAGGGGACTCTGGAAATCAAGCTGGAAGAGGCCGGCGAAGCCACCGTCCAGGCGCAGCACCCGGGGCGAGAAGGTCCGGTGCATGAGTCGCGGCAACCGGGCCATCGACTCTTCATAGACGTCCAGATCGACGCCTGCTCCCTTATATGTTGCCTTAGCCATGCGAGCCACTTCTGGGACCAGGGAAAAGCGGATTCTAGGAATGCCCGGCAGAGATTGTCAACTAAGCTACAGGTGTTCACGGCCCGGAGCTGCTTGCTGAATGCGGCTTGACAGCCACTTCCGGCGGCTCGTTCCGGCGACCGATTCGGGCGGTTCTGGTCGCGATTCCGTTCGGCGAACCGAGTCCATGGACCGAAAACGACGCGCCGGATCGACGCGACGAATCGAAGGGCCTCGTGGACACGGGCCGGGCGGAAGCGGCGCTTGGCGCGCGTTGGCAAGGTCGGCCCGGTGTTGGTGGTAGTAACTGTAGGGATTCACACGAACAGGAGGAAAAAGCGGCGATCCGGCGTCCGGCTGGGCAAAGATGAACGAAGGCAGGGAGTCGCGGAAAAGTTTTCGCCAACGGGCACGATTGCCCAGCGATTGCAACGCGAGCGGAAGCCCTCGGAATTTCATCGGAATTGAACCGCATTCCAGCCGGTGACGCATTGGCCAGTGGTAAGGTAACCCTTGTCCTCAACAAGATTCCCAACCACTTGAGACAACGATGGGTCCTGCACGATGCTGATGGCACATCCCCACCCGGAACTTCAATTCACCCACCTGCTGCCGTACGGCGCGCTGGTCCACGACAGTGGAGTTCAGTTCGTGGTCTTCAGCCGTTCGGCCACGGCCATGCGTGTGCTCTTCTACGAGAACGTGCACGACATGGAACCGTGCGAAGTCGTGCACTTCAACCCCCAGACAGACCGCTGGGGCGATATCTGGAGCGTCTTCGTTCCGCACGTAGCCCCTGGCCAGCTCTACCATCTGCAGGCCGACGGCCCGTTTGATCCCGCGCGAGGCCATCGTTTCGACGGCCGTGCTCGCCTGATCGACCCCTACGCCAAGGCGCTCGCCGGTTCGTTCCAGCCCAGCGTCGACGGAGTCATTCGGCCGCCCAAGTGCGTCGTGATGGACGACTACTTTGACTGGGAGGGCGATCGCCACCTGCGACGCGACCTGTCGGAGACGATCATCTACGAGATGCACGTCCGCGGCTTCACCCAGGACGGTTCCAGCGGCGTCGACCATCCGGGCTCCTACCTGGGCGTGATCGAGAAGATCCCGTACCTGAAGTCGCTGGGCGTCACGGCCGTCGAACTGATGCCGGTGCACGAGTTCCCGGATTCGGGGATCCACGGCCAGCACCTGGAGCGTCCGAACTACTGGGGGTACGACCCGCTGGCCTTCCTCGCACCGCACCGGGGCTACGCATCCAGCCGCACGCCCGGCGCGCAGGTGAACGAGTTCAAGCAGATGGTGAAGGCCCTGCACCAGGCGGGCATCGAGGTGATCCTCGACGTGGTCTTCAATCACACCTGCGAAGGCAACGAACTGGGGCCGACGCTGAGTTTCAAGGGCCTTGAGAACAGCGTGTACTACATGCTGGAGAGCGGCAAGTACTACAAGAATTTTTCGGGCTGCGGCAACACGATCAACGGCAACCATCCGATCGTGCGCGAGATGATCTTCCACAGCCTGCGGCATTGGGTCCACAACTACCACGTCGATGGCTTCCGCTTCGACCTCGCGTCGATCCTGAGCCGCGACCGCCAGGGGCACCTCGTGCCGAATCCGCCGCTGGTGGAAGCGATCGCCGAGGATCCGCTGCTGGCGGACACGAAGATCATCGCCGAGGCCTGGGACGCGGCCGGCGCCTACCAGGTGGGCTCGTTCGGCTGCCAGCGATGGGCCGAATGGAACGGCCGCTATCGCGACGACATGCGCCGCTTCTGGCGCGGCGACCCGCGCATGCTCGGCGCCCTCGCCACACGCCTCGCCGGCTCCAGCGACCTCTACGAACCAGGCGGTCGCCATCCTTACCACAGCATCAACTTCATCACCTCGCACGACGGCTTCTCGCTGAACGACCTCGTCAGCTACAACCAGAAGCACAACGATGTGAATGGTGAAGGCAACCGCGACGGCGACAACAACAACCTCAGCTACAACTACGGCCATGAAGGGCCGACGACAAATCCGGATGTCGAACGGATCCGTGTCCGCCAGATCAAGAACATGCTCGCCACCCTGATGCTCAGCCAAGGCGTGCCCATGATGGTGTTCGGCGACGAGATTCGCCGCACGCAGCACGGCAACAACAACGCCTACTGCCAGGACAACGAAATCTCCTGGTTCGACTGGACACTCGTCGAGAAGAACCAGGACCTGCTGCGTTTTGCCCGGGCGCTGATCAAGTTCCGCCGCGAACAGCCGACCGTGCGGCGGAAGCGGTTCTTCAGCGGCGAGATGGCTCGCTACGGCCTGCAGGACGTCAACTGGTACAGCGCGCTGGGCACGGCCATCGACTGGGCGAACGACGATCGCTGCATGATCATCCTGCTGACCGCTCCCCGCCCCGAGGAAGATCCGCACGGAGCGGGCCGCGATGTGCTGATCATGGTCAACAACTCGCACGAGCCCCATCCGTTCATCGTGCCGCCGGTGGCGAAGGGATCCAAGTGGCAGATGGTGCTCGACACGGCCGCTCCCTCGCCCCAGGACGCATTCCCCGACGGCACTGGGCCCAGCCTGCGAGCCAACTCGTTCCGCATGCCCGAGCGGTCGATGCGGTGCTATGTGGCGACCGCGGCCCACGCCGCCGCGACTCCGGATCGCCGTTGACGACCCAGATCGCCGTGCAAAGCCCGTGGTGTGGCGCGAGGGCGATGGACCGCTTTGCAGCGAACTGACCTCCGTGGTCCTCCCTGCAGAGCTCCGCATTCTCCGTGGGAATTCAAAGGACTCCACCGCAAACCCCCGGTCCGGGTGAATCCCGGGGGACTTCACCACGGGGGTCGCGAAGGAGGCACGGAGGGGATCCTCGACAGTCCGGCCCCGCACGCGGACCGCCGCTCGGGTTTCCCGCCGAGACAGGCGACCCGTTCGCCCTGCGACCAAGGCCCATCGCCAACCGAGCCGATCAGGTCTCATTCTGCGGCGGCCTAGCTGGTACACTCCACGGAGTGAAAGGCGAACATGAGACCTGACCCCACGAACGTTCCCTCGCGCGATGAGCTTGCCGCCCGCTACCTTGAGCAGCTCCCGTTCCCGCCTTATCCCGTGCAGGAAGAGGCGCTGCTGGCTTGGTACATGTCCGACCAGGGCGTGCTCGTCTGCGCTCCCACGGGCACCGGCAAGACGCTGATCGCCGAAGCGGCCATCTTCGAAGCGTTGCACACCGGCAAGCGTGCGTATTACACGACGCCGCTTATCGCCCTCACCGAACAGAAACTCGACGAACTGCGGGCCAGCGTCGTCCGCTGGGGCTTTCCGCCCGAAACCGTCGGACTCGTCACCGGCAACCGGCGGGTCAACCCCGAAGCGCCCATCTTGGTCGTCGTTGCGGAAATCCTCTTCAACCGTCTGCTGCGCCACGAAAGCCCCTTCGACGACGTGATCGCCGTCGTGATGGACGAGTTCCACAGCTTCAACGATCCTGAACGCGGCATCGTCTGGGAGTTCTCGCTCAGCCTGCTCCCGAAGCATGTGCGCCTGCTGCTGCTCTCCGCGACCGTCGGGAACACGAACGAGTTCTTCCACTGGATGCGCCGGACGAACGAGCGGGAACTGGAACTGGTGCAGAGCACGGAACGAAAGGTGCCGCTGACGTTCCAGTGGGTGGGTGACAAACTGCTCACGGAGTTCGTCGAGGAGATGGCCCAGGGTGATGAAACGAAACGATTCACGCCCGCCCTGGTCTTCTGCTTCAACCGCGACGAGTGTTGGAACGTCGCTGAACAGCTGAAGGGCAAAGGCCTGCTGGCGGAGGGACAGCAGGCGAAGCTCGCGAAGGCGCTGGAGCAACACGACTGGTCCGTCGGCGTCGGCCCCAAACTCAAACAGATCCTCTTCCGCGGCGTCGGCGTGCACCATGCCGGACTGCTGCCGCGTTACAAGCGGATCGTCGAGTCGCTGTTCCAGCAGAAGCTGTTGTCGGTGACGGTATGCACGGAGACGCTGGCGGCGGGCATCAACCTGCCGGCACGCAGCGTTGTGCTGCCAAACCTGATGAAGGGCCCGCCGACCGATAAGAAGCTGATCGAGGCGAGCAGCGCGCACCAGATGTTCGGCCGCGCCGGTCGACCGCAGTTCGATTCACAAGGATTCGTCTTCGCGCTCGCTCACGAGGACGACGTGAAGATCCTCCGCTGGAAGGTCAAGTACGACGAGATCCCGGAGGACACGCGCGACCCGAAGCTGCTGCAGGCCAAGAAGGCGCTGAAGAAGAAGATGCCCACGCGGCGGACCGGCGAGGCCTACTGGAGCGAGTCGCAGTTCGACGCCTTGCAGAAAGCGCCGCCCGCCAAGCTGCAGAGTCGCGGGCCGCTGCCCTGGCGGTTGCTGACCCACATGCTGGAAGCGTCGCCCGAAGTGGAACCGCTGCGGCAACTCGTGGCACGGCGTCTGATGGTCGACAAACGCATCGACGTCGCCCAACGCTCGCTCGATCGCATGCTGCTGACACTCTGGACCGGCGGTTATGTGACGCTGGAGCCCAGGCCTCCGCTGAACGCCCCCGGAGCCGCTGCGACTGGGGCGGCTGCGACGCCCGGGGCCCCTGCGTCCGGAGCTGGCGCCCCGGCAACTAACGTGCCGGCAGCTGGCGCCGAAGCGGATGGCGGCTACCGTGCCTTGCAGGCCCTGCCCACTCCCGAAATGCAGAAGCTCCGCGTGCTGCGCGGCGTCAATCCGCTCTACGGCGTCTTCGTGGTAAACCAGTTGGGCATCGCCAGCATGGTCGAGCGTGTGCAGGCCATTGAAAGCCTGCTGGAGATGCCCGGATCGGTGGCCCGCCACCTCCGCGTCCCGCCGCGCGAGGAGATGCCGCCCGGACCGCTGGCGACCGACCGACTGGACGTCCAGCTCCTCCAGCGCGGCCTGGCCAGCGCCGAGGAACTGGGCGCGGCGACCGAGTCGGAGGACGAGGAAGGCGATCGCGACCGGCGGCGACGCTTCTACGAAGAGGAACCGATCCGCCCGCTGGTGCTCGCCGAGAAGCTCGAACGTCTCTTCCATGCCGATTTCCCCGACGTTCGCGACTTCACGGTCACGCCCGTCTGGGCGGCCGGTGAACTGGTCGAGTTCAACGGCAACTTCGAAAAGTTCATCTCCCACAAACGGCTCCAGAAACAGGAAGGGATCGTCTTTCGCCATCTGCTGCGTATGATTCTGCTTTTGGGTGAGTTCATGCAACTCTGCCCCCCCGACCTCGAGCCGACCGTGTGGAAAGAGGAGATGGGGTCGCTCCGCCAACTGCTGATCGATGCCTGCCGCAAGGTGGATCCAACCAGCGTTGACGAAGTGCTAACGCGGGAGGACGAAGAGGAGTCCTGGTAATGGCCTTCATGCTGCCCGCCGCTGCCAGTGCGCCCTCGCCTTGCGAAGCCGGACGACATGGGCCGAGGCTGGGGCGGCCTTGCCGGTGCCAAGCCGCGCGGCGCGACCGCAGTTTCGGAACCGCACGACTGCTGCGCACCCTGATGGGCATCCTGTTGGGTGCGGTGCTGGCCGGTCTGCCGGGAGTGTCCTTGGAGACGCTTGACGGGCGGGCGACAGCCCAGGAGGCGAAGGCTCCCGAAACGCCGGAGCCCCAGCTGAATCCTCCCGATAAGAATCCTCCCGACCTCAAAGCACTCGACAACCGGCGGCCGGACAACAAGTCGCCTGCGGGCGAGGCGTTGGAGGACGAGGCGCTGGAGGACGCACCCACGCCGGTCCCGTTCCCACAGGCCTCGCTGGCCGAGATGGGACTGAAGCTTCCGCAGGCGCCGGTGCTGCCGGTCGTCGATCGTCGCGTGGTGCTGGCCACGGGCAGTGGCGAGACGATGGTGGGACGCGTTTACCTGGAGGTAGGCACGCACTATGTGGTGCTGCTGCCCGACGGCCACCTTGTCTCGGTGCCAATCCTTGAGACCACCGCCACCGACCGGCCCTTTGAACCGCTTGAAAAGAAGCAACTGGCCAAGCGGTTGCTGGCCGAACGCTTTCCCGGATTCCGCACCCGCGACACACGGCGTTACCTGTATGTCTACAACTGCAGCGACGACTTTGTGTTGGCCACGAGCCGCATTCTGGAAACCATGTACCCGGCGTTGGCCAACCACTGCCGTCGCTGGAAGCTGCCGGTCGAGGACCCGGAATTCCCGCTGGTCGTGGTGGTGTTCCGGACGCAGGAGGAGTTCCAGAAGTATCGCGAGATGCCGCCCGGCATCGTCGCCTACTACAACGGGCTGTCGAATCACGTGCTGATGTACGAGCAGTCGAACCTGACCGTCGTCGCACCGGAACTCAGCTTCAAGCAGTCCGTATCCACGATCGCCCACGAAGGGGTGCACCAGATCCTGCACAACATCGGCGTGCAGCAGCGGTTATCGAACTGGCCGCTGTGGTTGAGCGAGGGGCTGGCCGAATACTTTGCACCGACCGAACTGGGTCGAAAGGTCCGCTGGAAGGGTGTCGGCCTCGTGAACGACCTGCGGCTCTACGAGCTGGGCCTGTTCTACAAGGGTCGCGAGGGCAAGAGTACCGAGGGGGTGATCATCCGACAGGCCGTCGAGTCGGCGCAGCTCGCTTCGCTCGACTATGCCACCTCCTGGTCACTCATCCACTACCTCGCCAAGTTCAAACGCGACCCGTTCGTGGAGTGCCTGCAGGAGGCGAGCCGGTTGCAGCCCCTGGAGAACGTCCGCCCGGCGACGCTGTTCCAGAAGCATGTCTCGGAAGACTACGCGCGCGCCGAGGCCGACATGCTGGAACACGTGAGAACGCTGCCCTTCGTCGACCCTATCGCGAACCAGACCCACTATGTGCTGATGCTGCTCAAGGGAAACGTCCGCGAGACACTCGTCAGCTACTCCCCGCAACAGATCCTCAACACCCAGAAGGCCCGCGCCGGGCGAGGATACGCGATGGACCTGCGTGCGTTTCCCGATCGGACCACGGCCGAGCAGTTCGCGCAGCGGTGGCGCAGCGGTCGCTGAGCGGCGATGCGGCGGCGAGGTGCAATCGCCATGGGCGCGGAGGTCCCGACAGGCACCGCGCGGTGCCGCATGACGATTCCCGCCCAGGCCTGCCCAACGCACGCCTAGCCCTGCCCAACCCACGCACGGGCCGCTAGACTGGACGTCGTTGGACGTTCGTGCCACCGTCACGAGATCCTCGAGCGACTCTCGCACGGCCTGCTGCGTCCTTCCGACGCACCGCCACGCCATGCCCGCCGACCAGGAGCCCCCGATGGAAAGCCTTCCCCACCTCGCTGGAAAGCACTTCCTGTTCTTCGTCGATGACGTCTACGAGGACCTGGAACTCTGGTATCCCAAACTGCGACTGCAGGAGGCGGGAGCGTCGGTGGTCGTCGCCGGCCTGCATGCCCACCATGTCTATGCGGGCAAGCATGGCTATCCCTGCCGATCCGACGCGGCCATCGAGCAGGTGCGATCTTCCGACTTCGACGGCGTCATCTGCCCGGGAGGCTTCATGCCCGACAAGCTGCGTCGCGTGCCGAAGGTGCTGGAACTGGTGCGGGAGTTCGCGGAGGCGGGCAAGGTGATGGCCGCGATCTGCCATGGCGGCTGGATCCCCATTTCGGCCCAGGTCTACCGCGGCGTGCGTGTCACGGGGTCGCTGGGAATCCGCGACGACCTGGTGAATGCGGGAGCGATCTTTGAGGATGCGGCGGTCGTCGTCGATCGTCACTTCGTGAGCAGCCGCAAGCCGGACGACCTGCCCGACTTCTGCCGCGGCATCTTCCAGGCCCTCGCCCACTCCGCGTCCTGAGCGCCCGCGTCTAGTCGCAGGCCCGCGTGAGCCCGCCGCTTTCCTGGAACAGCGGCGGGCGGCGTCGAAGGGCGGGCGTCCTACTGCTGGAAGTCGGTCGCGAAGGCTCGCGCGTTCAAGTCAGCTCCCGTGGCATGCCGAGTCGCTTCGTTCCACGGCAACAGCGTGCCCTGGCTGAATAGCCGATCGATGAGGAACTTGCCGACCTCGCGATTGTCGTGGTAGATCGCCTTGGTCGGGTTATCGCTGTGCAGCACCTCGCGAGCCAGCGCGTGGTGCAACTGGCAGGCAAACAGCTCGCCCATCATGTAGTTGTGGTAGTAGCACGGCGCGGACACCACATGGATCTTGCTGGCGTAGTCCGGCGCGTCGCGATCCGCTGGCGGCTCCACCAGCTGGTACTTGCGGACAAGATCCCACCAGAGGCGATTCAGGTCCTGGCCAGGGTTTTCGTACATGCCCATCTCGAAGCGGAACATGACCTGGCACCAGCGGGAGAACACGAGCAGCCGGTAGGTGCGTTTCGTGGCCGCGGCCGCATCGTAGGCCTGCGGATCGGGAACCTGCACGCCCATGGCGGCAAGCCACTTGGAGTCGCTCGCCAGCCGCTCGAACATCATCGCGATCCCTTCGGTCGTGAGGATGTGCGAGTTGGTGCGGAGCACATAGGGCAGCCGATCGGGAATGAACTTGCTGCTGTAGACCGCATGACCTAGCTCGTGCAGCATCGTCGTCATCCAGTATTCGTTCTGCACGATGTTCGCGAGCACGCGCACGTCGCCGACGCGGTCGATGTCGGTGCAGAAGGCATGGGGACTCTTGCCCGGCTTTTCATACAGGTCACTGCGCTCGATGACGTCGTCGATCGGCAGGCCAATCCCCTCGTAGAAGCGACGGCAGACACCGACGATATCGACCTGGGCGAAAACCTTGTCGAGATCGGCGGCCGAGGTATCGGGCGCTTCCTGGAAGAACGGGTCCTGGTAGTGCCAGGGTCGCAACTGGTCAACGGCGACTCCATACCGCTTGGCAAGAAACGCGTCGATCCGCGACTTGGCCTGGCGGAAGGGTTCGCGCGTCAGTTCGTCCAGTTCGTCGAACAGCCGCAGGACTTCGCGCGGATCCTGCTCGTTGAGCGCCAGCATCATCGCGTGGTAGCTGCTGAAGCCGAGCTTGCTGGCGGCTTCGTTGCGGAGCCGCACGAGGTCGCGGATGTCGGTCTCGATGGCGGCGCCCACCTGCTTGCTGGCATTCCACACCGCTTCGCGTCGCGCGGAGTCGGTGGAACTCTTGAGGATCTCCCGCACCTGGCTGTCCGTCAGCTCCTCCTCGCCCACCCGCGCGCGGTAGACGTTGAAACGCTGCTCGATGCCGTTCGCGATGGAGGTCATGCGTGCCAGGAGTGCCGGATCGACCTGTTTGCCCAGGTACTGCAGGTACAGCAGATGCACCTGGCGACGCAGCATGTCGCGGGGATCGGCGGGCGTCTGCTGGCTGGCCGTTTCGAGGGCCTTCAGTTCCGCGAAGGACGTGGCATCGGAGAGGGCCGCGTCGAGCTTCGTTTCGGCTTCCACCTTGCGCTGGTAGTCTTCATCCTTGCCGGTGGTGTTCGCGTCCCACCAGGTCCGCGCAACGGCGATCTCCAAAGGACGGACCTGCTGCTCGTGTCGACTCACGAACGCCTGGGCCTTGGTCTTCCATTCGTCATTCACGGCCTGGGCCTCCCCCGAAAGCGATAGTACGGTCAACCAGGTCCCCAGGCAGGCGATGCTCCCTGCCATGGCGGACGCCAACGTGCAGCCCGGAGCCCTTCTCCGCCGCGATATCCAGCAAACCAGCGAACCGATCATGGGAAACTCTCCGTGGTAGTCGATGCGTTCCGCCAGCAAGGTCCCCAGGGGCCGCGGCGCGCAACGCACCGGCCCGTCAGGGCTGGGACGCCTCAAGATCGAGGAATTGTCGGAAGAACAGGACCTGAACGGCCTGCAGGTAGTCGCGATTCACCTTCTTGGCGAAGCCGTGGCCTTCGTTGTCCGCATAGACCGTCCAGACCGGCCGCTGCAGCTTCCGGACCACGTCCGCGATCTGCTGGGCTTCGGAGAAAGGCACGCGCGGATCGTTGATGCCGTGGGCGACCAGCAAGGCGGAGCGGATCTTCTCGGCGTTGGCCGTGGGATTGATCCGCTCAAAGACGGCCCGCATCTGCGGGTCGCGTTCATCGCCATACTCCGCCCTGCGGAGGTCGCGCCGATACGCCGCGGTACGCTCAAGGAAGGTGATGAAATTCGCGATACCCACGTTGTCGGATCCGGCGCGAATGCGATCGCCGTAATGGACGAGCGACGCGAGCACCATGTAGCCGCCGTAGGAACCACCCATGACGGCCACGCGCGACTTGTCGAGTTCCGGTTGCGTGGCGATCCAGTCCAGCAGTGCACCGATGTCATGGACGCTGTCTTCGCGAAGCGGGCCGTTGTCCAGCTTCAGATACGTCTTGCCATACCCGGCGGAACCACGCACGTTCGGACTGATCACGGCGACGCCCAGCTCGTTCAAGTAGTATTGCGTGATGCCGGTGAACAGCGGCCGGTACTGGCCCTCCGGTCCGCCGTGGATGTCGATGATCACCGCCACCGGTTTGTCCGGTGAAGCCTGCCGCGGCCGGAAGTAGTAGGCCGGGATCTCGCGACCATCGAACGAAGGAAAACGAATGCGAGTCGGGGCGATGAACGAAGCGGGATCGAGACCGCCTACCTCGCTATAGGTCCAGCGTACCAGTTCGCCACTGGACAGGATCATCGAATACGCTTCGGCCGGCCCCTGGGGCTGGGCGAGCGTGAAGCCGAGCTGGCTTCCATCGGGCGAGAACTCAAGCCCGCTGAGCACTCCCAGCGGCGTGGCGAGTCGCTCCACGGTAGCGCCCCGCACCCGCCACAGCGTGGACGCTCCATCCTCATTCACGATGAAAACCACCGTTCCATGACGCGGATCGACCTCGATCTCCTCCACATCCCACGGCACGGACTCGCCTAGCCGTTGTACGGCACCGGTCGCGAGATCGTAGCGCAGCAACTGCTGAAACTCGCCCCACGCATCCGTCGCCATATACACTGACCGACCATCGGCCGAGAACACCATGTCGGCGATCCCTGCCGGCCCGTCGCCGGGTAGGTCCAGGTCGCGACGCTGGCCCGATTCGACGTCCAACAGCGCAGGATACACTTCGTTGATCGAGACGTAGCGTCCCACCAGCAGCTGCGAACCGTCGGGCGACCAGTCCGACGCGTACCAGTACTCGCCAGCGTTCTCCATCACGCGCCGCTCGCTGGACGGGTCGCGCGGATCGAGTACATAGAGGTCGGTGTCCGTGCCGTTGCGACGGTTGCTGGCGACGGCAATGCGTGAACCGTCGCGACGCGTCGCCTGCAGCAGGTTGCGCGAGGTGCCGTCGGTGAGTCGGTTGACCGTCCAGTTCGATCCTTCCCAGCGAAAGATCTGGTCGTTCTCGTTGCCACCGACACTCATCTGCAACAACACCGTATTGGCGGGACTACCGGGCAGGAAGCGTCCCCGCACGGGCTCCTCGAAAAACGTGATCTGCTCGCGGCGGCCTCCCGGCTGGTAGACGCGATGCAGCTGCACCGTGTTGGCGAATCGCGTCCCGATCAGGATGCCCTGGCCCGCGGGATCCCAACCCATGAAGGTCGCGGTGCGGACGCTGCCATACTGGGCCAGCCGCCGCATCACCTCGGGCGGGACGACGGGCACGTCCTGCGCCTGGATGGCGGCCGGCCGCGTGGGATCCTCCTTCGTGCCGGCGGTGGCCGCCGCTGCAGCAGCCGCCTCCGCAGCGGCCGCCACCGCAGCGTCCTCCTCCGCAGCGGCCTCCTGGGCGCGGGCATCCAGCGACGCCACTACCACCATGCCACCGCCGACCAAGCCACCGCCAAACACCAGCATATGGACCAGCGGTTTCATCAGCCAACGCCGGAAGTCGATCAGGCCCATCGTCGTTTCCTCATGAAAAAACCAAATGCGAAACACCGACGCGTTTGCCGCTGGTCACGCCACGCGCCATGCAGCCCGCTTCCGCGACTCCCGATTCCGCGGTACGGCCATCCCGGCATCTATCCCGCCGCGATCAACTTACTTGGGCGGCTGCTTCTCGCGAGAAGGAGGCGTATCCTTCAGGTACTGAGCGATCCAGTTTTCCAGTTCGGCCATGTCGACAGGAGGAAGGTTCGAGAGATCCGGCCGAAGCTTGACCGCGCCCTTCAGGTAGATGTGCGTCACCTCATTCTGCGCCAGGCTCGTGTTCCAATGGATGAGGATGCGGACGCACTGCCGCAGGGATCCGGGGACATCGATCTCGTTCGTGCACAGGAGCGGCACGTCGAGCCATCCGAGTTGGCGAGCGGCGAGCGCCGGGAACTCGGCGTTCAAGTCGACAGTCGTGGAAAAGATGACGCTGCCCACGTCCGCGGGCTCAATGCCGTTTTGGCGGATCATCAAGGCCAGCAGTTGGCGCGTCGCCTGCAGGATCGCTTCCCGCGAGTTGTCGTCCGCCGTGGTGGCTCCTCGTACGCCCCGACAATAGATCATGGCTGCTCGGCTTCTATAATCATGACGACCCCGGGTCGCCCCTCGGGTCGCGTCGCATGGTACCGAAACCATCCCCGGCTTCGCGCGACAAATCTTTCGCGGTCGCGCCCGGGCTTCTACTCCAGGAAGATTCCCTGCGAACCGACCTGGCCCCTGCGCACGATCCCACCGCGTCTGGCTCCCCAGTGTAACAGCCGACAGATGCCCTCAACAGTCGTCGGCGGAGAGACGGGAGTCCTCGGCGAGGCTGTCCCGTGGCCACACCCGCGACCGCACCCGTGCTCTGGCTCCTCCTGGGGGTTCCTGCTAGAAAGATGCGGTCGAATCGAATCGGGCGACCGCCGTGCCAGCAGGACGTCAGTCGGCAGGTCAACGAAAGCGTCCTCGCCAGATGGACCGGATCCCCCTGCCTTCCCCCGGAGATCCAGGTTGCTGACGTGGATCCCGTCAACCTTCCCGCAAAGGGACAGGATGGCACGGCCGCGGAGGCGTTCCGGGACACGGGGCGTTCCCCGATTCGACGAGCGTCATGGTGGATGGCAGTCCTTCTGGATCAAGGAGTTCCGGCGTGCGAATTGGCCTGTTTTGCAGCGGTGGTGACGCCCCCGGCATGAACTCTTGCATCCGCTCCGTCGTGCGTTCAGCCCTGAGCCTGGGCCATGAGGTGGTCGGCATTCGACGCGGTTACCAGGGCCTGCTCGATGAAGACTTCTTCCCCCAGGACGGCGGACTGGCCATGCACACGCGGTCCGTGTCGGGCATCGGCCAAAGGGGCGGCGCGATCTTGCTGAGCAGTCGGAGCGATGAGTTTCGTACGGAGGCGGGTTTGAAAAAAGCCGCGCGCATCCTGCAACGTCACAAGATCGACGCCCTCATCCCCATCGGTGGCGACGGCACTTTTCGCGGCGCCGTCGCGTTGCGAAACCATTGGCGCGGCGGCATCGTCGGGTGCCCTGGCACGATCGACAACGACCTGCTGGGAACCGACTACACGATCGGGTTCTCCACGGCCGTCTACACGGCTGTCGACGCGCTCGACAAACTGCGCGATACCGCGCAGAGCCACGAGCGGATGTTTCTGATCGAGGTGATGGGCCGGCACAGCGGCTACCTTGCGCTGTATGCCGCCCTCGCAGGCGCGGCGGAAAGCGTCTGCGTGCCCGAAGTGCATACCGATACCGATCGCCTGATCAAACACCTCAAGACGCTCAAGAAGGCTGGCAACACCTCGGTGCTCGTGGTGGTGGCCGAGGGCGACGAGACGGGCGGCGCGCTGCAGCTGCAGAAACGGCTCGAAGCCGCCGGGTGCCCCTATTCGTCCCGCGTCGTGGTGCTCGGACACCTGCAGCGCGGCGGCGCGCCGACCCCCGAGGATCGCATCCTGGCCAGCCGCATCGGACACCATGCCGTCCAGGCCGTGATTGGCGGCGCCAGCGGCGTCATGGCCGGCATCATCGGCGACCAATGCCGCATCACGCCCTTCGAGGAAACCTTCTCGGCGCACAAGCCGATCCCGGCCGAACTCTACAGGTTGGTCGAGACGCTGACCGCGTGAGCGCCCGGCCCGCGCCATGGATTGGGCCATCGGTCCTCAGTCCGCTGGCCCGGCGAAACAGGCTCTGCGTCCAAGGATCGTGCATGTGCCAGCGATGGACGCGCCGGCGACACGCGCGTGCGACCAGCGCAGTATCCGTGGCAGCCCTGCCCGCGATCGCTGGCTACTTGCCCGCGTCGCTCGACGGTGCCGCAGCCTGCTGGGACTTCACATACTCCAGTGCCCGGTTCTTCAGCGAAGCCGTCTTCAATCCCACTTGAGCTGCCTCGCGTTCTGCCTCGGCCTGCGAAAGTCCTCGGTCCAGCATGCAGTGGACCAACCAGACCGCTCCCACACGATTCGCAGCGCCGCAATGCAAGATCACCGGCTTGCCATCGCGCTGAGCTTCCTTCAGGATGTCACGCGCCGCGTTGAGGATTTCGTCGGTCATCGTGTCGGCGGTGTTAAACGCGAGACGCTGGAACTCCAACCCCGCCTGCTTGGCGGCCTTCTCTTCATCCCACGAGATCTCGTCCGGAAGCCGCAGGGAAAGCACGACAGCGATGCCCTTCTGCCGCGCGAGTTGCAGGTCCTCGGGCGAAGGTTGACCGCACAACCAGACCGGGCCGGACGCATGCACGTTGGGTGTGCTCCCCAGCTTCGCCGGGACCGGTGGCTGCCCCTGGGTCGCAGCGGGACTCTCGGCAGCCAACGCGATTCGCGAGAACGCCAACACGAGCAGCACAGCCCCGACCAGTTGACCCCACCGTTGGCCTACTCCACAGGGGACCAGCCCCCGCCCCTCCCGACATCGACTTTTGGTTCCGCACTCGCGTTTCACCATCATCATCCTCGCAACTCCTGGGATCGATTCCGCTAAAATCGGATGAAATCAACGGTTGGCGGCGCGACCGCCGCGTTGGATTTCGAACACGCACATCATAGCGAACCTGCCCGCCATTTCGAAACGGCGGGCCAGCGTTCCTCGTTCCCCTGCCCACGAAAGTCGCTTTCCATGCTGGACCGCCTGAAGGCCACCATGCTGCTCGCCGAATGCACGGGACGTGACATCTGGTCGGTGGACCACTGCCGGCGGCGGGGCATCCCCGAGCCCTGGATCGAGGAGCTGGCCGAGTGTTACGAGTCCGGCTACAGGACGGACTTGCAGACGATCTACGTCGGCGAACGCACGACGAACCAATACCACGGCGTGCTGGATCGGAACCTGGCGTACAAACTGGGCGAATACCTGGGAGTCGACACCGAGCGAGTGACCGCGCTTGCGCTGGGCGGTCCGGCTGAAGTGCGGGCGATCCGCGAAGCCGTCGAGGAAGGCTGAGCTGCTAGAGGCTTGGGTCCAGCCGCCTGTCGAGGGCCGCGCCCCCGACCGAACCATGGCGTCCGACTTTCGTGATCGCCCGGATGATCGATCCTACCGCGAGCATTCGCGCCTCCGGCATAACCGGATCCTGTGACTGGCTCGTGTCACTCGGTCGCGCGGCGGAGATTACTTCCGGCTCCCACGGAGGCGAGTTGTCCCAGCGCCCCTCGCAGGTTGGGGAACAATTTGCCGGGAAATAATCGCGGACGTTCGTACGCTCCCCGGTGGACCATCCGGTGCGACTTGAAGACATGGTACTGTCGGACGTTCTGGGAAATATTTTCGGCGCGAAGCGAAGCGTTCAGAGATGACAGGAACAACTTATGGTCTAGCTTTCTCTAGTTTTGCCGACTGGAGCAAATAACTAAACGAGGAAGAGAAAATGACGTCAACTCTCTCAATGTCCGGGATCATGCCCGTGGGTGGTCTGAACGAGTCGAGCTACGCACCGGCGGTAGCCTGGTCGGCTCCGGTGCTGGAGTCAACGGTGAAGGGCGCCGCGGTGCTCATCGCCTCGGACGACTCCCTGCTGCGCAACAGCCTGCAGCAGCACCTGTCGGCTGCGGGTTACGAGGTGGAGGGATCGGCGGACGCCGCCGACGTGGCTCGGCGAGCCGCCGGGCGCAAACTGATCGTCCTGCTGGACCTGCAGATGCTGAAGGGCGACGACCTGGACGCCCTGAAGACGATCCGCCAGAGCAATCGTTACGCCCAGATCGTGGTGATGGCGGGCGCCGAAGAGGCCAAGAAGGCCACGGAAGCGTTGCGGCTGGGGGCTTATGAACTGCTGAACAAGCCGTTTCAGTCGGCCGAACTGCTGGCCGTACTTCGCCAGGCGGCGAAGACTGCTCGCATGTTCCGCGACTACCAGGAGCTTCGCGCCGCCCTGGTCGCTCCGCGCACCGTCGCCGAGTTTCCGGCGGTGAGCGCGAAGTCGCAGGCCGTGGTCCGCGAAGTGGACCGGCTGGCGAAGACCGACGCCACCGTGCTGATCACGGGGGAGTCGGGCACGGGCAAGTCGGTGGTGGCTCGCCTGATCCACCAGCGTAGCAACCGGAGCCAGGGACCGTTCGTGGTCGTCAACTGCGCCGCGCTGCCGCAAGAACTGCTGGAAGAGGAACTGTTCGGCACGACGCGCGACCGCGTGCGTGGCACGAGCCTGGAGCGAGCGGGCCGCATCGAGATGGCGGACGGCGGCACCCTGGTGCTTCATGAGATCGCCAACTGCCCGCTGGAGGTGCAGACGCGCCTGCTGGGCCTGCTGCAAAATCGCACCGTGCAGCGTATCGGTTCCACCGACGCCCAGCGAGTCGACGTGCGCATGGTCCTGACCAGTCGCCGCTCGCTCAGCTCGGCCTGCCAAGAAGGTCGCCTCCGCGAAGACCTGCTGCAACGCCTGAGTCCTCAGGTCATCGAGATGCCCGCGATGCGGGAGCGTCTGGAAGACCTGCCGCAGCTGGTCGAGAGCATCCGCCAGCGGCTGATCCAGGCCCGCGGTGGACGCCCGCTGACCATCGGCTCCGACTGCCTCCAGCTCCTCAAGCAGCACAACTGGACAGGCAACGTGCGCGAACTGGAATGCGTTCTGGAACGTGCCTTCCTCAACAGCCCTGGCGATGCCCTGGAAGCCAGCACGCTGAAGATGATTCTGGCCGATTCGACGAAGGTCACCCAGAGCGCGGCCCAGTCCGGCATCAGCATGCTGGCCGGCCGCACGCTGGACGACATCGAGAAGCAGGCCATCATCGAGACGCTGCAGGCCTATCGCGGTAACAAGGCCCGTTCGGCCCGTATCCTCGGCATCAGCGAGAAGAGCATCTACAACAAGATGCGCCGGCTGGGCATCCCGTTTGATCTGGTCGGCTCCGCCTGATCAGAATCCGTCTCGTGAAACCAAGGGTGAGGTATCTTTCCACGACCCACCCTTTGATCCAAAGGCCCGGGCTTCGGCCCGGGTATTTTTTTGCTGCGTTCGGCGACGGATTGCGAACACCCCGACACGCTTTGCCAAGAGGCCGTCCGGACACTTGAGTCCGGATCGTGCCTCGCAGCCGCCTGATCCGAGGAGGCACCTCCGTGACCACCAGCACGCTCAGCGACTCGTTCCACACCATCCCCAGCGGATTCGTGGTCGTGCACAACGGCCGCATGCGGTCGTTCCAGGACCAAGATGTGATTGGCGTGCGGCAGCGGCTTGAGTCGCCCGACTCGTCCGTCTTCGAGGAGGGTGTCCTGGAGATCCACGAGGGCGTGCGTCAGTCATTGGAGGTGCTGGTCGCCGATGGCGATGAGGCCGAACCGGAATGGCTGACGGTGGCCCATGACCTCGACCTGGACGCTCCGTCACGGTCGATCGACTCGTTCCGGGATCGCATCGTCGAGAACCTCGAACTCCGTGCGTGGGACCGCATCCGGTCCGGCTGGGAGTTCGAGGGAGGTCCATGGACTCTGAGCCACTCGGCGCTGGTCGATGCTGAAACCGGCCGATCCATCCTGCCGCAGGAGATCGCGCGTTACGAGTGGCGTGGCGACGAGCTGTGGATCTGGCATGAGGACGCGCAGGCGACGGAGGACGCGCCGGTGCTGCGTTTTCCGCGCGGCGCCGCCAACTCGCAACTCCTGTTCCGGCTGCTGCAGCACATGCTGCCCGAAGCACCCGTGGTCCAGGAGACACTCCCCACCACCGGCCTGGGCAAGTGGCTGGGACAGCTCGAACTGGCCAACCGCATCCGCCATGCTCCCTGGCTCACCATCGGCCTCGCGGGCGTCATCGGCCTGCTCGCCCTCGACATGCTCCTTCCCGGCGCCTTCGCACCCGGACTGCTGGTCCTGCTCATCGCCACCCTGCTGGTCCTGCCGCGACTGCAGGGCCGCAGCGAACAGCTCGACCACTATGAACGAGGCCTGCTGTGGGAATGCGAGTCCCAGCAGAGGCTTGTCCGCTACGAGCAGATGCTCGGATACTCGATCAACTCCACGCCGCCGTCCCTGATGCGTGAACTGGGAATGGCCGGCCTGCTGATCCGCCCGGAAGTGCGGATGCGATTCCTGCTGGAAGACGCCCTGCCGCTCGACCTCGCCCTGCCCTCGCCGCCCAACGCGAAACAGCGGCGTGAAGCGGCCCGTCTCCACCAGCAAACAACGCGGGTGCTTGCCGAACGCATGGGACTCCAGTTGGAACAGCACGCATTCGTCGCCTGGACCCACCAGGTGGCGTTCATTCCGCAAGGGCTGCTCTGCGTTCCCGACCGAAACAGGGAACGCCGCATGGTCGATTTCGCCCGCATCGCGAAGTGGGAACTCACGGATCGGCAGTTGACGCTGCAACTGGCCGACGGAGAACCGCCCGTGCTGCTCTCCACCTCCGAACCCAACTTCTATCCCGGCCTGCTGCTCGCCCAGAAGCTGGGCGTCGCCCCGGGTGGCGAGGTGCTGCCCGAAGGCCTGCGGCCGCACCTCGACCGCAGTGACATGCATCGGTCACTGGACTAGGTCTCTCCCGGGTTGGCCCCTCGCGCGGACTTCCAGTTCGCGTGCATCGCATGAAGCCGCGCACGACGGTCCCGTCTTCAGCAGACCGTCCAGGACTCCCTGTCCGCTAGATCAGCACGGGTTTGTCGAGTTGCCGTCGCACGACGACAAACTGGCCAGCGTGCATCATCGGATGGTTTCCGATCAGCAGGAAGAAGTGTCCCAGCGTCGGAAATTGATTGCGGATCCACTCCGGGCTCGCCTTGTCGAGATCCGCTTCCGGCAACTCCGCCAGCGCGGCCTTCGTCGCGACCCGCACCTTCTGGAACAGCTCCTCATATTCGCGCCGCGAGCAGAAGTCGGCTCGGTTGTCGGAGGCCGCGTTTTCCTTGCCGTGCTTCTCCGCGAAGCCCGCCGGCAACTCACCGCCCTTGCCCGGACAGACGCTGTTCACTAGCGACACCTCGGAACTGATCAGATGCCCCAGTTGCCACGCCAAGTGGTTGCAGCCGGCCGCAGGCCTCCGCATCAACTCCTCATCGCTCAGATCGCTGATGTAAGAACCGAGCACATACTGGCTCATGTCCATGGCCGCTTGAATGGCTTCCTTCGTGTTCATGATCGCTCCGCTCCTGCACGCCCGATTCGGGGTGATGTCTTGAGTAGGGGATTCCACCGGTGGCGTACGTCGGCCTCGCCGTCGACAGGCGGCTGCCGGGAACGTGCCGTCGCTGGAGACGTGCCCGCCGAGTGAACACCCGGAGTCGCTCCGCCAGTCCGCCACCACCGGCGGCATTGTACCCTCTCCGCGCGGCCATGGGATCAAGGCCACCGGCGGACCCTAGCGTCTCACGACCGCTTTGCCTTGCGCGCCAGGAGAATGACCATGGGCACCAGAAGGTACGCACACCGCAACCCAAGGTCCGACGAAAGCGCAAACCGCTTCAAGCACCGTTTCGCGAACTGGGTCTCATCCATCAGGTGGAACCGGTCTCGCACTTCACTGATCCCACACTCGGAAACCAAGAAGCGACGCAACTGGAAGAAAGAAAACCAGTTGACGGCCGGAAAAGGCGTGTAGTTCGCGAGGGCTGGCAAGGGGCCCGATGCCGCCTTGACCACGAGACGCTTCAAGGGACCTGGCCACCAACTGTAGAGAGGCAGCCATCGATACTCGGCCTGGCGGGGGTGAATCACGTTCGTGGTCTCCACCCACAACACGCCCCCCGGAGCGAGCACGCGAGACCACTCCCGAAGACACCCCTTCCAATCAGGGACATGCTCCAAGAGTGAATTGGCGAAGACAATGTCGAACGACTCGTCCTCGAACGGCAACTGCCCCCCGACTCCCGATCGGAAATCCACCTGATAGCCACTGGAGGCGGCGAAGTCACGAGCCCGACTGATGAGATTCTCATTCAAGTCGACACCCGTCACCTGGTAGCCTTGGCGGGCGAAAGCCACCGAGTAGAGGCCCTTCCCGCAGCCCACGTCAAGCATCCTCAGATTCGGCCGATACGAGCCCGTCCGCTCCAACTCCCGCCTGATGGCATCGAGATGCCCCAGGGCGACGGCCGCCTTCTCATGGGGGCGCTGCCGGGATTCGACGTACTGCAGAAACTTCTCTTGCTCTTGCTCTTGCTGGGTCATGAGGGGAACCGCCGAGACTCCACGCACGACAGCAGGTTCACGACTCTGTACGTCACCTTGCAGGCCCCGAAGGCCATCGACAAGATCGGCGTGAGTCGGTACCGGGACCGCCGCGCAATCCGAGGTTAGAGATAAAGAGGAGATACGGAGGAGACACAGAACCAGAAGCGACAGTCTCTGCACTGAGCCGCGCAGGACACCGAACTGGTCGATACTACCAACGGGCCCTGGCATCGTCAACGATTGCTGAACGAAGTCCCCTGATGCTCCACGCGTGATGCTCCAATACGCGGTACCGCGCAACCACACGTGACGCTCGGCGTTCCTGCTGATGCGGTCTGACGAAGCCTTCACGGCCGATACCCGCACGTCGACCGGTTCCCCATCGCCAATATCGCAGGGGGATTCCAACAGGCGTGCATCCGGCCCGGCGAGCGTCGTGCAAGGCTCCGATCCGCACAGGGGACGCAGACCAGCAGTTGCCCGCGGACAACTCCGAGATCACTGACCCGTTCGCGTCACTGCCGGTAGAAGTCGATCCACTCCAGTGTGATCGAACCGGGGTTCTCGCGGAGCACAGCCTGCGGAAGTTCCACCTCCAACAGGCCGTCCTCCAAGGGCAGTTTGGTGGCGGGGCGTCCCTGGGCGTCCACCGCGCGCACCTTCACGCGCCAGGGATCGTCGTCGGCGAGTTCCTGCTCCTCCGACGCGCCACGCCAACTGCGTTGCGTCATCCGGCCCTCGGTCACGCCCACGGCCGCGCCCAACACCGAGTCCCCGGCCGTGATTCGCAGCGATTCCAGGCCCCTGAGATGGAGTTGCAGGACCACTTTGGCCGGCCAAGCCGAACCGGTCCGCTCGAACACGGCTTGGCCGATGCCCGAGGGACTTTGGATCGACAACCGTGCCGCTTCCTCTGCATACCGCGCCTCGATGCGATCTTCCGCGCGGCGCAGTTTCCAACGCAACGGCGGTGGTGTCGGTTCGTCGGCTGCCATCGCCAAAGCGCCCAGCGTGACCATGGTACCCAACGCGACCACCAACGAGGTTCCCAACCGGAGGGCTTTCCAGAACGACCTTCGCAGCATGGTTACGTGTCTCCGCAGGTGTTCGTGAACTTGGAGAGGACGTTGCGGAAGCGTCGCGCGGAGCGCCTCCTTCGAGCTCGCCGGACCCTTTCCTGCGTCCAGCGAGCGAGGCGAA
>JBIIEC010000366.1:0-6240 GCA_044238045.1 Pirellulaceae bacterium | reverse complement strand
GAGAGCGTTTCGAGAGGCCGCCGGGAGGCCGGGTCGGTGGCCCATGAGTGGCGCCGTCCTCCCTCATGCACGTCGGTCTTGTTCGCGTTCGGGAACACGAGTACGATTACCGGCGCAAGGGATGCCAGCAAAGGCGGCGGGAGAGGCGTTGCAGGAGCGACCGAGGGTTGAAGCCGGAGTGTCCAGGTGCCGATGAACGGTTCCCAGGCCTCCGCGAGCTGCTTCCCGTCGCGACTCCAGTTGCCTCCGCAGATCGACGATCCTGGCAAGACGCAGGCAATTCGGCGGGGAGCGTGGTCTTTTCGGCTGGCCGTTTCCAAGCCGGGCGACGGGTCCGTACGCGTTGGGTTCGCTTCGCGTTGATGAACTGCGGCCCGGACTGCAGCAGCCCTGCCGGGCCGTTTCCGCTTGAAATCCACTCCTTCACTGTCCGACCCCGCCTATAGTTCAATAATTCAGAGGCGCCAGCCCGGGGCGACCCGGAGGTTGCTGGCTGCCCCGTTAGCTTGCTGGGGCAAGCCGTCGTTCGATGGGAATCTAGCCGATAGGAATTCAGTTGATGCGCGCCTCGTCGAAGTATCGCGGAACGCTCTGCCTGGGGCTTCTGGTCGCGTTCGCCGGACTGTTGGGGAGTCCCTTCCAGCGCAATGCATGGGGGGAGCTGACGGGGCCGCAGGCCAGTGATCGGCAGGTCGCCCTGATCGTGTCCTCGCTGCTGAAGCAGGAGCACCTGATGCGGCGAGGCCTCGACGACGAGATCTCCAAGCGGGCCCTGGCCACGTTCCTGAAGCAGCTCGACCCGATGAAGGTCTACTTCTACCAGTCGGACGCGGATGAGTTCATGACCCAGGCGTCGCAACTGGATGACGCCGTCCGACGCGGCAACCTGCAGTTCGGGCATGAAGTCTTCAAGCGGTTCCTGCAGCGGGTGGATGAACGAGTCGGAATGGTGCAGGAGATCCTCAAGCAGTCGCAGGATTTCACGGTGACCGAGGAGATGGTGACCGATCCGGATTCCACCGCGTATCCCAAGACGACCGAAGAAGCGTACGACCGCTGGCGCCGTCGCATTAAATACGACTTCCTGGTGCTGAAGGCCGAGGAGGTGACGGGGCAGGAGGCGTTGGACCGGCTCACTCGTCGCTACGTCAGCTACGCGAAACGAATGCACCAGTTCAGTTCCGACGACCTGCTGGAGATGTATCTCTCCGCGTTCACGACGTCATTTGATCCGCACACGACCTACATGTCGCCCAGTTCGCTCGACAACTTCCAGATCTCCATGAAGTTGAACCTGGAGGGAATCGGCGCGGCGCTGATGATGAACGACGGCTACACGGTCGTCAGCAACATCATTCCCGGCGGCGCGGCTGACAAGACGAAGCAGTTGCACGCGGAGGACCGAGTCGTCAGCGTTGGGCAGGGCGAGTCGGGGGAGATGGTGGATGTCGTGGACATGAACCTGAACGACGTCGTGAAACTGATTCGCGGCAAGGCGGGGACGGTCGTGCGACTGGGAGTAAAACCGCAGGGCAAGGACACGGTCGAGATCATCAGCATCACGCGGGCCAAGATCGCGCTGACCGACAGCGAAGCCCGGAGTGTGATCATGAACGCCGGCACGAAGCCGGATGGCACGCCGTACCAGGTGGGCGTGATCGACCTGCCGAGCTTCTACATGGACATGGACGGGGCCCGCAAGGGACTCGCGGACTTCAAGAGCACGACGCGCGACGTCCGGCGGATTCTCGAAGACTTCACCAAGAAGAACGTCGACGTGGTGGTGCTCGACCTGTCCCGCAATGGCGGTGGCAGCCTGACCGAGGCAATCAACCTGACCGGCCTGTTTATTGATGAAGGCCCGGTCGTTCTGGTGAAGGATTCAGACAAGCGTGTCCAGCACTACGACGACCTGGAACGCGGCATGGCGTGGAGCGGTCCGCTGGTCGTGTTGACGAGTAAGTTCAGCGCCAGTGCGAGTGAGATCCTCGCGGGAGCGATCCAGGACTATGGTCGCGGTATCATCGTCGGCGACCAGTCGACGCATGGCAAAGGGACCGTGCAGAGTCTTCTTGATCTCGGCAACCAGATCTTCAACGATGTGCCGAACCCGCCGAATCTCGGGGCGCTGAAGATCACCATGCAGCAGTTCTACCGGCCAAGCGGCGAAAGCACGCAGAAGCGAGGCGTGCTGGCTGACGTCGTGATGCCGTCGCTGACGACGCACATGGACGTCGGTGAGAGCGACCTCGACTATCCCGTGGAGTTCGACCAGGTGGACTCGGCCAAGTACGCCAAGACGGGGCAGGTGTCCGCGGACATCGTTCGTGAACTGGCCGCCCGGTCGACGGCTCGGCGGGAGAAGGACGATGACTTCAGCAAATTGGGGCGTCGGATCGAGCAGTACCTCAAGCAGAAGTCCCGCAAGATGGTCACACTGCACGAGGAGCAGTTCTTTGCGGAGCGTAAAGAGTTCGACGCGGACAAGGAGGATGAGAAGAAGCTGAAGGACCAGATGGAGTCGGGGCGGCCGGTGTTCGAGGACAACTACTACAACAAGGAAGTGCTCAACATCGCGGCCGACTACGCGGGCCTGGTCAGCCAGTCGAAGCAGGCGGGGGCCCAGTTGGGCGCCCGGACGGTGGAAGCTCCAGCCCCGTAGTGAGGCTGAGCGTCAGGCCGTCGTAGGCCAAGGCCATGCCTTCCGGCAGCGATGCATTGGTGGTCTCGTAGTCCATGTCATGGCAGACGTGGGTGAAGTAGGTACGCTTCGCGCCGATTCTCAAAGCGGCCTCGATGGCTTCCTCGAGGCAGAAGTGCGTGGGGTGTGGTTTGAAACGCAGGGCGTCCAGGATGAGGACGTCCAGCCCCTCCAAGTGACGCCAGCTATCGTCCGGAATCTCGTTGGTGTCCGTGCAGTACGCGATCGCTCCCAGGCGAAACCCCAGGACCTTGAACCGGGGTCCATGGTTCAGGCGAATGGGCTGGATGTCGCAGCCTAGCGTTCCGAATCGGTCCAGGCCGATCGTGCGGAACTCCAGTTGCGGGACGGCGCCTGCATGCGTGGGCGGGATCTCGGAAAACGCGTAATCGAAGGCACGGCGGATTCGCGTTTCCACGGCCGGTTCACAATAGATCGGCACCGGATGTCCCAGGTAGAAGGGGAGCAGCCGGAGGTCGTCGAGGCCGAACAGGTGGTCGGCGTGTTCATGGGTGAAGGCGACGGCATGGACGAGGCCAATCCCGGCTCGCACCAGTTGGAGTCGCAGTTCCGGGGGCGTGTCGATCAGCAGGTTACCGAAGGGCAGGCCGGCAATGGCCGCACATCGCATGCGGTGGTTGCGAGGGTCGCTGCCCTTGCAGACGGCGCACGGGCAGCCGATCACGGGAACGCCGACCGAGGTTCCGGTGCCGAGCAAGATGAACTTGCCCTGGATGTCAACATGGGAGATGGTGGCGGGCAAGGGGGCCTCTTGGTGGGAACTCGGTTCGCCGGTTGTCCGCTCGGCCTGCTCGGCCGAATCAAGCCGTGGAAGGCATTGCGTGGCCTGGCCTGCGAGACGAGCGGACGGTCCTTGCTCCCGGGTAAGTTGCGGCGAAATCGTTGCGGCGGTCGGCAGGGGGTCGATGCCGAAGCGGCTCTGATGATGTGGCGTCTATTGTGGGACGAGTCGGGGAAATGTCCAGTCGAGCAAAGGCTCGGGACGGCGGATGCTGTTCGCGGATGGCCCTCGACTTCTCCTCGCCGCGGGGCATCCCGGCTGTGCGTGCCGGGATGCGGTGCCAAGCGAGGTTGACCGTTTTTAGCTGTCGTTATAAGCTACCATGCGAAAATAGTTTACGATCATGGAGCCGGACAGGGTGGCGCTTCCGCTGCTCGCAGTCCAGGATCCTGAGAAGGGATGCCCCTTGCCGGGGCGCTGGATCATGAATTTCTTGGAAAGTATCTGGGATTTCCTGGGCAGTCTGTTCGGTGGGTCCCTGCGGGGCTTCGAACGCGGCGTGACGTCCGTCTTCGGGTCGTCCAATGCCCGGTACATCAAGAAGCTGTATTCGAAGGTCGAGGCGATCAACTCGCTGGAGCCGAAGTACCAGGCGATGAGCGACGGGGAGTTGCGCGACCAGACGCGCTTGTTCCGCGAGCGGCTGGCAGCGGGCGAGACGCTGGACGACCTGCTGGTGGAGGCGTTCGCCGTCTGTCGCGAGGGCGGTCGCCGCTTCCTCGGCATGCGGCACTACGACGTGCAGATGATCGGCGGCATGGTGCTTCACAGTGGAGCGATCGCCGAGATGGTAACGGGCGAAGGCAAGACGCTCGTGGCCACCCTTCCCGCCTACCTCAACGGGCTCCAGGGCAGCGGCGTGCACGTGGTCACCGTGAACGACTACCTCGCGCGCCGCGACATGGAGTGGATGGGGCCGCTGTATTTGGGGCTCGGCCTGACCGTGGGCGCGATCCAGGGGGACATGGAGCCGGCGGAACGGCAGGTTGCTTATGCCTGTGACATCACCTACGGAACCAACAATGAGTTCGGTTTCGACTATCTGCGCGACAACATGCGCATTGCCGCGCGCGGGGACGAGAATTTCCCGGACCGCTACCAGCAGGCCCAGGGCACCTTGCGTTTCGCGATTATCGACGAGGTGGACAACATCCTGATCGACGAAGCGCGTACGCCGCTGATCATCAGTGGTCCTGCCCATAGCGATCCTCGCAAGTACTCCGAGGCCGATCGGATCGCGCGGCAGTTGCAGAAGGGCGTGCATTTTGAGGTCAACGAGAAGGAGCACAATGTCTCGCTGACGGACGCAGGTGTCCGCGAGGCGGAACGCCTGGCGGGAGTCGAGACGTTTTACTCCGCCGGGAACATGGACTGGCCGCACCTGATCGACAACAGCCTCAAGGCTCACTTCCTCTATAAGCTGGATGTCAACTACGTGGTCAAGGAAGGCCGCGTCGTGATTGTTGACGAGTTCACCGGGCGGCTCATGGAGGGCCGGCAGTGGAGCGACGGTCTGCACCAGGCCGTCGAGGCGAAGGAAGGCGTGCGGATCAAGGAAGAGACCCAGACGCTGGCCACCATCACGCTGCAAAACTTCTTCAAGCTCTATCGCAAGATCTGCGGCATGACCGGCACGGCCATGACCGAGGCGAACGAGTTCTGGAAGATCTACAAGCTGGATGTGATCGCCATTCCCACCAATCGGAAGATGCTGCGGGAGGAATATCCCGACGTCATCTACTGCACGGAGGAAGAGAAGTACGCGGCCATCGCCGAGGAGATCGAGAAGATCCACAAGTGGGACCAACTCGCGACCAAGAAGGAAGAGCGGGTCGGGACGATCGTCCGTGAGAGTGATGCCGAAGTCGTGTTCCAGCCGCGCGGCGACAACGAGAAGCAGACGGTACCCAAGTCGGAGGTCGTGGCGCTTGGCCGCCGTGGCCGGCCGATTCTGGTGGGAACGACGTCGATCGAAAAGAGCGAGCGGTTGTCGAAACTGCTGGAGCGGCGGGGGATCCGCCATCAGGTGCTGAATGCGAAGCACCATCAGCGGGAGGCGGAGATCGTCTCGCAGGCCGGACGCCTGAACGCGGTGACGATCGCCACGAACATGGCCGGCCGTGGTACGGACATCATCCTCGGCGGCAATCCCGAGACGATGGCCTGGGCGCTGCTGCAGGCCAAGTATCGCACCCGTCTCGATGTGCCCCGCGAGGAATGGGACGCGCTGGTCCATGAGATCGACCAGCGCGAGAAGATGAAGGAAGAGGGCACGGTCGTGAAGTCGCTGGGCGGGTTGCACGTGATCGGCACCGAACGCCACGAGGCCCGGCGCATCGACCTGCAGTTACGCGGCCGTTGCGGCCGCCAAGGTGATCCCGGCAGTAGTCGCTTCTACCTGTCGCTGCGCGATGACCTGATGCGCATCTTCGCCGGGGAGTGGGTGGAGAAGATCCTCAAGTCCTGGGGGGTGTGGCAGGAGGGCGACATGATCGAAAGCCCGATGGTCACTCGCCGCATCGAAGCCGCCCAGAAGAAGGTCGAAGAGCGAAACTTCGAGATCCGCAAGAACCTGCTGGAATACGACGAGGTGATGGACCAGCAGCGGAAGCGCGTCTACACCTATCGGCAGGCGATTCTCGACGGCACGAACTGCAAGGAACTGATCCTGCAGATGGTCGAACAGCAAGTGAAGCTGGGGGTCGACCTGATCATGCAGCCGCACTACGGCGCGGAT
>JBIIEC010000365.1:0-6266 GCA_044238045.1 Pirellulaceae bacterium | reverse complement strand
TCGCGGGCGACTCCCCTTCGTTCCAGTCGCCATCGGAAACGAGCACGATGGCGCGGAGGTTTTCGTGCCGCTGCAGCGTATCGGCGAGAGCGGCGTCGAGGTTGGATCCCAGGGCGCGCTGGTCGCTGGATTCACGCGAGGCAAAGGTTTCCTGTACGACGTCGATGCGATCGCGGAGCCGATCCCACGGCAGGCGCGGCAGTTGGCTTTCGACCCAGGCCGCGCGCGACACGGCCGACTGGGGCTGGGCGGGATCGACGACATCGCGCGTCTCCATGCTCCGCGACTCATCGCGCAGCACGGCCAGCACGGGCCGCCGCGTGGGCTGGAAGGTCTCCTGCCACTCGGGCTGGCAGAGCGTGATGGCGGCCATCAGGCCGACGAGGGTGCGCACCAGTTCCAGTAATCCCACGCCCCGCGCGTAACCGCTGCGCCGCCAGCCGAGGTACGCCACGACGGCGATGGCCAGGAAGCCCGCGATGGCCAGGCTGAGAATGAGGGGCGACGTATCGAACAGCAGTTCGGTCTCGCGGTTCATGCCTGGACCTCCGATCGTGCGAGAGGCCCGGCATGCGCTGCAGGTCCCGGGTTCGCGGGCGCGTCGGGCAGGCAGAGGATGCCTTCGGCCAGGAGAGCCAGCAGCAGGGCGATGGCAAAAGCTCGCCAGATTTCCGTGATCAGACCGCGGCCACCTTCCAGCGAATCTTCCACCAGACGGAAGTTGAGGCCGGCCAGCAACTGGTCCAGTTGCGGACGCGTCACCGTGCCGATCGTGTCTTCGGACGCGGGGCGATTGCGGGCGACGAACCTGGCTTCGTCCTCGTAGATGCCCGCCACCAGCGGTTGCTGCGTCGAAAGCCGGCCTTCGGGCCAGCCCTCCAACGCCTGCCAGCGGGCCGCGCTCGCGGGCGTCGGCGCCTGTCCAATCACGCCGAACTGTTCCAGCAGCAGACGCTGAGTGCCATCGCGCAGCACACGCTGCATGCCGGCGAAGTAGACGATGCCCTGTCGCGCGAGGTTCGAAAACGGTGCCTGGGGCAGCGTACCCAGGAAGTAGACGCCGCCGGCATCGGTAGGCACCTGGACGAGCAGCGGCTGGCCTCCCCGGAGACGAGCGAGCACCTGTCCGTTGCCTTCGATGCGTCGATAGTCGCTGATGACCAGCGTGTTGACCGGCAGCGGATCGCCGGCATCCGTCTTCATCCAGGGGCCGCGGTCGTCTCGCCAATTCTCAATGCTCGGCTGGCCGGACTCCTCCGCCAGTTTCTCCCAGGTACCCCAGCGGGTCTGGAAGATGGACTCCGCGTCGGCCGCGTCGTGCGGCAGGAACAGCACTTGGCCACCACCGGCCACATAGGATTCTAATCGCTTGGCGAGTTCCTCGGCGGGGAGCGGCGCCTGCCAGACGATGAGCGACAGACGCGACCAGTCGGCTGCGGCGGCGTCCTGCGGCGTCACGACCTGCGCGTTGGCCTCGGAAGTTTCCGCGGCGCTGGTGCTGGCGTCCGCGTTGGACGGAGCAGTCCCGCTGCCGCGCGGTGCGGTCGCGAGACGCAGGGCCCAGGTGGTGCCCGGCTGTTCGGAGACGATCAGCGTGCGATGCTGCAGCGGCTCGCCATACGCAAAGAAGAAGACGTTATCCCGCGGATTCGTATCGTTGGGCAGTTCCACCTTGCCCCAGCCAGCCGGTCGCTGACGATCCAGCGGGACGATATGATTCTGCACGCGTGTCTGTTCGCCCTGCAGCGTGACTTCCAGCACCGATCGCGCACCATCGACGACGACTTCGATCGGCATCTTCGCGTCCGCCGCGCCCGCCGCTCGACGCACCTCCAGGTCCAGCAGCAATCGGTCCTGTTGCCCGGTGCGTTCCCGCTGCATGCGCGTCACACGGACGCTGGCGTTGTCGGGAGCCGGCTGGGGATAGGTCAGCAGGTGGAATCGCGTGGGCGACTTGAGGTCCTGAAAACCCGCTCGCACGGCCGCCCACTGGCCGCTGTCCGCATTCCAGTCGGCGGCTTGAAGATCGGAACAGACCCAGATGTCGGTGCGCCCGGCTTGATTGGCCACGAGGTAGTCGAGCGAGGATTGCAGCAGCGCGGGCAGGTTCGTGGTCGTATCGGTGGCACCGACGTCGGGCTGTTCGCGCAGCGCCTGCGGCGATTCCAGGAGTTGGGGCGGGCGACCGGAGCTTTCCACCAGCACCAACTGGCGCGGCATGCCGGTACGCTCCAGCGAGGTCGCGAGCTGCTCCAGGGCCAGTTCGCGTTTGGAAACGCCGCGCTGCAGGTCCTGCTGGTCCATGCTGGCGGACCGATCGAGGACCACGACGATGGTGTCGGGCGCTCCGCTGAACCAGCTGAACCAGCGGCCGGCGAGTGGACGGCTGACGAGGAAGATGAGGGAGGCGAGTCCCAGGACGCGCATGGCGAGGATCAGCCAGTGCCGCAGCCGCGTGTGGCCGCGCCGCTGCTGGGTGGCGGCGAGCAGGAACATCATTGCGCCCCAGTAGACTTTGCGATGGCGGCGCAGGTTGATCAGGTGGATCAGGATCGGCAGCAGGGCAATGGGCAGGCCAGCCAGCATCCAGGGCTGCAGGAAGTTCATCGGCGGGGCCTCCGCGGCGTGCGGCCGAGCAGGAAGCGGGCCAGCACTTCTCCCGCCGGCTCCTCGATGCGGACGCGATGGTAGTCCACGGCCGCGTCCCTCACCGCCGTGTCGATGCCCGTCACATAATCCTGCAGCGCCTGGGCGTATTCGCGACGGATCGCGCTGGGCTCCACCAGCAGCGACGATCCGCCCTCCAAGTCAATGAATCGCGTCGGACGCGTGAAGGGAAAGTCCCACTCGGCGCTGTCCCAGAGATGGAACAGGGCCACGTCATGTTTGCGGTAACGCAGGTGCTGGAAGCAGTCGGCCAGCGACGCGGGCGGCACGAAGAGATCGGAGAGGATCACGATCAGCGCACGCTGCGGCGTCTGTTCGGCGACCGCGTGCAGGGCGGCCACGAGTCCCGTGGAGCCGGTGGCGCGGATCTGGCCCAGCTGTTCGAACACGTGCCGCAGGTGCGCGCCGCTGCGCCGCGGCGGGATCTGGCGCTCCACGCCCTCGCCGCCCGCACACACCAGCCCGACCGCATCGCCCTGCTGCGCCGCCAGGTACGACAGGGGCGCGAGCAGCTTGCGCGCATAGTCCAGCTTGGTCTCGTCGCCGCTGCCGTAGCCCATCGACCCGCTGGTGTCCAGCACGTTGACCAGCCGCAGGTTCGTGTCGGCCTCGAACTCCTTGACGTAAAACCGATCGGTGCGCGCGTAGGTGCGCCAGTCCAGCCGCCGTGTGTCGTCGCCGGGCACGTACTTGCGATACTCGGCGAACTCGACGCTCGACCCACGGTGCGGGCTGCGGTGGCGTCCGGAGACGTTCCCCAGCATCGGCTTGCGGGCAAAGAGCGTAAGGTTTCCGAGCCGCGTGATGACCGCCGGATCGAGGAACTCAGGATGCTTTGTTTCCACCCTGCATTTCCTTGAGAAGGCGACGGACGATGTCGCGGCTGGTAGTGCCTGACGATTCGGCGTTGAACGTGGTGAGGACGCGATGGGTGAGGACCGGTTCGGCGACCGCTTCGACATCTTCCAATCGCACCATGTAGCTGCCCTTGAGCGCCGCGCGGGCCTTCGCGCCGAGGATCAGGTACTGCACGGCCCGCGGCCCCGCGCCCCAGCTGACCAACGGCTTGATCCAGTCCGGCGCCGCTTCATGCTGCGGACGCGTCATCCGCACCAGGTCGACCACGAATTCGTAGATGTGCTCGGGCACCGGCAGCCGGCGGATCAGGTCCTGGTACTCGATGACCTTCTCGCCGCTGATCAGCGAATCCAGCCGCGAATGCGCCGACCCGGTCGTGGTGCGCGCGATCTTGATCTCCTCCGAGCGGCTGGGATAGTCCACCTGGATCAGGAACATGAAGCGGTCGAGCTGCGCTTCCGGCAGCGGATACGTGCCTTCCTGTTCCACAGGATTCTGCGTGGCGAGCACGAGGAAGGGCGGCTTGAGCGTATAAGGGCGGCCCACGACCGTGACCTTGTGCTCCTGCATCGCCTCCAGCATCGCCGCCTGCGTCTTCGACGGCGCGCGGTTGATCTCGTCGGCCAGCACGATGTTCGCGAAGACCGGACCGTGCACGAACTCGAACTCCCGTTTGCCGCCCGGGATCTCCTGCAGGATGTCCGTGCCGGTGATGTCCATCGGCATCAGGTCGGGCGTGAACTGGATGCGGCTGAACGACAGGTCCAGCGTCTGCGCCAGGCAGCTGACGAGCAGCGTCTTGGCGAGGCCGGGGACGCCCATCAGCAGGCCGTGGCCGCGAGCGAACAGGCACAGCGACAACTGCTCGATCACCTCCTCTTGGCCCACAATCACCTTGGAGAGTTCCGCTCGCAGGCGGTCATAGAACTGACGCAGGTCGTCGATCGCGCGGACGTCGTCATCGCCCAGGCGGGAAGGTGCGTTCGAGGCTGAGTTCACGGGACTTTCCTGTGGAGTTGAATGATGGCAGCGGGCTTGGGGTGATAGGGGCGGCGTATGTCGCGTGACGGACAGGGGTTCTTGTAGCCACGGAGAGGACGCAGCGGCAAAAAAAAATTGGCAGTGACCAGCGGCGAAAATGCGACCTCGTCCCCCTAACGTGGCTCGGCAGGCTTAAACTCACCGAGCGTCACTTCGAACACCGGCCACTCTTCGTTCTTCGCGTTTTGCTTGGCCGAGAGACTCTGGTTCATGCGGTCGCCGATCGGAATGTTCATCCGATGACCGGCCTCCACGGTATCGTCCGCGTCCAGCCCGTTGGCTTCGCGCAGCTTGGCTTCCTCCATGCCGAAGGTCTCGGCCAGCAGCTTGATGTTCGGCTCCTCGGCGATCTCTACCGAATACTCCAGCAGGATCCACTGGCCCTTCTCCAGATCGACCTTGGGGTCGAGCCCGTTCATCACGACCAACTGTTCGGCCGTCGTCTCGTTGGCCTTCGCATAGTCGGCCAGCGTCTGCTTGTCGGGCACCTGTTCGCGACGCATCTTGACCGACTGCGGGTTGTAGGGCATGCGATGAACCCGACCCTGTTCGGAGAACGGGTACTGCGCGATCTGCAGGTAGCGGTTCGACTTGTTCTCGTGGATGTACTTGAATTCGCCGGGCACCTGCAGCACCTGCCCTTCGGTGAGCGTCTGGTCCGGGGCGAGTTGGTTCAGCTTGGCAATGATCTCCGGCTGGGAATTGAACTGCTTGGCCACGGAAGCGATCGTGTCTTCCTTGGTGGCCTTGTAGTTCCAGCCGATGCAGAAGACCTCCTCGTCAACGAAGGGCTTGTTGACGGGGCGATTGTTCAGTAGCGACAGATGCTCCACCGAGATGTCGTGCTGCCGGGCGAGCTTGGCGAGCGTGTCGCCCTCCATCGCGCGGGCCATGGTCGCCTCCGGCACATACATCTTCACCTGCTCGACGGCGTCCATCCGCTGGGTCACCATCGTGCCATCGCCCTGGTAGTAGCTGACTTCACCGTCCGAGATGTGCATGAAACTGCGTTCGGGCTGGGCCTCCTCGCCGTTGGCCGCGACGCCCACCGCCGCTTGGACGATCCGGTTGAACATCCTCGCCACCTTGGCCTTCTTGGGCGGTTTGGCATCTTCCTTCGCGTCGTCGTCTTTCGCCTCTGGCTCCTCCGCGGCGTCATCCTCCGGCTTGGCCGGTTCTGCTTCTGCAGGTGATTCTGCCGGCGTGGAGACTGGATCCGCGACCGGCTCCGCAGCGGCAGCCGGTTGCGGACGCGGTTCCTTCTTCTGGATGCGTTCGCGAATGGCCTTTACTTCGTCCTCCGTAGCGCCGCGCAGTTCCAGGTCGAAGCCGATGTCGGAGCTGGTTTTGGCGGCCTGGTGGACGCGGACGGCGATCGTATTTTTGCCTTCGCGCAGTAGCCGGCGGTTGGCGAGGAAGTCCCAGACGGCGCGTTCCTGCTCGGCGGAGATCGTGGCCGTGGCGGCCGTGTCGGGGCCCAGGTCGTCGGCGGGCAGGTTGTAACGCTCGACCTCCTTGCCGTTCAGATACACGACCGCTCCATCGTCGCAGACCAGGCCGCCGGCGATCCAGGCGATGTCCGGTTTCTCGGCCAGTTCGAACGACGTGCGAAAGTAGGTCACCATCTGCTTCTCGTTGGCGTCCTCGCCGAACGAGATGAGGCCCTGGATGTCGGGGTCGCCGTAGCCGAGGGGCGCGGC
>JBIIEC010000364.1:0-6275 GCA_044238045.1 Pirellulaceae bacterium | reverse complement strand
ACCGGTCGGCGACCTCTGCAGTTGTTCGACCCAGCGTCGCAGGATATCGGCTTTCAGTTCTCGTTTTCGGGCGATGTTTTCTACCGCGGATCCCAATTCATCGTTGGCCGGACTTTTGGCGGTGGGCAGACCGTCCAGCACGTCCTGTGCTCCGACCAAGTATTCCGCGATGCGAAGGGATCCTTCATTCAAGGAATGCTGAACCGTGTCGCGAAGTTGGGTAGTGGCCTGGGCATGGTTCGTCCGCAGTTCGGACACACGGCGATCGAGCGATCCATCGGGATCAAGATAGGCCATGTCCTGCCGCGAACTACGAAGGAAGGCCGACAGGCTGTAGTAGTCGCGCGTCGAGATCGCATCAAACTTGTGGTCGTGACAGCGTGCACAGGCGACTGTTAAACCTAAGAAGGTTTTGGAAAAGACGTCGATCTGATTGTCGATCCGATCCGCTTCATCCTGAAGGGGATCGACTGGAGCGTGCGTTGCCTGATGCAGGTACCAAAATCCTGTGGCGATGACCGATTCATTGAAACCCGCAGTCGGATGCCGCCGCGGTGTGTCAAGTAGATCACCCGCGATATGTTCGGTCACCAACTGATCGTAGGGGACATCCGCATTGAACGCGCGAATCAGATAGTCTCGATACTGCCAGGCAAAGGGAATATCGTAGTCCTGTTCATGGCCATAGCTTTCGGCGTATCGAACGAGGTCCATCCAGTGCCGTGCCCAACGTTCTCCGAAATGGGTTGACGCCAACAGGCGATCGACGACCTTCTCCCGCGCGACAGGAGAGGAGTCGAGTTGAAAGGCCCGGCTCTCTGAAAGCGTCGGCGGAAGCCCGGTGATCGCCATGTGGACACGACGCAACCAGACCGGCGGCGTCGCACGGTCTGCCGGTGCCATCTGGTTGGCTTCCAAAGTGGCGAGAATGAACTGATCGATGGGATGCGTTGACCAAGATTGACGTTGGACTTTGGGCGGTTCAGGTTTTTGCGGCGTCTGCAGACTCCACCAACGTTTCCGCTCCTCAAAGACCGGCTTCCAGGCGCTCGCAGGTTGTTGCTCAGTGTCGGACGGTTTGTCCCGCGGATCAAAAGCTCCTTGATTGACCCATTGAACAAAATCGGCGAGGACCGTATCGGCCAACTTGGGGCGGTCCTTGGGCATCTGGAAATCTTCGTGTTGATGCGTGATCGACTGGATCAACAGACTGTTGTCGGCGTTGCCTGGCACAATCGCCGGTCCGGAATCCCCTCCACGCAGAAGCGCATCGCGAGAGTCCAGTCGCAGGTTGCCGCTAGCTTGTTCCGCACCATGGCAATCGTAACATTCGAGGGCTAGGAAAGGACGGATTCGCTTTTCAAAGAACTGCAGGTCGGCCGCTGATTCGACTTGCTCTCCTTCAGAAGTCGTTTGCGCCTTGCCGCAGACAGGCAGGAGAAGCAGAGCACCGGCCGTGCAAAGCCTGAAAAGCCATCGAGCGTACCGGGCTGGACGCGAGCACTCAACGTGTGACTCGCTTCGACGATGAAGGTACTTGCACTTCATAACTTCGCTTATCATGGGAAAGTCAAGTCACCCTGAAGAGTCCGATAGGATTCGGCTGTCAGAGGAGGTGGGGAAAGACTGCGGGCGGACCCACAGCATACTGTGCGGCTGCACGTAGGTGCAAGTTGCGGGCCAAAGCCGGCGGGCGGTCATGGCCCTGCGGTGGAGGAAGCGTCCCGGGCGGAAGCGAGAAAGCGATATCTAGTGCGCTGGGGACGCAAACGGACTCAATAGGGTGTGACAACAAGGTCGCGTCCCGCGAGGCCTCTGATGGGTTTTGCGCCGATGCGGCAGCGTCGGGAAGGCCACCTCCCCCTGAGGGTCTCCCGATTCATTAGGCCGATTCGTGAATCAACGCTTGCCTGCCGCGATCGGTGAGAGATCGGCGGTGGGCCGATTTCCGTGGCCTGATGGGTGTGGTGATTCTGCTCTGTCTGCTGCGCAGACTCCGCTCCATCAGCACACTGACCTGCCATCCGTTACCCAAACCGTACTCTCTTAAACCCTGGACAGAAAATGGGGGCATTTCAGTCCCACCTCCGCAGGTGGGCAGGGGACATGGGATGTCCTGTTCATCCGGTCGGCGATCCATCCGGAGACGAAGAGGCCTGACCCCGCCACCATGGAACAGGTCATGGTCCAGATCGACTACGACGGGAACGTCACGTTTCCAAAGATTCCCCGGGGCAACCAGTAGCGGCAGTGCCGCAAAACTCCCGCGACGGTCTGCTCCCGCAGACGATTCGAGCTGGACCGCTTCCAAGCGGTGGAACGTCCACTCCTGTGAACGACCTGCCCGAACTTTCGGATTCTCTACATCCAACCTGCAAGGCGGCAACGATCCGTGCAGCCTGCGATACGGGAAAACCTTGCGACGCGGATTGCCAGCGGTCAGGACGTGAACGGCTTTCCACGACGATGACCGCGGAGGGTTCGTAATGGACTGCTCGCCAATGGTTTATGGCATTGGCGTTCAGACCGGCGATCGTATGGGCGAAACGATCCTACCCCACCACCTCGATTGCCGTCGACGAGCCGACCCCGGCTGCCAGGTTCCTTGATCGCCTTGGTGGACATTCGCATCTCGACGCCGTTTCGAGTAGCATGGTCCGTCAGGGGGGTAGGGTTATGAGGCGACTACGGCAGTCGATCACCAGCTTGGTCTTCGTTTCGCTCGTTGCGCTAGCTGCGGGGACGAGTCGTGGCCAGGGTGGTGACGTTCCAGCGGAGTCGGTCGGTGGCGCGTCGCAGCCGCTGGTCGATTATCTGCGAGAGGTCCGGCCGATCCTGCGCGCGAAGTGTGCCACCTGTCATAACGAATCGGAAGCAGGCGGTGGTCTGAGGCTGGACTCCGCCGCAGTGGTCATGAAGGGGGGCGACAGCGGGCCGGCCATCGTGCCGGGCAACAGCCAGGCAAGCCGCTTGCTTCAGGCTGTCCTGCAGACGGGCGACCTGAAAATGCCACCGCCGGAGGAAGCCAAGCCCCTGGATGAAACGCAGATCGGCATCCTGCGCCGCTGGATCGACCAGGGAGCCGTCCTGTCGGAGGGCGAGTCCTCCGCGAGTCACTGGTCGTTCCAAAAACCGGTGCGTCCGGCCGTGCCGGCGCATTTGCCAAACGACGGTTCCGAGGATGAAAGTTCACCGTCGTCCGCCTCGCCAGGGAATCCGATCGACGCGCTGCTCGCTCGGCGACATCGGGAGCTGGATTTGCACGCCTTGCCGGCGGCTCCCCCGCATGTGCAGTTGCGACGAGTCTATCTGGATCTGATCGGCCTCCCGCCGACGCCCGAACAGATGCAGGCGTTTCTGGATGACGATTCTGCGGACGCTTGGGAGAAGGTCGTCGATGAACTGCTCGCCAGTCCTCATTATGGCGAACGCTGGGGACGGCACTGGATGGATGTGTGGCGATACAGCGATTGGGACGGCTACGCGGAGGAGGTTCGCGAAAGCAAGCCGCATATCTGGAGATGGCGGGACTGGATCATCGAGTCCTTGAACAAGGACATGCCCTACGATCGCATGATCATGGAGATGCTGGCTGCCGATGAGATTGCTCCGCAAGATCCAGGGGCCATTCGAGCCACCGGTTTTCTGGTGCGTAACTGGTACGTCTTCAATCGCAACACATGGATTGATAACACGATTGAGCATACCGGCAAGGCTTTCCTGGGCCTGACGTTCAATTGTGCTCGATGCCATGACCATATGTACGATCCGATCTCGCAGGTCGAGTACTACCAGCTGCGGGCTTTCTTCGAACCGCACGATGTGCGGACCGATCGCTTGCCTGGCCAGACCGATGTCACGAAAGACGGCCTGGTGCGGGTATTTGATGCCCAGGCCGATGCGCGGACGCTGCTGTTCGTTCGCGGCGACGAGAAGAACCCTCTCGAGGACAGGCCACTGGAACCGCGTGTGCCCGCCTCCCTGATGCAGGCCGGTGTCACGATCCAGCCCGTGGAACTGCCGCCGGTGGCTTACTATCCTGGCCTGCAGGACTTCATGGCCGCGGATGCGCTGCGTATTGCGGAGGCCGACGCTCAGGCTGCGGCCGCGGCCCATCTTGCAGCGCGGGATACCGTGGAGAAGATCCAAGCGGACTTGTTGGCCCTGCAGCAGGCAAGTACGAAGATCGAAGCTCCCGCGCCGTTCCTGGCCGACGATTTCAAGACCGCTCGGCCCGACGTCTGGTCGGCCGGGACCGGAAACTGGCAGCACCAGGATGGCCGGCTGCTGCAGCTCGATCCCGCCGATGCGATGTGCCGTTTCGGGACACGGCAGTCGCATCCGGCTGATTTCACCGCGAAACTGAGGTTCCGCATCACGGGAGGCGATGTCTACCAATCCGTGGGCATCGCCTGGGACGCGAGTGACGACCAAAACTACTCGTTCGTCTACGCCAGCCATGGCGGTTCAAAACTGCAGGTGGCCCACCGCGTCCAGGGTGTCGACCAGTATCCGCCAGCGGGGATGAAAGAACTGCCCATTGAACTCCAGCGTGAGCATGAACTGCTGGTTACCGTGCGTGGCACGCAGTGCGAAGTGACATTCGACGGCGCGCCGGTAATCACCTACACGCTGCCCCACCCGAGGCCGGCTGAGGGACAGTTCCATCTCTGGTCGTACGACGCCACGGCTGAGTTCCTGTCCTTGGAGATCTCACGCGACCCGGTCCTCAGTGAGTCCAGCCTTCGTGCGTCTCTCCAGCAGGGGGAAGCCGCGGCTCTCTTGGCGGAGAAAAAACATCGGGTCGCCACGGCCGCTTGGGATTTCGCCAAGGCTCGCATCGCCGCCGACCAGGCCAACTACTCGCAACCTCCGGCGGCCAATGCCAAGGAGCTGTCACTGGCGGCGGGGCAGGCGGAGCGAAACCACGCTCTTCTCCAGGCGGAACTGGATCTGCTGGCTGCCGAAAGAATCCTGCAGGATGCGCAGGCCGCGCTGCCCGCCGAAGGATCACCGGTCGAGGAAGGCCGGCAGAAAGCCGTGAGTGACGCCGAAGCGGCCGTGACCACCGCAAACGCCGCCGTCGATTCCGCTCGCAAAGCCGCCCAGGAGCCGTTCGAGGCATACACGCGGCTCACGCCTGTCTATCCGTCGACCAGCACCGGCCGCCGTTCGGCGCTGGCTCGCTGGATCGCCAGTCGGGACAACCCACTGACGGCGCGAGTTGCCGTGAACCACATCTGGCTGCGGCATTTCCATCAACCGCTCGTCCCCACGGTGTTTGACTTTGGCTCCAATGGCAAGCCTTCGCCCCATCCCGACTTGCTGGACTGGCTGGCCTGCGAACTGATGGACAATGGATGGAAGATGAAGCCCCTGCATCGACTGATCGTGACCAGCGATGCGTATCGACGAGCGTCCTCGCCGTCTGCGGACCAGCGGGAAGACGCAGCGAAGAATGCCGCGGCCGATCCTGACAATCGGCAGTGGTGGCGGCAGAACAGTCACCGTATGGAGGCGGAGGTCGTCCGCGACGCGACCTTGCAGGTGGCTGGCAAGCTGGATGCAACGATGTTCGGCCAGGACCTGGATCCCAACGCCGGTCTGACGCTCGCGCGACGCAGCATCTACTTTCGTAACTCCAAAGAAAAGAAGATGACGTTCCTGGCCACGTTCGACAGTCCGAATCCGGTTGAATGCTACCAGCGGTCCGAAAGCATTTCGCCGCAGCAGTCGCTGGCCATGAGCAACAGTCCGCTGACGCGGATGCACAGTCGCCATGTGGCCGCATTTCTGAGCGAACAGGTGAAGGAGTCGCCGCCGGAGGACGCTTCGCGATTGTTCGTCACGAGGGCATTTCAAAGGGTGCTCAACCGAGAGCCGCAGGCCGGGGAGGTGTCTGAATGCCTGGCCTTCCTGCGGCAGCAGGCGGATCAGTTCGCCTCCGCCCGGCTGACCGCTTTCCCGGGAGTCGCTGAAACGGCGGTCCAGCCGTCAGCGGATGCCGAGCAGCGAGCCCGCGAAAATCTGGTGCATGTGCTCTTCAATCACAACGATTTTGTCACGGTGCGATAAGCGTCTTCGGTGACGAAACCACGTAATCAGTCTGACGGGATTGACTCTGCCATGAACGCACGTTCCAAGTTTGCCGCTGAAGTGTCGATGACGTCGGCCGCGTCACGAAGGAGCTTTCTGTCCGACGTCGGCATGGGATTCGCGGGATTGGCCCTGGGGGCTATGCTGCATCGCGACGGGGTGGTGCGTGCTGGCGAGCC
>JBIIEC010000038.1:0-22215 GCA_044238045.1 Pirellulaceae bacterium | reverse complement strand
TTGAGAACTTCCTCGTTCCAGGCCTGACGCCGTACGACGGCCGTGCCATCTTCAAGGCGCGCACCGGTGGCGCGAACTCCGAGCAGACCGTTGACAACCTGAGCCTGAAGCTGACGCCGACGACCGGTGCGGTCCAGACGGCGGCGGAGAACTTCGATTCGTACGCGTTGGGGCCAATCGTGGCGCCTCCGGATTCGCCGCTGCCGGCGCTGGTGGGCGGCACGCCGTTCGCCAACACCAAGGCGGGTTCGGATCCGGGCGTACGCATCAACAACGACAACCGTCCGAACGTGGGCGCCCAGCCTGGCCACCTGCAACTGACGGCCAACACCGGCGGCCAGGTCAACAGCATCGCGTTCCCCAAGACCGATGACAAGGCGGACAACATCGAGGCGGCCTTCAAGTTCCGCGTCAAGGACTCGGGTAACAACGCCGACGGTTTCACCTTCATGATCCTCGACGCTGCCACGCACGGGAATGACGGCCCCCTGGCCACCGGGTTCAGCGAGGAACCGAACCTGGGCGGTGCCCTTGGCATCGGTTTCGACACCTTCGACAACGACGAAGAAGGTGCGGTCGACGACACCGGCTGCGGTGGCGGCGGCAGTTGCGCTGATCGTCGCGCCAACCACATCTCGCTGCACTGGGATGGAGCGATCGTGGGCGAGTTCAAGTATCTGGATCGCGCCGACTTCGACCTTGTCAACGGTGTCTGGAATGACGCCCGCGTGCTGGCTACGCCGGCCCAGGGCGGCATGAACGTCACCGTCACCATGACGGACGGCAAGGACGGCAGCGTCCACGTGCTGTTCGCCGACGAGTTCGTGTCGGGTCTGGCCTTCCCGCAGGGTGCTCGCGCCGCCTTCGGCGGACGCACGGGCGGTGCTGCCAGCGAGCAGTCGATCGACGATGTCAACATCCGCTGGACCGGGTCCAGCAACCCCAACGACTACAACAGCGACGGGGTGCTGAACGTGGCCGACCTCGACATGCTCCGCAGCGCCATCGCCGGTGGCAGCTCGAACCTCAAGTACGACGTGGACTCCAACGGCAAGGTGGAGCGCGACGACCTGAAGCAGTACGTCGAACGCAAGACGATTCTCAACACCTACATCGGTGACGCGAATCTCGATGGCCAGTTCAACTCGGGTGACCTCGTGACGGTGTTCGCCGCTGGCGAGTACGAAGACGCCGCCGCAAGCAATTCCACCTGGGCCGAAGGTGACTGGAATGCGGACAACGACTTCAACACGGGTGACCTCGTGTACGCGTTCCAGGGCGGTGGTTACGAAATGGGTCCGCGCGCGGCCGTCAATGCCGTGCCGGAGCCGTCGAGTGCCGTGCTGCTGGCTCTCGGCATGCTTACGCTGGCCCGTCGCCGTCGCAACTAACGGTCTGTTGAGAAAATCAACCGTCCGTTCGGATCGGCGGAAGCGATCCGACCACTGTCCTCGCCGATCCTGAGAGCGGCGAAGAGCAAGACTTTCGCAAACGGGCCCGGGGATTCTTCTCCGGGCCCGTTTCTTTTTTGGGCCGGTTGTCGCAAACTGATGTTTGGGATCTGCCGATCGCGTCTCCTGTCCACAACTGCCCTGCGAAGCCCCGGCTTCTTCATCGCGCCATGGAACCACTCCCCCATCTCACCGACGAAGAGAAGGCCACCTACGAGTGGCAGATGTGGGTCCCCGGATTTGGCGAGGAGGGCCAGCGACGGCTCCGCGGATCCTCGGTCCTCATCTCGCGCGTAGGAGGCCTGGGAGGCCTCGTCGCCTACCAACTGGCCGCGGCCGGCATCGGTCGCCTGGTGCTTGCCCATGCTGGCAACGTCCGCCCCAGCGACCTCAACCGCCAACTGCTGATGACCCACGACGGCCTGGGAAAGTCGCGGATCGAATCGGCGCGGCGACGCCTGCTGGAACTCAACCCCCGACTGGAGATCGAAGCGGTCGCCGAGAACCTGAATGAGGACAACGCCGATCAACTGGTGCGGCAGGTCGATCTCGTCGTGGACTGCGCGCCTCTGTTCGAGGAACGATTCGCCATGAACGCGGCCGCGATGCGTCACCAGCGGCCCGTGGTCGAATGCGCGATGTACGGCCTGGAGTTCCGCGTATTCTGCGTCCGCCCCGGCCAGACCGCCTGCCTGCGATGCCTCTATCCCCAGACGCCCACGTGGTGGCGGCGGCAGTTCCCCGTATTCGGAGCCGTATCCGGGGCGGCCGCCTGCCTGGGCGCGATGGAGGCCATCAAGATCCTGGCGGAGCTGCCCGAACCGCTGTTCGGCCAGATGCTCACCGCCGATCTCGCCACGGGCGACTTCCGCAAGATCCGCCTGCACCGTCGTCCGGACTGCGCCGACTGCGCCGATAGCTCGACGCGTTCCTAGACGGCTGCCCCCCGAAGAGCACCCGCGTGGCCGGCGCCCCCGGGCTCACTGCGTGAAGACATCTAAACCTCTTCAAAACGCTTGCTTAACCGGTAATTCCCGCCGAAATGCTGGAACCGCCCGACGGCCTTGGTACACTCGCACCTATCCGTACTTCCGGCACCAACCGTCAGGAGTTTTTCCATGAAACGCTCGCTGGTCTGCGCGATGCTTGCCGCATCGTCCGTGCTTCTTCCGACCGGGATGGCTTTCGCCCAGTCCCGACTTACCGGTGACAAATACACGTTTTCCGGGGGCAACTTCCCGGGGAACTTCGGGCAAACCCAGGACCCGGTTTCCGGCGAAGTGACCGACCATGGATCGGCACCCGGAAGCGTCACCTTCGATGGCATCGCCGAAACGGTCGGCGGCATGAAGATCAACGAGCGGGTCGTCAGCTGGCCCGGCGTGACCAACGGCGTGCAGGTGGTGCAGGAAGCAGGCATCGACGGCCTCACGGAATTCGACTTCCTCGATTGGGAGAATCCGGGGGAGGTCGTCGAGTTCTCGTTCGAGACGGCCAATGGGAAGTATGTCTCGAACGATATCCTCGGCCAAAGCTTCGTGACCCTGCGCGACCTGAATTGGAAGAACTCCGCCGCCGACGCACAGCCTGCCTTGTTCCAGGAAGGCTTCTACATCTACTATTCGGTTAAGGGAGTTCCCGCCGCGAACTACGCCACGCAGATGCCGGGTATTGGACTCGGAGTGGGCAAGCACCCCTTCGACCCGAAGGTCCCCGAAGTTTTCTACATCGGCTACAGCCGAGGACAGGTCGAAGAGATCACGGATACGTATCCGGGCGGCATGGACCTGACGTTCGGCACCACGCAGCTCGATGAGAACGACGCGTCGTGGGCCGCCCTGGCCACCGTGATGAATCGTCAGGACCTGGCGGGCGTCGCCACCGGTGTCCACATCGGATTCCTCGTCGAACCGCCGGCGGCCGGCGTGATCGTCGTCCCCGGCGATGTGAACCTCGATGGAGTCTTCAACACCGTGGACTTCGACGAGGAGGCGCGAGCGATCCGGCAGGGCCTTACCGGCAGCCAGTATGACGTCAACAAGGACGGCCAGGTCAACGCCGCCGATCGCGTGCAGCTGATCGATGTCGTTGGCAAGACCTACATCGGCGACGCGAACTTCGACAAGGTCTTTGATTCGTCCGACTTCGTTCTCGTCTTCCAGGCCGGCCAGTACGAAGACTCCAAGCCCAACAACTCCGTCTGGGCCACGGGCGACTGGAACGGCGATACGGAATTTGATTCGGGCGACTTCGTGGCCGCCTTCCAGTCGGGCGGGTTCGAGCAGGGTCCGCGTCCCGCAGTCGCCGCCGTGCCGGAACCGTCGGCGCTCGTGCTCCTCGGGCTCGGTGGTCTGCTGGCCGTTGCTCGCCGCCGTCGTTGATCCAGCTGCAACTGGCGAAGCTCGCTGCGGAGTTCGCCGCCAGTCCCAGGCCAAGATCCCAGGGGGACCGAGTCCGCTCGGTCCCCTTTTTTGCTGCGCCCGGTGCCGAGATTGCAGTGACGCACGGTGCAGCGACGCTTGACGCTGCGTCACCAGCACCGCGATCCCAAGGTCGCCGCCAATCAGTCTTCCTGGTAGGGCCACGGGCCTTGCGTAAAAAGGCCTCCATCGACGTACAGCGTCTGCCCCGTGATGAACGACGCCTGGTCGCTCGCGAGGAACACCACGGCGTTTGCCACATCGCTGACCTGGCCCACGCGGCGCAGCGGCGTGATCGGCCCCCAGGTACCAGCGTAGTTCGGAGCCTCCAGTTGCGTGCGTTCGATCTCGATCGCGCCCGGAGCGACGCAGTTCACTCGGACGCCCAGCGGCCCCAGTTCGACCGCGGCGACCTTGGTGAACCGTTCGATGCCTCCCTTCGAGGCTCCGTAGTCCACCAGTTTCGGGAAGGGTCGCTTGTTGGCACCCGAGCCGATCTGGATGACCGAACCGCCTCCCGTGGTCTGCATCCATTCGGCCGCCCGTTTCGTGCAGAGGAACGTGCCTTTGAGGTTGGTGCGGAGCGTCCGGTCCCAGGAGGCTTCGTCCAGTTCGAGCAATGGAGCCCAGGTCTGCACGCCCGCGTTGTTGACGAGGAGATCGAGATGATCGGTGGCCGCGCGGAGTTCCGTGAACAGGCGATCGACCTGGTCGGAATAGCCGACGTCCCCCGAGATCAGCCAAGCCTGCTGACCGATCCCGCGCACCGCCTCCGCCGTGGCCTCGGCACCGACGAGGTCCGAGTTGTAGTTCACGGCGACATCCCAACCGGCCTTGGCCAGTCCCAGCGCGATGCCCTTGCCCACGCCCTTGCTCGCGCCCGTTACCAATGCGACCCTTCGACGATCCATAGCTGCTCCTCGTTCTCTGAATGCTTTTCCAAGCCCATGCCTCGCCCGAGGCGCCCCATGACTCACCCGTCGCTTCCGTGCTTTCCCGTTCTAAGCAGCCCGCGCGCCGCCCAGCAGGCGAACCACCACCAGCACCGCCAGCGCGATGACCACCATCAGCAGTGACACCCCCACGGCTCCCTCCAGATTCCCGATGCTCAGTTCCATATGCACGCTCACCGGCAACACCTCGGTTCGCTTCCGCGTCGACCCCGCGAACACGAGGATCGGCCCGAACTCGCCCAAGGCCCGAGCCCACGCAAGCGTCCCCGCCGTGAGGATGCCGCGCCAGGCCTGCGGCAGGACCACCAGCGAAAACGCCTGGGCTCGCGAGCAGCCCAGCGTCCAGGCAACCTGCTCCAGTCGAGGCGACAGGTTGTCGAACGTCGACCGCATGGTCCGCACCGCGAAGGCGCTCGCCACGGCGAACTGCGCGATGATCACGGCCGGTACGTGGAACGCGATCTCCCAACGATCGTCCAGCGCCCGCAGGGGCGTCTGCCGGAACAGGATCAACAGACTCAATCCAACCACCAGCGGCGGCAGGAAGATCGGAATATCCAGCAGGCAGTCAAGCAGCGTCTTGCCGGGGAAGTTCACCCGCGACATCAGATAACCCAGGGGAACCGCGACCCACAGCGACAGGATCGCGGTGATGGAGCAGGACACCAGACTCAACCAGATTGCGTAGCGGATCTCCTCCGTGCCCATCGTCTCCCACACCGGCCCCGGGTAGCGTGCCGCGTAGTGAATATCGGCCAGCAGGAGTGCCACGATCATCACGACATAGAAACCACCCAGCACCACCAACCCCGCGAGAAACGGATAGTCGGTCCAGGTGCCATGAATCGCGCCGTAGTTCGACGGTTCGTCCGTCGCGCTGGAAGCCTGGTCGTTCATGGAGCCGAGCCTCCCAGCCATCGAAACCCGAGCGACTCGAACGTCGCCTGCGAGGCCTGGGACAGCAGTCGATCCACCAGACGTCCCGCCAGGCGAGGATAACGGCTGTCGCGCGCCACCGCGACCGGCTGCGTGGCCTGGGCCCGCGGGTCGTCCACCGGGATCACGCGGAGCTTATCCGCCTGCCGCACGGTGTTCGCACGGTAGACCAGTGCCGCGTCGATGCTGCCAATCACAAGGCTCTCTACCAGTCGGTCGGCCGTGCTCGGCCAGTCGATCACCTGGCCCTTCACCGCCTCCCACTGCCCCCTCCCCTCCAGCAACCGTTGCGACAGAGCCCCCAGCGCGCTGTGCTCCGGATTACACAGCCCCAGCTTCCAACCGGGTTTCGCGATATCCTCCAGCGACTGGATTCGGTCGCAGTCGGGCCGCACCTTGCTGACAATCAACACGATCTCCGTCGACGAGACATTCTTCGCGTTCGGAAAGATATCGGAGACAGAATCCATGAACGTCGTATCGCAGGCAAAGTAGGTATCCGGGTGCTCCCCTGCCTTGATCTGGCTCACCAGGATGCCGCAGCCGTTCGGAGTCTGCACTACGCGAACTCCCTCGCGCTTTTCAAACTCCTCGATCGCACCCTGGATCGCCGGATGCATCAGGCCACCGGTGAAGAGGTGCAGTTCCGGCGTCTCCGACCAGGCATCGCCGTCCACCACGCGATACGCGTGCTTCTGGAAAATCGGCAACCCCCGGTCCCGTGAGGAGAGATACCGAAGGAAGTGCAGCGCCCGGCTGGGCTGCTTGGAAAATCGCAACACGCCCAGTTCCACCTGCTGCACCGACTCATCGAGTTTTGCAACGCGTGTGACGCGCAGTTCGGGATACTGGGACGCGGTGGCATCCCAGACAATCCCCACATCGACCACGCCGGCCCGGACATCGTTGGCCACTTCGTTGACCGTCTGCCGCACCACCGTGGCCTTCTTCATCAGGAGTTCCCACAAGGGCTGCCCATCCAGCGTCTCCTTCTGCAGTTGGCGGCTCGCGACGCGACTGATGCCAGCCACCTTGGGTTCGGCCAGCGACAGCTTCACGTTCTCGGCCAGCACGGCTCGCCAAAGTGCGTCGTCGTTTGGCGCGGACGTGTTCGAGGGCACCTGCGTCGCATCGGGCCTCCAAACCAGACAGGGCACCTGCGAGGCGACCGGCGTGCGTTCTTCGAGGAATCCGAGTCGCGCCGCGTCGTCGAGAAAGGTGGTATCAGCCGCCAGGAACAGATCCCCCTGCTGGCCGGCCTGGATTTCCCCCAGCAGCTTGCCCGACCCCTCGTAGGTCGTTTCCATCTCGATGCCGTATTCCTGGCGATACCGCGCGGCAACCTCCTCGAACGCTTCGCGCAAGCCGGCGGCGCAGTAGACGTACAGACGTCCCTTGCCAGGTTCCGAGGGACGCGGACTACCCCACTTCAACAAGGCCAGCAGCGCGACCAGGGCAAGAAGCGACCCCAGGAGCAATCGGTGAAACCCCGTTTTGAACATGACCTACGCCCTCGGTTCCGCGGACGACTTCAGCACACCGGCGTCCATGCGCAGCACTCGCTGGGCCAGGGACGCAGCCCAGGCATCGTGGGTCACGAGCACCACGATCCCGCCCTCCGCCGCAAAGTGCGCCAGGTAGCCCATCACCTGCTCGGCATGCGCTCGATCCAGATTCCCCGTCGGTTCGTCGGCGAGCAGAACCTGCGGACGATTCAGGAGCGCGCGAGCCAGGGCGGCCCGCTGCTTCTCGCCGGCGGAAAGCTGGCTGGGGCGGTGGGTGCTGCGGCCCATGAGATCCAGTCGTTCCAGAATCTCACCGGTACGCTGCTTCACCGACGCGGCCGACTCCTCCTCCGAAACCCCCAAGCGCGCCGCCATCACGTTGTCCCAGACCGACAGGTATGGAACCAGGTGGAACTGTTGGAAGACGAAACCGAAGGTGCGTCCGCGGAAGCCGGCCCGCTCCGCCGCTGACATTTGGTAGAGGTCCCGCCCCGCCGCGACCACACGTCCGCGATCCGGTTGCAGCAAACCGCCGGCCACCATCAGCAACGTCGACTTCCCACAACCACTGGGTCCGCAGACGGCCACGAACTCGCCACCGCCGAGTTTCAAATCGACGCCGCGCACCGCGGAGACGACTCCCGACGACGCCCGATAGGACTTGTCCACATGCTCAACACTCAATTCCACCGGCGAACTCCTCAAGAATCCATCCCCAGAACACTCGCAGGATCCTGGCGCGCCGCGAGAGTGGCAGGGACCCAACTGGCGAGCACCGCGAACAGGGGAGTGAGAAGCAGGATTGTGGACCACGTGCTGGAGGGCAGCGAAGCGAGCCAACCGCCGCTCGGGGCCGCCTCGGCACCCTCCACCCCATGAGCGATCACCGCGCCCAGCAGGATCCCCAGCACGGCGCCCAGCACGCCCAGCAGCAAGGCCTTCGTCAGGAACAGGCCCAGGATCGTCGTGGTGGAACTGCCGAGCGCCCGCAGGATCCCCACCTCGCTCTTTCGCTCGCGCACATTCATCAACGCCATCATGCCCACCAAGGTTGTACCCGCCGCCGTCAACAGCCCCAGCAGCAGCGACATGCGCTGCTGCATCGACGCCAACGCCTGCTCGCCGGCCGCCTGCACCTGCACGCGCGCCTGGGCGCGGGCGATCGCCTGCGTCGCCAGTTCGATCACCTGCACCTTCGTTCCCAGCACCTGGGAGACTTCCTGCTGGATCTGCGCCAACCGGTCGATCGCTTCACAGTTGCACTCTAGCGCCTGGATCAGGTTAATCTGGTCGGGCAGCCCGGTGAGTTCCTGCACCAGGGACAGGTCGGTCCAGAGCGTGATGTCGTCCTTGGAGCCGCGGGCGGGATAGATGGTGTTCACCTTCAGAGTGCGCCCGTGAAACATGGTCTCCTGCCCAGGCTTGAGGTCCAGTTCCCGGGCCAGCAGCGCGCCAAGGTTCATGGTTCCCTGCGGCACCGCCTCCGCCAGCGGCTTGCCCGGGTTCGACGCATGCGAGAGCGGCACCACTCCCGTGACGCCCATGACGATCACCTGCCGTTTGTGTTCGGGCCAATCCATCTTGCGAATCAGCGCCGGCCGAAGATGACGCACCGACTGGATCGCCGGACTGTTCGCCAACCGCTGGACAAACTCATACGGCATCGTCTTCTCCGCGAAGTCCGACGCGTGGAAGTCCGACAGGTTCTGCTCGTCAGGCAGGATGTTGATGTTAAATCCCATGCCCAACGTGATCTTGCGAATCTCGTCGTCGAGCGCGGCCACGCGTTCGGCGGACCGCCGTTGATGCGACTGCATCAGCAGCATCGAACTGACGGCGTAAGCCACTCCGACCAAAATGGCCAGCAGCGGAATGACAAAATTCAAAGGCCGGTGCCGGACCTCATTCCAGACCATCGACCCCACCTGAAGAGCTTTCATGCGTCCTCACCTCGCTCGTGACTGCCCAACTCCCACCTGAGTCCACTCGACCATCACGACACTTCGCCCAGACGGCTCGTTCCCGACTTTCAGGAAGTCCTGCCTCGAGCGTTTCCAAGGGCCCCGCAGGCAGTCGACCGGATCACCCGCCTCGGGCCATGAACATCAAGGCCGCCACCGCCACGGCCGCGGCGGCCGATACGATGCCCACCAGTTTCCACGAGAAGGCCGACGACGAGGCAGGCGCTGGAACCGGCGTCGCAACGGCGTTCGAAGGCGTCTCGCGGGCGGGTTTCAATCCCCCTGGCGCTGCGGCCGCCGCGATCTCCTCCCGCTTCGGATCCGAAGCGACGGCGACCGGCTCTTTCGTACCTGCGGAGTCTTCCGTCGGCGCGACTGCCGCCGTCGAAAGGTCCTCCGCGGAGACCTCGCCCGCCGTCAACTCCAGGGCGCCGATCCCCGTCAGTTGCGGCAAGGGCGGCGCCGCCGAACCCTGCTCACTGACCCGCTCCTCCCACGGCACCGCCATCAGCATGTCCACTCCCGGATTGTCCTGCTTCACCTGACACGAGCAGGCACCGCAGAGGAACTGGCAGTTCTCGCTGATCGTCTCCTGGTTGATTCCCTTGCCAACCAGCGCGAAGTACGTGCGACCGCGGCCGTAGATCGGAATGGCGAGCGGCTGGTCGAATTCCGCCAGATCCGCCTCGCTGCCTCGCAGCATCGAAACGAAGGCCGCTTCCGCCGGGTCGCTGGCGGACACCCGCACGGCCGAGAACTTCACCTTCAGGTCGATCTTCACATCCGCGCGGTAGTACTCGTCGGTCTCAATCAATTCGCGTTCCGGCAGACGTACCTTCTTCTCGGCCTCCGCCAACTGACGCGTCAACTCGTCCCAAGCTCGTTGGTCTTCCTCCGGCCGCCCTGTCTCCACCAGCACCCACACGGCAGACTCCCCCGCCAGCAGTCGTTCCCCCACCGCCTGCCTCGCGGGTGAATCCACCAGGGTTTTCACCGCTTCCTCGGTCAGGTCGGCCGACCAGGCGAGCCGGTCATACTGGCCAGGATAGAGGACGACCATGCGAGGTCGTTCCAAGGGCAACTCCGCCAGGCTGCTTTCCAAGGCATCCAGCTCCGGCTTCGGCAGCGGCTTTCCCCGCGACTCTTCCGCCAAGGCCTCGACCACCCTGCGTACCGTCAAGTCCACGACCAACACCTGCAAGTTGGCCGCGCGACTGGAATTCACTTCCGCGTGAAGCCGATCAACCAGGGCTCGCTGCGTCTCGTCCAGAGGCCCGCGCGACAAGACCAGTACCTGGAAGTAGTCGGGCTTCCAGTTTTCCAGCGCGTAACGAAACACGGGAATGTTGCAGGCCCGCAGCGAGGAGTTCCCCAGCACCAGTACCAGCAGCAACAGCAACCCCAGAAAGCCCCAGCGACTCGCGCGGCGAATCCCGCGCAGCGACTTGCTTTCCAAGATTTCCGCGAGTGCCTCACGAGGTCTCTGCCCCGTGGAACCGGCCACCGCGTTCGCGGCTCGCCGCTTGGCAATTCTCCATTGTCCCCGCATGGCTCAACCTCCACCTTCCCACGACTCTGCTCCCATCGAATCTACCTCCGGTAGTGTACCCGAACGCGGTCCAATTCCACAGCGTGGATCGGCACCGGGACACCTCGAGCGGGGCTGGCCGGACGTTCGGTGGAAGCATCATCACAACGCGTCTTGACGGTCCTACCGTCCAGCCGGCGCGGGCTCCTCGGGAGCGAGGATTTCGAGCCCCGAGAGAACCGGGGGAGGGCCCGAGCGAGTCCGGAAAGCGATGCGGATTTTTCCGTCCACGGGAGTGACTTGCGTCTCCCGCATCACGCCGATTCGCGGCCCCCCTGCCGCTTCCTCGGGACAGAAGTCGGTCAGCCAGACGCGGCCCTGCGTTTCAACGTCGAAGCGCCGCGGCTGCTGGGGAGCTGCTTCCGGTTCCAGGAAGTAGACCCGCACGCGGTGCGGACCGCCCCGTTCACAGTCCCACTCCAGGGTCGACAGGCCCTCCACTCCCGAAGCGCAGATCCAAGGTTCGGGCCCGGTGACCTGGCTGGAGTGCAATCGAAACACGTTCAACGCCGCCGGCTCCCAGCGGAGCGGCGGAGCGGGTGACGCGCCTCCGACGTCGGGCACATCCACCCAGAGCGTTCCTGAGTCCGCGCGGCGATCGCCCGGCGCACCCCAGTTGCATCCCCAGCGGCCGGGACGCTGCGTCGCCCCGAACGTCCAGTACTCCCCCTCGGGCCAATGCACCATCGCCAGCGACGTCTGATTCTGGTAGGCACAGTTGCAGGTGCGCGTGTAATCAGGAGCCACCAGCACTCCGTTCGCCGGAATCAGGTTGTTCGTGCAACTTGAGCGGAAGCCCCCGAAATTGCCCGTTCCGGAATCCGACCCCAGATCGCAGTACCCGGCGGCTCCGGAACGAAACGTCAACAGGTTCTCGCAACCGATGGCCGTGTTGCAGCCATAGTCGCGCCGGTAGCTCCATGAAGTCCTCTGCCCGTCGAACAGCCGCAGCGAGAATCCTCCCAGGCCGTTGGTAAGGATCTGGTCTTTCCAGAGCAGGCATGGACCACCGTACACCAAGTTCAGGTCCTGCCAGAGCCGTTTCCCATCCGCTCCCCGGTAGACGGCGATGCCATGATCGGATTCGTCATAGGCGCGGTCGCGGTAGACGCTCCCGCCCTGCACCAGGCAGTCATGGTCGATCGAGTAGTTCAGGAACGTCCCGAAGACATCCTCCGAGGTTCTCCAGAGGACTTCCCCCGTGGCGAGATCCAGCGCAAGAAGGGAGGGGCGGCCGTGAACCTCCAGGCCGCGACGCTGAATCGCCCGCAACTGAGCGTCCGAAAAACGGTCGAGACAGAAGACCTTGCCGCTGCCGGCGGCGATACCGTTGTGGCGGAAGTTGAATTCCGCTTCGCGAGTCCAGAGCCGCCGGCGGGACCGACGATCGAACCCATGCAGCCGGCGACTGCTCGACGCATAACGCGTCGCACGCAGCAAACGCTCCAGCGCCGCCGACGGTTCGCCCCTGCCCTGGGAGTCCGATGCGACCTCCTTGCCTGCGACCTCCTTGCCCGCAGGCCCCACGCCGCGATCGACGTTCGCGGCGTTCGCATCCACAAACGCCACCGGCGAGGAGGTCGCCAGCAAGTAGTCTCCACTCACGCCGACATAGCCCCAGCAGGGATCGTTCGCTCCCGACACATCGCGTCCCGTCCCAGGCTCGCCGTCTTCCACGCGGAACGCGTGCAGGGTCGATCCATCCTGTGCATCGAGTTCCAGCAGATCCGCTCCATGCACCACATAGACGCGATCCGCGGTCGTCACATAGTTGCTGCCGATCTCGCCGGCTCCGGGCATGTGGTTCGTGTTGTCGTAGAACGCTCCCAAATCCGGCAACTCTTTCTCCCACAACATTCGTCCCGTGTAGACATCCAGGCAGCGAAGGCTGTCCGGCCCCTCGAGGACCACCCTTCCACCCGCGACCTGCGGTGACGGCCCGTGTCCGTGGCGTGGCAACACACGATCGTTCGACGGTCCTCCGAACCAGAGCAGGCCGAGCGGAAGCCGCACGCGTGTTTCGGGCGAGATCCCCGCCTGCGATGCATCGCCATACTGATGACTCCAGTCGGCCGCTCCCGCCAAGGGCCCCGTCCGTTCGACGCACAGCCATCCCCGCGCCTCAGTTGCCTTCCATCCCGGACGGTCGCTCCAAGCCGACCGCAGTTCCTCCGCCACCGTGGCGGCACAGCGAAGCTCCAGCCGGCCACCATAGGGGCGGACAACTCGCAGCAGTTCCTCCCACGCGTCGCGCCGCTCGTGCTCCCCTGCAGTCGATTCCTCGCGGTCCCCTGGCGAATCGCCCATGCCAGCGTCCACCATGGAACTCCAGTCGCTCCGCTCCGACACGACATATTCCGCGAAGTAGGGTGGCAATCCTGCCGTCCCCAGCGAGGCGACCAAGATCGACACCCGCTCGCCATACACTCCCTGATCCTGCAGCAGCCGACGCCATCGGTCGGCTAGTTTTCGGTCGGCTTCAAGCACCACGAGATTCCACTCGCCGCGACGCAGCAGTTCCTGAATCAGTCGCCCCGACTCGATGCCCAAGACGAGCGCGAAGCCACGCGAGAGTCGGTCACTCGCGACGTCCGGCCCCTCCGCAATCGTCGGAGGCAGCTCCAACTCCGATAACCGCTCCTCCGCCTTGAGGCCTTCCTTCGGTTGCTCGCGATCATGGTCGCCGACCGCGTCGGTGACTTTACTCGCCATGGACGTATCCTCACCGCCAGCAGCTTCCGAATCGGACCAGCAGGCGAGCGTTCCCGAGTCCAGGATGGCGAACAGCCGATCGTCGGCTGCCAACGCCTCCACCACCTCTCCGGGCACGGCATACGACGCCGCGGGAACACTCGACGCCCCGGACACCTCCGCCCCAGGGCCTCCTCCTTCCCCGGTGGGCAGGTCCCATCGCTCGACATGCGTCGGGGCAGCCACCCACAACTGATGGCCCGTTCGCAGCAGCGGCCTCCTGCCGCTCGTCTCCAGCGGCCGCTCCCAACGCACGTCGGAATGCACGGTCTCTCGAACCTGCTCTTTGCCTTTGCGGTCTACCTTGCGTTCGACCGTCGGCTCCGTCGGCCACTTCGCCGCCACAACCCGGCCCTCGCGCCAGAAGAGCACTTCCCGCATGTCCCCCAGCACGGGAGCCTCGTCCACGCAAACCCGGCCATCCGCCAGTCCGCAGGTGACTCCCCCGCAGCAATAGAACTCTCCCACCGCGAACACCTCGTGTCCGCCGCGTTTGCCGTCGTACTGAAAGTGCAGCAGCTTGCCGGTACGCTTGTCGTAGACGGCCGGAACGGAACGTCCTCCCGGAACCAGAAGTCGGTCGCCCGCGACCACCAGATGCCCTTGCGGCGCAACCGTCGCGAACGAAGGCGCACCATGGGGCTGGATCGTGCGATTCGTGCCATCACCGCTGTTGGTCCAGAGGATTGCGCCCGAATCCGCATCCACGCAATGGATGAAGATGCCCAGGAACGGCCAGATGCTGGCGGCAAAGTAGACCCGCCCCTCGTCAAGAACCGGACCACCCCGCGCTGGCCACGCACTGACCAGCCGTTCATTGCCGAGCACCCGTCGCTCACCGCCCGGCACACCGGCCACTCGCCATCGCAGCTCCCCGGTCTCCAGGTCCAAGCAGTAGAGCCCACCGTCATCCGAAACGAAGTACACGCGACCATGGCCCACGACGGGCGACATCCTCACGGGCCCGTCCGCGTGGAACCGCCACCGCTCCTCGCCATTCCGCGTATCCAGTGCCACGACGGTGTCCCAGGCGCTGGAGTTGAGCACCAGCGTGCGGCCCGCAACGACTGCATGCGGAGCGACGTCGAACTGCAGGTCTTCCTGCGATCGCGGCCAGGCGGGCCTCGTCGGCGGCAAGGCCGCCGTCCATGCGAGCTGCAGCTTGTCTGGCAGCGCACGCAAGGCAACACCACTTCGAGCGGCGTCCGCTCGCCATTGAGGCCAGTCGTCGGCCGTGGCTGATCTCGTCAAGACGGCGATCCCGACGAGCACAGCCCCATATAAAAAAGCGGCCATTCCTCGCGCCAACCGGTATCCGAGCATGCCGTTCTCCTCCTTCCTGTCGGGCGACTCCCTGCCCTCCCGCCCCTCGCTCTCTTGCTCCATCCCGCGCACTTCCAACCGGCTTCGCTCCCAGGTCTCGGTCAGACGATACGTCCGCGACCCTCCCAGCACGCTAGTCGCCTGCGCGGAGCGTGAACCAGGAGATGAGCGGATCGGCGGCCATGTCGGCGGCCACGAAGCGAACCGTCGCATCGGCGAAGACGAAGTTGAGGCCCCCCGGGTGGAAACCGTACGGCTGCGAGTTGTTGTGGCAGTTCAGCAGCTGCTCCCCGCCCTCCACATCATTGATCGTCATCCAGACCACGGGACTGGCCCAGCGAAAACGGCTGATGTGGCAGCGGGCAGCCGCTCCATGTCGAAAGCATAACGGCTTGCCCGCGTTCTCAAAGATCAACGTAGTCCGGGAGAGTCCATCGCGAACATCGGCCGGACGCACCCGGCGTCGATGGCGGGTCCGCCGAACATAGTCCACCTCGTCCAGTTGCAGCAGTCCGTCCCAGACCCGTTCGCCAACTCCCCAGGACGGCGAGCCGCGAGAACTTCGATTTCGCACCGTGCCAGCACGAAGCAGCCGGCCGATGCCCGTTCGTTCGGAAGGATCGACGGCGATGGCCGTTGAGTAGTCCACGGCGTGCTTGCCCTCGCGGCCTCCCGGTGCCGCGGGACAGAGCAAGACTCCTCCCAGCTCCTGTCGCGTCCAGGGACGATTCACGGGATCGTCCCAGTCCCGGTTCCAGTCGATGCGTTCCGAGAGCGTCGCCTGCTCGACAAAAGGCAGCAAAAAACTGAAAACGCCGTGCCTCGCCGGAACCGGCAGCCCGTTCCTCGGTTCGCCAATGCGCCAAGTGGCGGCGGGGGGAAAGACCTGGCGGGCGGCGACGAAGGCCTGCGCTGCCAGTCCCCACTGCCGCAAGTTGGACTGGCAGACGGCCCGCAGCGACGACTGTCGGGCAGCCAGGAGCGCAGGGAGAAGCAGGCAGCCCAATGCCAACAGAACGGCCAACATCACGAGGAACTCGACGATCGTCGCGGCCCGATGTCCACGACACCTCCGCGCAGGAACTCTTGGCATCCTCGTCGCCCTTCCGCTGCTAGACCCCTGAATCGGGGTCGTTATGACAGCAGGAAGCTGAAGATTCCAGTTCGCCGGGCGTGTTGTGCGACTTTGTCCGGGCTACCGCCCCGCCCCTCAGGCTCGCTCGCGGAAATCCAAGGGCATGCGTTGGCCCTGCTGCACACTCTGCTCCGCCGCCAGCACGATCGAAAGCGCCCGATAGGCGTCCTCCAACTCGTTGGTGCGGCGGACCAGACTGGTGACCGCTCGGTAGAAGAGCGCCAGCAGCTGCTCTCCCACCGGCCGCTCGCTTTCCAGGCTTTCCATGTGCCGGCCCGCGTCATCAAACCAGACCAGCGTGGAAGGCAGGTCGACGAAAGCCACGCCTCGTTCGCAATAGACCTGCAACGCCGCTGGCGGCCGAAACGCGATGGCCTCCGTCCATTCAGGCGGCAGATAGTAACCGGAACTGATCTGCGCGACGGGTCCCATCGGATCGCCCGGCTCGCCGAAGTCCAGGCTCATCATCCGATACTGCCCCTCGCGCGCCGACTCCGAGGGTCCATAGCGGACTCCCATCACCGACGTCGGATCCGCGCCCACGACATACCGACACCAGTCCACCAGCTCGATGAGATCGCGGTTCACCATCGAGGACAGAATGCGGCGGCGAAGCGGACCGGTCACATCCGGGATCGACTTCCGCAGGTGGCAGAAAAGCATCCTGGGTTTGCCAAGCTGGGTGGCAATGAGTTCCTTCAGCCGCAGGGTAGCCGCCGCGTGCCGGCGCGGCAGTTCCGCCATGAAAGCGATGCCCGCGCGGTCCACCTGGTCGCGAACTTCCCGCGCCTGCTGCGGTTCCATGTCCAGGGCGGCGGCGCAGTAGATCGCCTTGCCGCTCTCACAAGCCGCCAGGATGGGCAAGGAACCATACCACTGGGGCGAAAGCATCAGCACGGCGTCGACATCGTCGCGGCGGGTCAACGCCCGAAAGCCGTCCATGCAGTCCGCGCGAAAATCCTCGGCCACCCGCTCGGCCCGCAGCGCAACCTCCGCGCAGACGGCCCGCACCTCGAACCGATCGCTCATCGCGCGCAGGGCCGGACTGTGCCGCGTTTCCCAGGCGTCGCCCAACCCCACCAAGCCAACTCGGAGCTTCATCCGAGGCCACCCTGCCGGTCAACCGATGCCATCGCAAGAACTCTCATCGGTCGCCCACCTGAATATCCAGCCTGCACGCACCCCCACTACGCCGGCCCCAGTATACTCGTCTCTTGCAGCGCCACTCAATCTCATTCGTTCCCCCTACACTCACGCCAGCGGCTTCATTCCCGCCGGAAAGGCCGCCTGCCCCCTCGATCCGGTTGACTCCTTCGCAGGCCCCCAAGCGAGCATCCGCCCGATGGCCTCCTCGTCCCCTGATCCGTCCCTTGATCCGTCGCCTGTCCACGAACCAGCGTCCGCGCGCGGTGCGGCGATCTCTGCGGCTTTTCCCTCCGTTTCCGTGATCATTCCCGCCGTCAACGAGGGCGTGACGATTGGCGCCGCCATCGCCAGCGCTTGGTCCGCAGGCGCCGAGGAGGTCATCGTCGTGGATGGGGGGAGCCAAGACGAAACGATTCGCGAGGCCCGTCAGCAGGGCGCGGCCGTCGTGACGACCGGCCGCGGCCGCGCGCTGCAGCAGAATGCAGGAGCCGCCCAGGCTCGCGGCGAAGTACTGCTTTTCCTCCATGCGGACTCGCGGCTCACTCCGTCCTGCCTGTCGCAAATCCGTGCCGCCCTGGCCGTCCATGCCGGTCCCGTGCTGGGCGCCTTCCATCAGACCGTCGATGCCCCCGGGTGGCGTTACCGTCTACTGGAACGAGGCAACGGATGGCGGGTGCGACTGCTGGGACTCGCCTACGGCGACCAGGGCCTCTTCGTGCGCAGAAGCTGGTTTGACCGCGTGGGGGGATTCCCGGAAGTGCCCCTGCTGGAGGACCTGATGCTGTCCCGGCGCGCAAGATCCGTCGGTCCCCTGCTGCTGCTGCCCGGCCCCTTGATCACCAGCGCGCGACGATGGCAGCGCCACGGCGTCGTCCAACAGACGCTTCGCAACTGGTCAATCGTGGCTCGCTACTTCCTGGGCGCCGACCCCGCCACGCTGCGTTCCTCGTACCAATCCCACGACCACGGTTCCGGACATCAGGAGCCCTGACGCGTCAGGCCTGACACAGCCGCCACCGATCCTGATCAGTCGTCGTCGCCCGGCGAGTCGACTTCGGAGACCAGCCCGTAGCGGCGTATCTTGCGGTCGAGCGTCGAACGCTCGATGCCCAGGACACGAGCGGTGCGGCTCTTGTTCCATTCCGTCTGGCGAAGCGTCGCGAGAATGTGACGACGTTCCACCTCGTCCAGCGTCAACGGTTCGTAGGAAGGCAACGCCATCGGCAGCACGCTACTGTCGCTGGGCGTCGCCAGATTCGAGAGGTTCAGATCCTCGATGTCGACGTAGTCACCGCGAGCAAGCACCACGGCGCGTTCCACCACATTCCTCAGTTCGCGGACGTTGCCGGGCCAGCGGTAGTGCAGCAACTGCTCGCGAGCCTCCGTGGTGAACCCCAGCAGCCGACGTCCCGTCTCCGCCATGTAGCTGCGAAGAAAGTGGTCCGCCAGATCCACGATGTCCTCGGGGCGTTTGCGGAGCGGCGGTACGGTGATCTCCACGACGCGCAAGCGGAAGTAGAGGTCGCGCCGGAAGGTTCCTTCCGCGACGGCCTGTTCAAGGTCTCGGTTGGTCGCCGCGATGACGCGCACATCGACTTTGATGGCGCGACTGCCGCCCACTCGTTCAAACGGGTGCCCCTCCAGCACTCGCAGGAACTTGGCCTGGATCGTGGGACTCATTTCACCGATCTCGTCCAGCATCAGCGTGCCCTTGTCGGCCGCCTCGAACTTGCCGATTTTGCGATCGGTTGCCCCCGTGAAGGCGCCTCTTTCATGCCCGAACAGTTCGCTCTCCAGCAGCGTCTCCGACAGCGCCGCGCAGTTGAGACACACGAATGGTCCCTTGCGTCGCGGGCTGGCGTAGTGCACCGCGCGAGCCACCAGCTCCTTGCCCACTCCGCTCTCGCCTCGGATCAGCACGGTCGCGCGACTCGGTGCAGCCCGGGACACCTCCTGCTGGACCATGTGCATCAAACGACTCGATCCGACGATCTCACTGGCCGCGCCCAGCTGCTGACGCAACTGCCGGATCTCTCCCTGCGAAACGTTCAGAGTCTCCGCCAGCTCCTGCTGTCGCGTCAACGTTTTCAGCGCCAGCGCCACGTTGTCGGCCACCGCCAGCGAGAACTCCAGGTCGTCCGGATCCGGCACGACCTCCGGCCGCGTGGAATACGCATGGATCAGCCCCACCACGCGACCGTCCTGGCGAATGGGGGCGCACAGCACGCTCGTCGCGTGAATCTCGCCCTGGCTGTCGCGACTGCCGAGCGTGCTGTCTCCCTCGACGTTCCGCGCCAGCACGGCCTCCCCCTCCCGCAACACCATGGTGGCCAGAAAGTTCGAGACGCGGTGGTACTTCACCGAATCATGCGTCCGCGATGCAATCAGCTCCAGCGAATGCCCCGACGGCACCCCGACATGGTCGCGCGGCACCAGGAGCATCGCGGCCGCGTTCACATGCGTGCCCTCCAGCAGACCTTCGAGCGCCCGGTTCGCCACCGAATTCACATCCGGCTGACTCGCCAATTCGAACGCGATCCGACACAGCGTCGTGGCCGCCTGTCCCAGTCGAGGAATGCCCGCGACATCATCATCGGAGCGGCGTTCGAGAAAACGCGTCTGGCCCTTGCGATGAGTGATCGTGGTCGGCGCGTGAGCACCCGCCAGCACATCGTCCTCGTCCTCCATGCCACCCAGCGCCGTCTCCTCCTGCTTCGGCTCCGCCGGCGTGTCCGGAAAAGCGGCCGACAGGTCGTGGACGAAAGCCAACTGCGCGTGGGCAATGCGGATCACATTGCCAGCCACTAGCGGCCGATCGCCCTGCACGCGATCCTCGCCCACCAGCGTCCCGTTGCGACTGTCCAGGTCGCGCAGAATCCACTGACCTTGGCTCTGGAAGATCTCCGCATGGTGACGGCTGGCTCGCTCATCCTTGATGACAATCTGATTCGTCGGAGCGCGGCCGATCGTCACCGTTCGACCGTCCACCAGACGGAACACGTCCGTCCACTTGGAGCCTTCTCGAATTACCAGATAGGCAAGCATGAATCACTTCGCACAGGGCGGCGGAAACTCGGGACAAGGACAGCAGGCAGACAGATGTTGCGGAATCGAAACCTCCGCGGCGCCCATGCTCCCCGGGAACACTTCCGCCGAAACTAACTCCCCCGAGTTCCCCGGCAAGTTGTACCCGCCGCAGCCTCACGGCAGCTCGCTCCCCGCATGGCACATCCCAACAATGCAGGCGACGTCACACTTGGACGCTCTTTTGACGTGGGCCGGCGTTTCTCGGACTTGGGCCAGCGTTTCTCGGCGTTCCCCGGCAGCACGGGACGACTCAGGCTTCAAACCGTTGCCCTGACGACACTTTAGTCACTGCCGCCACCGGCACGCAAGTTCCGCGTTCGATTATCGTCGCCGGCCTGCTTCCCGCCAACCAAGCGACGACCATGCCAACTACCGAGGACCTCTTCTCGCGACTCGACACACCGCGCGTTCAGCATCTGGAACAACGCCCACGAAGAAGCAGAGGCGGAAAAGATTGCGGGACGCCCAAATCCCACCCAGTCACCCCACGCTCCTTGATTCCACCAAACCACGAAACTATCTTAGGGAAGCCTGCGAAACTATTTTCCGCTGCCTCCTTCACTCGGGAAACCCCCATGCTGACGCGTTGTTTCACCCCGCGCTCGTTCCTGATGCTCCTCGCCCTGGGACTGCTCTCCATGGTCGTGGCGGGACCTCACTTGGTCCGGGCAGGCGGTTTCTTCCGAAACGGTGCCGTGGGTGGCGTCTCGATTGACGCCCAGGGTGTCGTGCGGCAGCCGTCGGACGAGGAACGTCGCGAGCTGCGTCAGGAGATCGAGCGTCGCCTCGTCGCGGTGCCGCAGGAACTGGACAACGCGGGCCCCGTGCTCCGCCGCATCTCCCTGCGTCAGCTTGAGAAGGCGATCCAGGACGCGCGACGAAACGGTGGCGAGTTGCCGGAGGAAGTTCGATATCTCGCTGGCCTGCAACGAGTGCAATTTGTGCTCGTCTACCCCGAACACAAGGATGTCGTGCTCATCGGCCAAGCCGAAGGCTGGCGCACGAACGAACAGGGACACGTGGTTGGCAAGACCACGGGCCAGCCGGTGTTGCAGCTGGAGGATCTGGCCGTGGCCTTCCGCGCCCACTTCGCGGAACCCAGCGTCATCAACTGCTCCATCGATCCCACCCCGGAAGGTACCCAGGCGCTGCAGAAGTTCCTCCGCCAGCAGGACCAGTTCGCTCCGGCGGTGCTGGATGGCATGGAACGAGCACTGGGGCCGCAGCAGATCACGCTCTCCGGCGTGCCGGAAAGCAGTCACTTCGCTCGCGTGCTTGTCGCCGCCGACTACCGCATGAAGCGCATCGCCATGATGCTGGACGAGTCGCCGCTGGAGGACCTGCCGAGCTTCCTGGAAATGCTTGGCGAGTCCCGCGCGAAGCTGACGAACATGATGCCCCGCTGGTGGCTTGCGTGCGATTACGAGCCGCTTGGCCGCAGCGAGGATGGTCTCGCCTGGGAACTTCGAGGCCCGGGCGTACGCGTCATGACCGAAGACTCCATCATCGCCAACGACGGTACCTTCGAAGCACAGTCCGGCAAGGAGAATCCGATCGCGTCCAAGTGGGCCGAACGAATGACCAATCGCTACGAACCCCTGTCGAAGGCGGAACCGGTCTTCGGACAGCTCCGCAACTTGATGGACATGAGCGTCATCGCCGCCCTGGTCCGCAAGGAGCAGCTACTGGAGAAGGCGGGGCTGGAGTTGCCGACGCTTCTCGGCGCCGACCAGAACCTGCCGCTCACCGCCTGGAACCCGCCGAAGTCGCTGGCCACCGAATGCAGCTACATCAAGCGGGGTCGCGACTACCTGATCACGGCATCCGGTGGCGTGCAGATCGACGCCTGGCGAAACGCGTCCGAGGTGAACGTCAGCCGTTCACTCGACCTGCTGAGCCAGGCCCACCCGCACCAGGCTGACCGCTGGTGGTGGTAGGAACCGGCCGTGAAGGCCGTGT
>JBIIEC010000363.1:0-6335 GCA_044238045.1 Pirellulaceae bacterium | reverse complement strand
ATCCGGAGCGACTACTTCCGCAGCGACTTGACGCCGCCCTCCAGCTTCATTAATCGCACGACCTCTTCGGCGGTCAATGCTTTGTCGAAAATGGCCAGTTCGTCCATGCCGCCGATATACTGGATTCCCAGCATGATGGCGACCTGTTCGGGATTCCAGGTGAACTGCTCCTTGCCCGTGCGCGAACCCTGGGCCTTGCCGTTGAGGTAGAAGGTCGAGACGCAGGGGGTGGAGCGGTTGACGCCCTGGAGCGTGAAGGCCACATGCGTCCACTCGTCGGCGCGGAACGGGTGCTGCTGGACGACAATCAAGGGTCGCTCACTGTCGGGGATTTTTTCCCAGTCGGTGTTTTGGGGATTCCAGAAGGTGAGATCGGACATTACCCCCAGGCGAAACAGACGCGGCTCGCCCTTGTCATTGAAGTCACAGAAAATCGACGCGTTGTTCCAGGCCTTGTCCGTGATCTGCAGCGGATCCACATAGCCCGGCTTGAGGTCCTTTTCCGGAGTCAGACGCAGCCAGTAGCTGACGGTGAGGTCGAAGCCTTGGGCCGAGTACGGCACGTTGTCCTTGCCGCGGTAGAAGAACACCTTGGGCGAGACGTCCTTGAACTGCAGCGATCCGCCCCACTTGCCCTGGTCGGCGAGATGCTCGATGTGCGCGGGCAGTCCGGGCTGCGAGTTCTTCGGCGGGATCTCTTCGCCGATGTATGAAGCCGCGTCGCCCTTCGCGAAATCGGCTTGGGTGCTCTCGTCGAACGTAGCGAGGAAAGTCAGTTGCTTGGCAAGACCCGTGGCTTCGTCGCCGCGCGCGGACGTTGGCATCGACACAGCAGCAAACAACAAGGTGGTCCAGGCAACGCGTCGTATCATGCGGATGGCTCCTGAGAACGAGTTGGGGCGAAGATTCTCTCCGTGGTACTCCATGCTTCCTCTGCGTCCTCCGTGGTTTAGTCCCCCCGGCATTGGGGAGTGTCTTTTTCAACCACGGAGGGCACGGAGATGGGCACGGAGGGTCACGGAGGTTTTCGCTCATGCTACCGACTGGCCGCGTGAGCCGCTACATTGGTCGGGCGAATCGTCGCAAGGAAAAAGGAGGGGCAACGATGAAGTCTTGGGCACTGCTGTTGATCGTGGTGGTGGCAGGAATGGCCGGGCCGTTGCGGGCCGAGGGCTGGCGGGCGGGCGCGGCCCGTAGTCGCATCACGCCGGAAGGGCCGATGTGGATGGCCGGATATGCCGACCGCAGTCGCCCCGCGGACGGGACCTTGTGCGATCTCTGGGCTCGCGCGCTCTACTTGGAGGACGCGCGCGGCGAGCGATTGCTGCTGGTCACGCTCGACCTCGTCGGCATCCACCGCGACCTGTCGCAGTCGCTGGCGGCAACGCTGGCCGCCAAGCACGGGCTGGAGCGCCGGCAGGTCGTCTTCTGCACCTCGCACACGCATTCCGGTCCAGTCGTGGGTGACAATCTGTCGTCACTGCACTACCGCTTGCTGCCTCTCGAGCATCAGTGGCGTATCGATGCTTACGAAAGGTTCCTGGAGCAGCGGATCCTGGAGGCGGCGGCCAGCGCGCTGGATTCACGGGCACCCTGCGAACTGAGCTGGGGGAATGGGCGAGCGGCTTTTGCCGTGAACCGCCGCACCAATGCAGAGGCCGAGGTGCCGGCGCGGCGCGCGGCCGGACAACTGGCGGGACCGCAGGACCACGACGTGCCCGTGCTGGCCGTGCATTCCCCGGAAGGAACGCTGCGAGCCGTCGTGTTTGGCTACGCCTGCCACGCCACGGTGCTCAGCGGCTTCCAGTGGTCGGGCGACTATCCGGGGTTTGCCGAACAGACGCTGGAGCAGGACTATCCCGGCTGCGTCGCCCTGTTCTGGGCCGGTTGCGGCGGCGACCAGAACCCGCTGCCGCGCCGCCTCGTGCCGCTCGCGCAACAATACGGCCACGAACTCGCTGGCTCCGTCAAGCAGGTGCTCGATGCACCACGCACGCCCATTCGTGGCGACCTCGTTTCACGTTACGACGAAGTCGACCTGCCGTTCGGTCCGCTGCCCACGCGGGCGCAGTGGGAAGAAGACGCTCAGTCCGACAACCGTTACGCCGCGTCCCGCGCGCGAGGGATGCTCCAGCAGCTGGACGAGGGCCAAGCGATTCCCGCCAGCTATCCGTATCCAATTGCCTCGGTCGTGCTGGGCGATGGACCGGAGTGGATCTTCCTGGGAGGCGAAGTGGTCGTCGACTATGCCGTGCGTCTGAAGAGCTGGCGGAAGGGGGTGCGCACCTGGGTGGCCGGCTACGCCAACGATGTGATGGCCTACATCCCGTCGCGACGCGTGCTCCGCGAAGGCGGCTACGAAGGCGCCGGCGCGATGGTCTACTACGGCCTGCCCGCGTCATGGTCCGACGAGGTGGAGGAACGCATCCTCGCAGCGGTCGGCCAGCAGTTGCCTTAACCGGCTCAGGCACGCGACGGTTACCAGCGTCGCAGCACGTCAACGGTCGCCTCGCAGAGCTGCTGCAGTTGGCCGGGCTGGATGGTGAGTGGAGGGGTCATGTAGACCATGTCGCCGAAGGGACGGAGCCACACGCCGGCGCGCACGAGTTCCGCGCGCAGCCAGTCGAGGTCGCGAAGGCTTGCCACCTGCACTACGCCGACGCCGCCGCGACACCGCACGTCGATGACCTCCGGATGCCGCCGGCAAGGAACCAGCAGCTCGCCCATCATCGCCTCCATCGCCCGCGCCTGTTCCAACCGTGGTTCGGACTCGAACAGGTCGAGGGATGCGTTGGCCGCCGCGCAGGCCGTGGGATTGGCCATGTACGTCGGCCCGTGCATCAGCGCGGTGAGCGGTTCATCGCTGAGGAAACCCGCGAAGATCCGCGACGTCGCCACCGTGGCGGCCATGCTCAACATGCCTCCGGTCAAGGCCTTGCCGAGGCAGATGATGTCCGGCACGATCTCCGCCTGCTCGCACGCGAACATCGTGCCAGTGCGCCCAAACCCCGTGGCGATCTCGTCGGCCAGCAGCAGCACGCCGTGTCGATCGCAGGACGCGCGGAGGAACGCCAGGACGCTCGCGTCGTGGAACTTCATTCCGCCCGCACCCTGCACCAGCGGCTCAATCAGCACGCCGGCGACTTCGCCCCGGTGCGCCGCCAGGAAACGATCCCAGTCGGCCTGCTGGTCGCGCGTCGCCGGGATCTCCCGCGAATGGTGACTTGGCAACCAGCCCGCGAAGTGCGCGTGCATGCTGTTGACCGGGTCGCAGACCGACATCGTGGCCAGCGTGTCGCCATGGTACGCGTTGCGGAAACTGACAAACTTATGTCGCTCCCGCTCGCCCTGGTTCCGCCAGTACTGCACGGCCATCTTCATGGCGACTTCCACGGCCACGGAGCCGGAGTCGCAGAAGAACACGTGGTCCAGGTCGCCCGGCAGGAGGCGTGCCAGGCGTTGGGCGAGGCGCACGGCTTGCGGATGGTGGATCCCGCCGAACATGACATGCGGCATCTGCTGCAGCTGGTCGTGCACCGCCCGCACCAGATGCGGCTGGTTGTAACCGTGGCAGGCGGTCCACCACGACGCCAGTCCGTCGATCAGCCGACGCCCGTCTTCCAGCACCAGGTAGACGTCCTCGGTTCGCACGACTGGCAGTGGCACCGGCGCGGACTTCATCTGCGTGTAGGGCATCCACACATGACGCATGCCCGCGCGCTGCCAGTCCGGAATCGCGTGCGCAGCCTTTACCTGGTGTGGCTCGCGCACCGCTGCATCGCGGTCCGCGACGGGCGGATCCAGTTCGCGTGAGGAGGTAGGCGGTGTGTCGTTCATGCGTGACTGCTCTTCCGGCCGTTCGTCACCAGGACTCGCGTTCAATTCGCGCGATCAAGCCAGGATGTCCTTCAGGACATGGCCATGCACATCGGTCAGGCGGAAGTCGCGGCCGCCATAGCGGTAAGTCAGTCGCTCGTGGTCCAGCCCCAACTGATGCAGCACGGTCGCCCACATGTCGTAGAACGTGCACGGCTTTTCGACCGCATGGTATCCGTACTCGTCGGTCGCTCCATGGACCGTTCCGCCGCGGATGCCGCCGCCGGCCATCCAGACGGTAAAGCCGAACGGATTGTGGTCGCGGCCGTTGGAGCCTTGCGAGAACGGCGTGCGTCCGAACTCGCCCGCCCATACGATCAGCGTCTCGGCGAGCAGGCCGCGCGCTTTCAGGTCCTGGATCAGCGCCGCGATGGGCTGGTCCACCTGTTCGGCCATGCGGCGATGCCCTTCCTCCAGGCTGCCGTGATGGTCCCAGGGGTTGGCTCCGTTGCCACCGCCCAGATCGTAGGCGAGGCAGCTGAGTTCAATGAAACGCACGCCACGCTCGACCAGCCGCCGCGCGACAAGACACTGCCGAGCGTAGGCGGACTGCGATCGATCGGGACGGTCCACGCCATAACGACGCAGCGTCTCCGCCGACTCCCCGCGCAGATCGCACAGCTCGGGCACGGAGGTCTGCATCCGGAACGCCTTCTCATAGTTCTGGATCGCCGCCTCGACCGGATCCTGCTCTGTCAACTGCTGCGCAAAGAGGCGATCCATTTCGTCGATCAGCCGCAAACGCGCCCGCTGGCTGTCCGCTCGCTCGCGCGGACGAATGTGCGGAATCGGCGCGGCCTGGTCGACCTGCATGATCGAGGCCTGGTGCTGGGCAGGCAGGAACCCACTGCTGAACAGGCCCACGCCTCCGTGCGGCGCAACCGCTCCTCCACTTTGCAGCACCACGAACCCCGGCAGGTTCTCGTTCTCGTCACCCAGCCCGTAGTGAACCCAGGCGCCGGCGGACGGATGCCCCAGGAAGGGGAACCCACTGTGCGCGAAGTAGTTGCCTTGCGCGTGTTCGTTAAGTGGACTGGTCATTGAGCGGATGATGGCCAGTTCATCGGCGCAGCCGCCCAGGTGCGGGAACATGCGGCTCACCTCCAGGCCGCATTCGCCATAACGATCGTACGCGAACGGACTGGGGAAGATCCTGCCATTGTCATTGAACTGCGTCCGCTCGACCTTCATCGGCATCGGTTGCCCCGCTTCCTTGGCGAGCCGTGGCTTGGGGTCGAACGAGTCGACGTGCGAGACGCCGCCCGACATGTAGCAGAAGATGACATGCTTCGCGCGCGGCGCGAAATGCGTCCGGGATGCTTGCGAAGTCCCGGCTGCTTCTTCGCCGTGCGCGCCGCGACCACCTAGCAGGCCGGCGAGCGCCAGTGCCCCAAAGCCGGTCGAGGTACGGCGCAGCATGGATCGACGGTCGAGCCTCGGAAGGTCAGCGGACATAGAGGAACTCCTTGAGGTTGAAGATCGCCAGGGCCAGGTCGCGCCACGCTCGATGCGGGTCGGTGGTACGATCTTCATCCGACCACTGCGCTCGTTCGACTTCGAGCCGTTCGATGTCGCGTTGCAGCAAGTCGAAACGGCTCTGTTCTTGTTCGGTGAGATGCGCGAGCACGCGGGAGAGTGGCACGACGGTCGGGTCCTGCGTGGCCAGTGCGCGGATCTCCTCGGGCGGCAAGGCCCGCGAATAGAGTCGCGCGCCCAGCACCGTGCCCTTGAGGAACCGGCCTTCGATTGCGGGGAGGTGCCGCAAGCCCAGCGTGACAACCGACCGACTCGCAGCGTACACCACCGGACCGGAACTCTTGTAGGCTTGGCCGTAGGGTTCGCCGTCGCGGAACGCACGGATCTGGCCATCCTCGGCGTAAGTGATGGCCAGATGCACCGGTTCGGTGGCCGCCGACTTCTCCTCCGCGCCGCCGAGTGCCTGCGTTCGCGCGAGCACATTGCTGCCCGGCACCCACTGACCCGGCGAAAGTTCGGCGAAGACGATGGCGTCGAACACCGTGCCATCCAGGGTCTGCAGCGAAAGAACGCCGCCGCCGCGCTGAGTGAGGTTATCGAGCCGAACCCAGGCTTCGAGTGTCTTTGCTCGCAGTTCCTGGGGGATCGGATCGCTGACCAGATGGCCGCTGCCGTCCAGTTCCACGCCGCCCGCGATCCAGCGCGCGCCGCCGTGCATCGTCAGCGCCAGGCCTCCGCGCTGGTCCCGGAGATCCTGCCCCGAGGTGAAGTTCCAGCTGGCCAGCGGTTCGAAGGTGAGCGGGTCGAACGGCTGGTTGGCAGACTGCTCGCGGAGTCGCGTTCGCACCGTCTCCAGCAGCATGGTGCGCTGCTGCGTCGCTTCGTTCCATGCCCGCTCGGAGGCCGCGATCGCCTGCACTTCCTCGCGATGGCGTTCGCCGCTGGTGTCCAGGTACTGCAGTAGGCGTTGCCGTTCATCGTCA
>JBIIEC010000037.1:0-22372 GCA_044238045.1 Pirellulaceae bacterium | reverse complement strand
GGGGTGTCGCCTGACGCAGCCTCGCGCGTCACGGCCCCCCCCAACCCGCTCGCTGACCGCCCCTCTCCTCCGGCGAACTCCATGATGATCCCCCGCATCCGTTTCGATTCGATCCCTCGCATCCGCGCCGCGGTCTTCGCCCTGCCACTGGCCTCGCTCCTGCAGGCTTCGCTCGTGATGATCGTGCTGCCCGATAGCCCGCTGCGCGCGGCCGACACGATCGACTTCGCCCGCGACGTCCGGCCGTTGCTCTCCGACCATTGCTACGCCTGCCACGGTCCCGACGCCAACACGCGCCAAGCCGAACTGCGGCTCGACCAGCACTCGCCCGACCTCGCCGAGCGACACATCCTCGTCGCTGGCGACCTGGACGGCAGCGAAGCCTGGCAGCGCATCCAGTCGAGCGACCCCGAGAAGCGCATGCCGCCGCCGGAGTTCAACAAGGACCTGACGGACGCGCAGAAGGATGTGCTGCGCCGCTGGATCGAACAGGGCGCGACGATGCGGCGGCACTGGTCGTTCGAAACGCCGAAACGCGCGGCCGAGCCAGCGGTGCGTAACTCGAACTGGCCCGCCCATGCCCTCGACCGCTTCGTGCTCGCGCGCCTGGAACAGGAAGGCCTGCGTCCTTCGCCGCCCGCCGACGCCCGCACGCTCGTCCGCCGACTGTACCTCGACCTCACCGGATTGCCGCCCACGCCGCAGCAGTCGGCCGCGCTGGAACTCTCCAGCCATCCCCACGCCTACGAACGACTCGTCGATGAACTGCTCGATTCGCCCCACTTCGGCGAACGCATGGCCGTCGCATGGCTCGACCAGTCGCGCTACGCCGACACCAACGGCTACTCCATCGACGGTGGCCGGCAGATGACCCTGTATCGCGACTGGGTGATCCAGGCCTACAACCGCAACCTGCCGTTCAACCAGTTCGTTGTCGACCAACTGGCGGGCGACCTGCTGCCCGAAGCGACCAACGACCAGCTGGTCGCCAGTGGCTTCAACCGCAATCACATGATCACGCACGAAGGCGGCACCATCCCCGAAGAGAATCTCGTCAACTACGTCGCCGATCGGGTCCGCACGACGGGCGAGGTGTTCCTGGGCATGACACTCGGCTGCGCCCAGTGCCACGACCACAAGTACGACCCCATCACGCAGCGCGACTACTATCAGATGTTCGCGTACTTCAACGGACTTCAGGACCGCGGCCTCGATGGCGATGGCGGCGTGAACTCCGTCCCGTCGCAGCGTCTGCACTCGACATTCGCAGCCGACGCATCGCAGATCGATGACTTGCGTGCCGAACTGGCGACGCTGCAATCCCGCCTGACGCAGCCACTGGAGAGCCAGTCCGCATGGGAGGAGGAGGCGCGCGAGGAGCTGGCCCGACGCGGCCGCGACCTGCAGGTGCTGCCCGTCCAGGTGCTGAAGGTCACCTCGCCCAACCGCGGCGGCGAGTACGACGTCAAGGAAGATGGCACGGTGAACGCGCTGGGCGGCAGCGACCGCAGCCTCTGCATCTCCGCCGCGCTCGCAGGCATCACCACTCCCATCACTGGACTGCGAATCCTCTTCACGCCGCACGAAAGCCTGCCGAAAGCGGGCATCGGCCGCGGCGACGCCAGCAGCCTCGAAGGCAGCTTCGTACTGACCTCCTTCACCGCGTCAGCCACCGGCGTGCCCTCCGACCAGATCGACCTCTACCGCATGGTGCCGATCCGCGAAGCGACCGCCAGCGCGTCGCATCCCGACTTCCCCCCCGCCGATACGCTCGACGAACGCGACCACAACGGCTGGTCCCCGCACCCCCACAACCAGACGCCGCAGCACATCACGTGGCAGTTCGCATCGCCCGTCGATCCGGCCACCACGCCCTTCGTCACCGTGATGCTGGTCTGGGGCGGCGGCCCGTTCGGCAACGGCAGCCTGCAGGCCGGCCAGTACCGCGTCGTCGCCATCACCGGCCACGACGACGGCACGAACATCCCCGAGGAAGTGCAGCGCATCCTGGAAGTGGCGGAGGGCGAGCGATCGGCCGAGCAGCGCGAACGCATCCGCGCGTACCATGCGAGCGTCGCGACGGAACTGGCCAACACGCGCTTCCAGATCAAGAATCTGGAGGAACGCATCGCCTACCTGACCCAGCCGCAGGAGGTGATGGTCATGGACTCGGCCAACCCGCCACGCGCTACGCACATTCTCAACCGCGGCCAGTATGACCAGCCGCTCGAGAAGGTCGAACCGACCACGATCACCAGCCTGCTGCCCGCCGCGCCCGACCAACCGGCCAACCGCCTGGGACTCGCCCAGTGGCTCACGCGGCCCGAGCATCCGCTGACCGCGCGCGTCGCCGTCAATCGCGTCTGGCAGCTGTTCTTCGGCACCGGACTCGTCAGCACCTCCGCCGATTTCGGCGCGCAGGGCGAACCGCCCTCGCACCCCGAACTGCTCGACTGGCTCGCCGTCGATTTTGTGGAGAACGATTGGAACGTCAAGCGACTGGTCAAGCAGATCGTGATGTCCTCGACCTACCGCCAGAGTTCCGACAGCTCGCCGGAACAGCTGACGGCCGACCCCACGAACCGACTGCTGGGCCGCGGCCCGCGGTTCCGCCTGCAGGCCGAATTCGTCCGCGACCAGGCACTCGCCGTCAGCGGACTGCTCGTCGATCGCCTGGGCGGCCCCAGCGTGCTGCCTTACCAGCCCGGCGTTCTGTGGCGCGAGATCAGCCACTTCGGCAGCTCGCCCGCCACCTCGCAGGTCTTCGTGCAGGACCACGGCGAGAAGCTCTATCGCCGCAGCCTCTACACCTACTGGAAGCGGACGTCGCCACCGCCTTCCATGATCACGTTCGACGCACCGACCCGCGAAGTCTGCACAGTGCAGCGATCGTCGACGAACACTCCCCTGCAGTCACTGGTGCTGCTGAACGATCCGCAGTTTGTCGAGGCGAGCCGCGCACTGGCGCAGCGGATCCTGCGCGAAGCGCCGGCCGACACAGACGCCCGTCTGCAGTTCGCGTTCGAAGTCGTCCTCGGCCGTCCGGCGAGCGACCGCGAACTGGCGATCGTGCGCCGCGCGTACGAGCGCGAACGTGCACGCTATGCGGCCGATCCGAACGCGGCGCGCGAGTACCTGTCGATCGGCGAATCCTACCGGGACGGCCAGCTTCCACCGGAGGAACTCGCCGCCTGGGCCAGCGTCGGCTCGCTGCTGCTGAACCTGAGCGAAACCGTCACGCGCAGCTGACCGGCGCGCCGCCGTGACGCGCCCCGACGCTAAAACCACTTCTTTGACCGGAACGCACGACCATGTTCGACACCTTCGCTCCCCTCCATCGTCGCCAACTGCTCAGCCGTGCCTCACGCGGCCTTGGACACATGGCACTCGGCACGCTGCTGTTTCCGGAACTGCTGCGTTCGCCAGCCCGAGCCGAGACCGGCGGCGATGCCGTACCACCGGCGGCGCCTTCGTCGCGCGGACTGCCCGGCCTGCCGCACTTCGCGCCCAAGGCCAAGCGCGTCATCTATCTATTCCAGTCCGAAGGCCCGTCGCAGGTCGACCTGTTCGACTACAAGCCGGTGATGGACGAGTGGCATGGCAAGGAACTGCCCGCCTCCGTGCGCGGCACGCAGCGCGTCACCGGCATGACGTCGGGGCAGGGGAGCTACCCGGTGGTGAAGCCGCTGTGGGGCATGCGGCGCTGCGGACAGCACGGCACTTGGATGTCCGACCTGCTGCCGCACATGCAGGGGATCGCCGACGACATCACGATCATCAAGTCGGCGAACACGGAGGCGATCAACCACGATCCGGCCATCACGTTCATCAATACCGGCTCCCAGCAGATCGGCAAGGCGAGCATGGGCGCGTGGCTCAGCTACGGCCTGGGCAACGAAAACGAGAACCTGCCCGCGTACCTGGTGCTGCTCTCGCAGGGCACGGGCAAGAACCCCGGCCAGCCGCTGTTCGCGCGGCTGTGGGGCAGCGGCTTCCTGCCGTCGAACCACCAGGGAGTGCAGTTGCGGCCCGGTGCCAACCCGGTGCTCTATCTGGCAAACCCGCCCGGCGTCACCTCCAGCAGCCGCCGCGCGATCCTCGACGACCTTGCCGAACTGAACCAGGCTCACTTCCAGCAGGCCGGCGATCCCGAGATCCAGGCGCGCATCGCCGCGTATGAGATGGCCTTCCGCATGCAAACGTCGGTGCCGGACCTCGTCGACCTGCGCGACGAATCGCCGGCGACGCTCGAGTCGTACGGCCCGCAGGTATTGAAGCCGGGCAGCTACGCCGCCAACTGCCTGCTCGCGCGACGCATGGCCGAACGCGGCGTGCGATTCATCCAGCTCTTCCATCGCGGCTGGGACCAACACATCGCCATCCGCGGGCAGCTCCCTCGCCAATGCCACGACATCGACCAGCCCACGGCCGCGCTGCTGCGCGACCTGAAGGAACGCGGACTGCTCGACGAGACGCTGGTCGTGTGGGGCGGCGAATTCGGCCGCACCGTTTTCAGCCAGGGACAGCTGGACAACCCGTCCTCCGGCCGCGACCACCACGGCCGCTGCTTCACGATCTGGATGGCGGGCGGCGGCATCAAACGTGGCTTCGAATACGGCCAGACCGACGACTTCTCGTACAACGTCGTCGACGGCTCCATGCACATCCGCGACGTGAACGCCACGATCCTGCACTGCCTGGGCATCGACCATCGTCGATTCACCTACAAGTTCCGCGGCCTCGACGAACGCTTGACAGGTGTAGAAGAAGCACACGTCGTGCACGACATCCTGGCCTGAGATCGCACGAGCCTTGCCCCACGATCGTCCCCAAGGAGTTTACCGAATGACGACACGTCGTCACTTCCTGCAGACGATGGGAGCGGCGACGGCCGCGTCCTTGACTTCCCGATCGTGGACACATTGCGGCGACGCCCGCGCCGCGGAACGTCCCAAGCGACCGGTGGCGGCGGTGGTCACCATCTATCGCCAGGGCTCGCATTCGGACGTCATCCTCGGCAAGATCCTCCGCGGCTGGAAGTACGACGGCGGCCCAGGCCCCGACCTGCAACTCGCGGCACTCTACGTCGACCAGTATGGCCCAGGCGACATGGCGCGTGATTTCTCGCGCGAGTATGGGTTTCCGCTGGTGGATCGCATCGAGGACGCGCTGACGCTCGGCACCGATCGCGTCGCCGTGGACGGCGTGATCAGCATCGGCGAGCATGGTGAATATCCTTGGAACGAAAAGGAACAGCATCTGTATCCGCGCAAACGCTTCTTCCGCGAGATCGCGGCGGCGATGGAGCGACATGGACGCGTCGTGCCGGTGTTCAACGACAAGCATCTGGGCCCGGAATGGGCGGACGCGATCTGGATGTATCGACGCGCGCAGGAGCTGAAGATCCCCTTCATGGCGGGCTCGTCGCTGGCCGTCGGTGCTCGCGAACCGCAGACCGCGTTCCCGCGCGGCGAGCGGGTCGCGGCCTGCCTCGGCATCGGCTACTCCGGACTCGACATCTACGGCTTCCATACGCTCGAATTCCTGCAGGTGATGCTGGAGCGGCGAGCGGGCGGCGAAACCGGCGTGGCGGCCGTGCAGAGCCTGTCGGGCGAGGCCATCCCCGACATGATCGCCAACGGCACGCTGGATGGCGAACTGCTGGACGCGGGGCTGGCGGCCAGCCAGACGACGCGCGAACAGCTGCTGGCCAGCAAACTGAACGACGCTGTGGTGTTCTTGATCGAATATCGGGACGGCCTGAAGGCGCCGGTGCTGATGCTGCCCAGCGTCGCGGCGGCAATCTCCGCCAGCTGGCGCATCGCCGGCCAGCCGCCCGTCGCGGTGCGGGCGATGGAGCACCGGGAGCCGCACTATCCACACTTCGCGGAACTACTGCGGGGCATCGAAGCGATGGTGCACGCGGGCCGCCCGACCTATCCGGTGGAACGCACGCTGCTGACCACCGGCCTGCTCGACAGCCTGCTCACGTCCCACCATCAAGGCGGCAAGCGCCTGCCCACGCCCCACCTCGCGATCCAGTACGCATCCTGACCCACACGCACTCGATCTCATGGCACTCGCTGCCGCGCCGTCCTCTCCATGCCGCTTCGGCCCTCCGTGGTTTCCAAAGGCATCCCACCACTCCCCCGTGCGTTCGCTTGAGTGGCATACGAGCCGATGGGCTGAGGCGTGCGGCGAAGATGCCATCGCCCCGTAGGCATCAGCGCCCCGCCTCGACATGCCGTCGCATAGGTCGATTCACCAACCAGGGTGATCCCGCCACGCGAGTGAGCGTAAGGTTTTCAACTTGCCGTAGAAAACATCTCACGACAACCGATCTTGACAGGGTCGGCGCGGACCCCGAGGACGTTCCGCAGTCTCCGGCGCTCCGATGAACAAGCGTATCTGGCAATCTCACCTGCGTGCTTCTTCGCCGCCGGACCATGCCGTTGCTTTCGAAACGAAGAGACTTGAGGTAAAACCCTCGGTTCAAGAGCCTGCATCTGAAGAGGGGCATCCATTATGCACGCAAGCATTTGGAACCTCCGCAAGGCCCCGGCGACTTCGCTTTTCTGGTGACCCCACCGAGTCGGCGAAAGCTTCTCGGCAAGCATCTTCGCAGAGTGAACCTACGCAGATTCTAATGCGAGAACTCACCAATCATCAGCTCACGAAATCCCCATAGATATTTTTGTGAGCCCCAGCCCGTTATCGTGTCGCATAGCCACTCGCGGAAAAGAAATCTTTAGCGGGGCTATTCGTCCTTGTTCCTATGTATAATGGCCAAACTTACATTGTTTCGGCCGTATGCATGGGGACCCTCGGCATGGTGTCTGTTCCTGCTTTGGATAGTGATGCGAAACTGCAGTGTCTGGTTGAGGATGCGATCGCCGGCAAGCCGGCTGCCCGGGAACTGCTGCTCGACCATGCGGGGGATCGACTGCTGCGGATGACGCGGGCCATGTTCCACGATTTTCCCGCCCTGCAGCGATGGGAACAGACAGACGATGTGTTTCAGGATGCCATGATCCGGCTCCACCGCGCACTGGCTGCCGTTGAGGTCCAGTCGGTGGCTCACTTTTTCAACCTGGCTGGCGTGCAGATCCGCCGCACGCTGCTCGACCTCGTCAAACACCACCTCGGGCCGGAGGGTGCTGCCGCCAATCACCATACCGATCACCAGCCAGCGGACGACAACGGCGGGACGCTGCGGAAGGTCGGGGAGCAACCCGACGATATCGAGGCTTGGACCGAGTTCCACGAGCGGGTTGGGAAATTGCCGCTCGATGAACAGGAGGTCGTGAACCTCCTGTTTTACGAGGGGCTGCAGCAGGAGCAGGCGGCTGCGGTCCTGGGGATTTCGTACAGCACACTGAAACGCCGCTGGCAGGCGGCTCGACTGAGGCTACAGGGTATCGACACGTGACCAATGACGCGCAGGATGGGGCTTCGCATCAGGATGATGAGACCCTCGCCGAACTTCTTGTGCGGTGGGAAGAACTTCGTGAACAAGGCCGCGATGCCTCGGCCGTCGAACTCTGCCAAGACTGTCCCCACCTGATCGATGAACTGCAACGCCTCATCGACGCTCTGCTGGCCACCGCTTGGCTCAATGAACCGCTGGTCGCCCCCGAACCGGTCGAGACTCCCTGCTTCCAGGCCTCCGCTTCCGGCGAAGCGCCCGTGCTGGCCGGCCGCTATCGGCTCGATGTGCTGATTGCCGAGGGCGGCTTCGCCCAGGTCTGGCGCGGCTTCGACCTGGAACTGCACCGGGCCGTCGCCGTCAAGCTGCCCAAGCCCAGCCGCTTGAATTCGACCGATGCCTTCATCGCAGAAGCACGCCGGGTCGCTCGCCTGAAACACCCGGGCATCGTCCCGGTCCACGACGCCGGCCGCGTCGATGATACCTACTTCATCATCTCGGAGTTCATCGAAGGCGGCAGCCTCGGCGACCAGATCAAGGACCGACCGCCGGGCATCGACAAGGCCATCCAGTGGCTGGCCGAAATCGCCGACGCACTCGAATACGCCCATGAACAGGGCATCATCCACCGGGACATCAAGCCCCCGAACATCCTGATCGACCACCACGGCCGCGCCCTGCTGGCCGACTTCGGGATCGCCCACTCGTCCACCAAGACCGGCCGCTTCGCCCCGTCGCTCGGCACCCTGCAGTACATGTCGCCGGAACAGTTGAACGGCGAAACGATCGACCGGCGCAGCGACCTCTACAGCCTCGGCATCGTGCTGCATGAACTGCTGACCGGCGGCGTCCCCTACTCGTCGCCCGAGCCGCAGGTCCTACGCCGCGAAATCGTCTCGGGGGCCAAGGTCAAGTCGCCGGATATTCCCGCGGAACTGCGGCGGATCTGCCACAAGGCGTTGGAGCGCGACCCGGCCGCCCGCTACGCATCGGCCGCGGAGTTCGCCGCCGACCTGCGCCGCATCCAGGAACGCAGCACCCACCGCCGCGCCGTGGTTCGCACCATGGTCGGAACGATCACCGCAGCCGGCCTCGGCATGTGGTGGTGGTCCAGCCAGACACCCGAACCACCCAGCAAGGCGCGCCGCCCAAGCCCACCGCCTCTCGAAGCTGACTGGCTCGCGCACGTCGCCTCGCTGCCTGCTCCCGAACAATTCCAAGCCGTCCTCGAAAAACTCCGCGAACGCAACACCAGCTTCGAGGGAGAAGTGAAACACATCATCGAAAACGGGGCGGTCACGGAGATCGAGTTCGTCGGCGAATACGTCGAGGATATCTCGCCACTGCAAGCTCTCAAGGACCTACGCGTCTTCAACGGCGCCGCATCGGGAACCGCGCGCGTCAATGGAGGCTTCTACGACCTGTCACCTTTGTCCGACTTGAAACCGACCAAGCTGGAGATCGCGTTCAACGGGCGGATCGACGATCTATCCGCGATCCACCGACTGCCGCTGCGGGAGCTGATCTGCAATCGCACGCAGGTCGCCGACCTGTCACCGCTGAGCGGGATGCCGCTGGAATACCTCGACGTCGGCGCCACTCCCGTGGCCGACCTGTCACCGCTGCGAGGCGCACCGCTGCGAAACCTCAGGTGCTTCCAGACCCAGGTCGATGACTTCAGTCCGCTCGCCGGCATGCCGCTGGAGCAGGTCCGCTGCCAGGACTCGCCGCTCGCCAGCCTCGCCCCCCTGGCCGGCGCGCCGCTCCAGGGCCTTGAATGCCACCGCACGCCCGTGGCCGACCTGTCTCCCCTGCGCGGCAACGGGGTGCTCCAAGGCCTGAACATCGTCCACACCAAGATCACCGACCTGTCCCCGCTGCTGGAAACACCCAACCTCAAGCTGCTGTGGTGCACCCTGGTCGATGAACGCGACGGGCCCATCCTGCGGAAGGTGACGTCGCTGGAGCAGATCAATTCACTGCCGGTCGAGGAGTTCTGGCGTGAGTTCGAGAAGCGGCGGGCGAGCGGTTCGGCCGGGTGATGCAAAGGGCGGGGACAATTCACCTCGGAGGACACAGAGGGGCACGGAGGAATGCCCGCTACATGCCGTGGGCGCAAAAAAAAACCCCGGCCGAAGCCAGGGTATGGGGCTGAGAGGAGTTGAACCTCCACGGGGTTACCCCCACTAGAACCTGAATCTAGCGCGTCTGCCAATTCCGCCACAACCCCAGAACGCGAGCCTCTTACACTACTCGCTAGGCACTCTATCGTCAATGGGCCGGTGGGAGTTTAACCGCCCGGCCGAAGTCGCTGGAGCGCGACCGTCCCGGCCGCACCCGCACCGCTAAGCTGCACCCCTAACCCGCCAAGCCCGTCCGGGCAACCGGGCTAGTCTTCCATCACCTCGGATTCGCGCGTCTTGGCCATGTCGTTCACCTTGGCCTCGAACTTCTTGGTCAGCTCCTGCACCTCATCCTTCAACCCGTCGCGATCGTCTTCGCTGATCGCCTTGTCCTTCTCCGCCGTGTCCGCCGCCTTGTTCGCGTCACGCCGCACATTGCGGATCGACACGCGGGCCTCCTCGGCCAGATCCTTGATCCGCGCGACCATCTTCTTGCGCACTTCCGTCGAGAGCGGTGGAATGTTGATCCGCACCACGCGACCATCGTTCGAAGGATTGAACCCCAGGTCGCCCGCGATGATCGCCTTCTCAATGTCCTTGATCGTGCTCGTGTCGTAAGGCCGGATCACGATCTGCGTGGGCTCCGGAGCACCCACCTGGGCGATCTGCTTCAGCGGCGTCGGCGAACCGTAGACGTCAACCCGGATCGTGTCCACCAAGCCCGGATTCGCGCGACCAGTACGAATGCCGCCGAGCGCCCGCTTGAGAATGTCGAGGGCTTTCTCCATCCGGTCTTCTGCGTCCAGCAGGATCTCTTCAACGCTCATCGGCCTTCATTCCTTCGTTTCAACGAATACGTCTGCTCGGTGCCTTGGCAATACGCAGCGGGCCCAATGGCCCGGCAACCATGATACTCGATCGCCGCTGGAGAATCACCCGCCGAACCACGCAGGACAGGACGGCAAGGAGGGCAGGGATGGCTGCGGGCGGGTCGCTGGTTTTCAAAATCGGCGGGCGGGACGCTGGCTTTCAGAACCGGCGGGCGGGAGGCTGGCTTTCAAATTCGGCGGGCGGGACGCCCGCGCTCCGGCTAGCTACTTGAGATGCAGGTGCCGACCGCCTCGCCCATGATGGCGCGCTGGATGTTGCCCTTCTTCTTGTAGTTGAAGACGATCAGCGGCATGCCATGCGTCATACACTGCGTGATGGCCGTCTGGTCCATGATCCGCAGGTTCTTCTCGAGCACAGTGGAGTAGTTCAGCTCGCGGAACATCACGGCGTGCGGATTGCGTTCGGGATCGTCACTGAAGACACCATCGACGCGGGTCGCCTTCAGCACCACCTCCGCTTCCAACTCCAACGCCCGCTGAGCGGCTGCCGTGTCGGTCGTCACGAACGGACTGCCCGTGCCGGCGGCCAGGATGATGATCCGCCCCTTCTCCAGATGACGTCGCGCGCGACGGCGAATGTACGGCTCCGCCACGCCGTCCATCTTGACCGCCGTCATCAGGCGGGTCTGCGAACCCACCGATTCCAGCGCGTCCTGCAGCGCCAGTCCATTGATAACCGTGGCGAGCATGCCCATGTAGTGGGCCGTCGCCTCCTGGATGCTGGCGTTCGCTCCCTTGAACTGCCCGCCACGCAGGATGTTGCCACCCCCAATCACGACGGCGATCTGGCAGCCCAGCTTCTGCGCGTCGTGGATCTGCGAAGCGATCAGCGACACCTCGTCCATGCTGATGCCCCGCTCGCCGGGCTTCGCGAAACTCTCGCCCGACAGCTTCAGCACCACGCGGCCATAGCGGGGAGTTCGTTGAGCGTCGCTGGTCGTCATCGCTGGATACTCCTCAAGGAACTTCCCCGGATCCGAAAACTGCCGCTCGCACGCCGAAGGCCTTCGCCTCGAAAAGCCTCCGGCGCTGAACTTCCCGCTCGTCACTGCCCAGGCCTTGCTCACGCCGCCTGGACCGAGGACGCGACTATTCCTTGCCCAGTTCCCAGTGCGAGAAACGCACCAGTTCCAAGCCTTCCGACTTGGCATACTGGCCAACCGACTGCTTGTCGTCCTTCACGTACGGCTGCTCGCGAAGCACCGATTCCGCGTAGAAGTTCCGCATGCGGCCCTCGACCATCTTGTCGATAATCGACTCCGGCTTGCCTTCCGCGCGAGCGGCTTCGGTGAGCACCGACCGTTCGCGGGCCACGACCGCCGGATCCAACTCCTCGATGCTCAGCGACCTCGGCCGCATCGCCGCGACGTGCATGCAGATGTTGCGGGCCGCTTCCTCGCCCGAACCCTTCACCTCCAGCAGTACGCCGGATACCGTGCCGCTGTTGTGCGAGTACCCGGAGCAGGGGCCGTCGAAACGGACCATGCGGCCGATGTTGAACACTTCGCGGATCCGGTTCATCAGCTCGTCGCGCTGCTCCCGCAGCGTCTTGCCGGCCTGGCTGGGCGAGGGCTGGTCGAGTAGCGCCTCGGCGTCGGCCGCTCCCGGACCGGTCGCCAACTGCTGGGCCAGATCCTGGGCCAACTGCACGAACTCCTCGTGGCCCGCCACCGGAGCGCTCTCGCACTTCAGCTCGACCATCGCGCCCGTCTTGGCCTGCAGGCCCGTGTAGAGTCCCATGCGGCCGAACGACGTCTCACGGCCACTCCGCTTCTCCATCGTCTTCAGGCCCTGCTTGCGGAGCCAGTCGATGGCCGCTTCTTCGTCACCCTGGCATTCGGCGAGCGCCTTCTTGCATTCCATCATGGGCAGACCCGTCCGCTCCCGGAGGGCCCTGACTGTGGCGGCGGTAATTTCGGGCATGACTTCATTCTCCGCTAGTAGCAACCAAGGTTTGGCCTCGCGCTTGGCGGCGAGGCTTCTTAAATCGAAAGATGCACGTGATTTCCTGAAGCGGCCGGCTGGCGATCCTGAACAAAGGCGGCAGCTCGCGCCGCGAACAGCGATTGTCGCGAATGAACGGGGACTGTTTGGGTGTGAACGGGAAACAGGGCGATCGGCGTTGCGCGGCAGGCGCTGGCCGCAGCGGCGGGGAGAAGCACCCGAGTCCGGGCACACCCGGGAATGGACGAGGACCATGAGCACGACCGCATGGTCGCCCCCGACGTTCGCTCCGTCCAACAACTTCGTCGCAAAAACAGGCGGGGCGACTCCCGGTCGGGAAGCACGCCCCGTTGTTCTCTTCAACGTCTGGAGCCGGCCATGCCAGGCCAGCTGCTGCGAACGAGGACTACTCGGCCGACTTGGCCTGTTCCTCGTCCGAGGGAGCTGCAGGAGCCGAGGGAGCTGCAGGGCGGCCGCCACGGCGACCGGTCTCACCACCTTCGTCCTTCGTCGGACCCACTTCCGAGCGTCCGGCAAGGGCCGCGTCCGCCAGCAGCGACACAATCAGCTCGATCGAGCGAATGCCGTCGTCGTTGCCCGGGATCGGCAGGTCCACCCAGTCCGGATCGCAGTCGGTATCGATCAACGCAATCGTGGCGATGCCCAGCTTCTTGGCCTCGCGGACCGCGTTCTTTTCCTTCTTCGGGTCCACCACGAACAGACAGCGGGGCAGCTGGCTCATGCTTCGCATCCCGTTCAGGTTGCGGAACATCTTGCGATACTCGCGGTTCAGCGCCGACTGCATCTTCTTGGAGTACGTGTCGAGTTCCGAGCCCGAGCGGATGGCTTCCAGCTCCTCGAGCCGAGCCAGACGGCTGCGGATCGTGCGGAAGTTCGTCAGGGTGCCTCCCAGCCAGCGGTCGTTGACGAACGGCATCTGGCACCGGGAAGCCTCTCGCTCCACCGTGTCCGCCGCCTGCCGCTTCGTGCCGGTGAACAGCACCTGCCCATTGCGGGACGCGATCTGGCGAACGAACTTCTGAGCCCGCAGCAGGCCGCGGATCGTCTCGCGAATGTCAATGATGTGGATCAGATTCTTGCGCGCGTAAATATACGGCGCCATCTTCGGATTCCAACGGCTGGCCCGATGGCCAAAATGCACTCCCGCCTCAATCAAGGACTTCGCCAACGACTCGGCCACGCACCCGTCTCCTCGTAACGTTCTCTCGCGAACTGGGAATCATCCGGTATCTGGTAAGGCTTCTCGCAGCTTCGCGAATCGGCAGCGAAAGCCCTTAAACTGCATCGAATGTCTGGCTCTGGGCAACAACCGGCGAATACCGCCAGCTTGCCGCACACCACGGTTGACTCGACCGAGCTCCCCGCGAACCCTTCGGTTCCGGCCTGCCCCGTCCCAGCCTGCCCAACTTCAGACTTGAGCGTCCCCAGATCGTCGGAATCCCGACGCTTCGGAGAGGCCCAGCAGCCCGAAAGCTAATCTCTCGCCGCGAAATGCAGTGAGAAACCCGTGCCGTGCGGATCCAGTCTGCCCCGCGAATCCCGAAGGCAAAGCCCCCCGGAAACGCTTGGTCGCCCCTCCCTAGCCAGACCTATCGGTCCACAGTCGAATCCGAGATGCTAACAGTTTTAATTTCCCGGGTCAACCCACGCTTACGCGAAACTGGCCACGCTCCTGCAAAAGTGGACCAGACCTACCGCAGACGCCAACTCGCCATCGACCCCCTCTCGCCGATCGCTCCTGACGCCCTGCGGCTTCCCTCACCAGAGCGAAGGTGTCGACCGCCCGTCAGGCGCACCAGCGGCTCCACCTGCGGCTCTTCGATCAACTCCCTGAATGACTTGGCAAACTGCGTCAACCGGCGTGGACACGCAGCTTTGGCAAAACACCTAAGCCGTTGGCGCGCAGAAACTTTTCTTGTTCGCTCCGCGTACCCCAGTTACCATGAGACTTAGGTCGGAACCAGGGGCTACAAGGCTCGCCTTTCTCCTATTTTGCCGCGTTCGACGCAGCGGAGAGATCGGCCTCCCCCCCTGACACCCCGGCTCGGTCATGGACGACCGCGTCACCCCGTTTCGCCTCGTCCCATTCGACCCCGCTGTGTCGACGGATTTCCTGCACCCACCGAAGCCACCGTAGTCACCCAGGAGGCGGTGGAGGACGAGGCGATTGCTCATGAAACGCACTACGATTCAACTCGGGACCGTCCTCTGCCTGCTCTGCAGCGGCTGGGGAATCCGCTCCGCGTCTGCGGTCGTGGTTTCCGGTCCCCTCTCTTCGTCCACCGTCGCGCGTCCGGCGGACGATCCCGGCTGGAACAACCTCGGCCTACTCAAAGGTTCCACTGCCATCTATCTGGGCGACCGCTGGGTGCTGACGGCCGCCCACGTGGGCACCGGTTCGGTGACGTTCCCGGCGCTGGGCAAGACATTCGCGGCCGACGGCAGCACGGCCTTCCGGCCCCTCAACCCGACCGACCGACGGATGACGGCTGAGGGCGACCTGTTGATGTTCCGCCTGCTGGAGGAACCCAACCTGCCGCCGATTTCCATCAGCCACGCCAGTCCTCCGCTCGGTTCGCCGGTCTGGGTGGCGGGCAATGGCAAGGATCGCGACCCCAACCTGACCCATTGGTCCGTGAACATGGGAGGCCCGATCTGGACCTGGTCCGAAACCACCGGCTCCAGCGACTACTCGGGCTACAAGACGCTCAACACCAACTCGCTCCGCTGGGGCACGAACCTGATCGAGCAGGACGAGTTGGTGCGGCGTGAAAACGACGCGGACATTCGCCTGCAGCTGGAAACCGTGATGGGCGACACCCTGGTGCTGGTCACCGAGTTCGACCAGGACGGCTCGAATTCCAACTCCGAAGTGACCGGACCCGATGGTCGTGCGCAGACCGAGTTTGAATCGCAGGCGGTCATCAACGATTCGGGGGGCGTGATGTTCCACAAGCGGCCGGACGGCCGCTGGGAACTGGCAGGCACGGTCGTCGCCGTGGAGGGCATCCGCAACCAGCCCGATGTCGTCAAGACGCCGATCTTTGGCAACTTCACGTTCTACGCCGACCTCGCGTCGTACCTCGGGCAGATCCAGACGCGCACCGTCTACGGCGACTTCAACGGCGACCTGGAGTTAACGGCCGCGGACATCGACCTGCTGTCGGGAGCGATCGGCTCGTCGACTAATCTGAGGTTTGACCTCGACCGCGACGGCCGCGTCGCGCGGGGCGACCATCGAACCTGGGTCGACGTGGCCGCCAATACCTACCTGGGCGATGCCAATCTGGATGGCGAATTCGATTCCTCCGACCTCATCCAGGTTCTGCAGGGCGGACTGTACGAGTCGGAAGAGACGGGCCAGGCGACCTGGGGCAGCGGCGACTGGAACGCCGACCGCGACTTCAACAGCACCGACCTGATCGCCGCGCTGCAGTCCGGCGGTTACGAATTGGGGCCCCGGGCACTGCCGGCGCGCGATCAGGGGCGCGAGCCGTCGCTCGGCGGAGTGGCCAGCGTCCCGGAACCGTCGTCGCTGGCCCTGCTCCTGGGGTCACTCGCCTGCCTCCTGCAGCGAGCCCGTTCCGGTCGCCGGATGTCGCCCGTCCGTGACGACGGCTGACAGGTCGCGGCCACAACTGGCCGCCGTCACCAGGCCGATAGGTCCAGCGCGAGCTGCTCAATTGGTTCGCGTTTCTGGTTCGCGCCTCCGGCTTCAAGCCAACCGAAGCGGCCGCTCTGCCGATCCGCGATAGCTCCGATTTGTTCAGTTTCATGAACACATCGTGAGGAATCCAACCAGAGTGTCAATTTATCGCGATTCCGTTTGCAATTCTGACTAATTCGAAGATATTGAGCGAGCGTGATAGCAAGGATGGCCATCGCCGATCGGATGCGGAAAATGGTACGAGGTAAAGCTAGTGATCTGAGCGATGAGAGTTGGCACTCCGATGAACGACGACTTCGCGTTCGAGCGACTGGTCGGCCAAAGCGGCTGGACAGCGCGGACCTTGCGACGCATTCTCCAAGCGGCCGCCTATAGCTATCCGGTCCTGATCCAGGGACCCGCGGGAACCGGCAAGCGCCTGGTCGCTCGCGCGATCCACCAGCACAGTCTCCGCGCTCCTCGATCGTTCGTTCCTGTCCGCTGCGCCCTACTGCGCGGACCACTCGGCATCGCTCAGATCTTCGGCCAGGAAGCGGGCGCATTTTCTTTCCTGCCCGCGGCGACACTCGGCAGCCTGCAGGTCGCGGAGGGCGGCACGCTGCTGCTGGAGGAAGTGGGCCTGCTGGACGCCGACGCGCAGGCTCGACTGCTGGAATTCTTGACGACGAAACGCGCCCGGCCTATCGGTGGTGAGCCGCGGAGCGAGCTGAACGTGCGAATCATCGCCACCAGCTCTCGCGACCTGCGGGAGCTGGTCACCGAAAAACAGTTCAGCTTCGAACTGCTCTACCGACTCAACGCGCTGTACGTCGAAGCGTTGCCGCTGCGTGAGCGGCGAGAAGACATTGGACCGCTGGTGCGGCACGCGATTGCGCGAGTGACGCTGGAGCGAGGACTGGGCTTGCGCCGGCTGACTCCCGCCGCCATGGCGACGCTGGAAATGGGCTCCTGGCCGGGCAACGTCGCCCAGCTGCTGCGTGTGGTCGAGCAGGCCGTGCTGGCCGTTCCCCACCGTGAAGTGCTGGATGTCGACGACTTCGCCGAGTGGCTGCCGGTGGAGGACGAAGTTCGCGCGAGCGATCCGGTGCCGGGCGACCGGCCGGTGAATGCGTACGAATCGTTGCCGGCATGGGAGGTCGTGGAGCGACCTTGGCCGACGCTGGCGGAGATCACCGAACGGCATGTGCGAGCGACGCTGGAGCGGGCGGGCAACCGGTTGGACGTGGCGGCGCGCATGCTGCGAATCGGCCGCGAACAGCTGCTGCAGCGGATGACCGACTGCGGCCTCGCCCTGCCGCTTGCCGATGACCGGCGTCTCGGAGACGCCGTCCCCAGTGCTCCCGGCGATCAGCCTCCCGGGGCCTCCCCAGCCGACGACGGGGGCTCCAACGGCCTGCGTTCCGCCGGGTAACGCCCGCAGCGAGTCCTTCTCCGCCGGCCCCCTTCACGGCTGCGCTGCTCAGCTGCGCTGCTCGGCTGCTCCGCCCACGCAGAGCCAGCTAGCAAGAAAAAAACTGCGCGAAGCCCTCTGATGCCAATCCGCCGCGCGAACCGACGAAGTTCAGTAGCAAATAATCGGATCAATTGGTAAGGTTCAAATAGTTTGCGCTGAAGGAGCCTGCGTCGGCTGCGGTTGGGGAGTGGGGCCTCGACGGTGAGGACTCGCTTGGGAAGCTGCGAGTGACGCGGAACCTGGGCAGCTTGACGACCCGTCGGGCGATGGGGCTCCAGCACGTCAGGCACGCTGCGAGGCAGCCCTGGCATGGTTGGCGAATCAGCCTCCGAACGCTTGCCCAAAGATCCGTGCCCGGGAATCACGAGACGACGCGTCCTCAAGAACGCGTGCAGAAGAGAAAGATGGTCCGCCATGTCGGAATACGAGATTGACCATGTGGACGACAGCCCGATCGTGGAGAATCCGCCTTTCAAGGTGGAGCTGGCGACGCGTGTGCAGCGGCTGCCTCCTTATCTCTTCGGCCGCATCAATGGCGTGCTCTACAACAAGCGGCGTGCGGGCAGCGACGTCATCGACCTGGGCATGGGCAATCCTTCGGATCCGCCCGAGGAACTGGTGGTGGAGAAGCTGGTCACGGCGGCTCGCGATCCCAACAACCACGGCTACAGCAAGTCGAACGGCATCCTGAACCTGCGGAAGGAGCTGGCCAACAAGTACCAGCGGAAGTTCGGCGTGCGTTTGGACCCGGACACCGAGGTGATGACCTGCCTGGGGTCGAAGGAAGGCTTCTCGCACATGTGCCTGGCGCTGATGGGCCCCGGGGACACGGCGATCGTGCCGGCGCCTTACTTCCCCGTGCATACCTACGCCGTGGCACTCGCGTCCGGCAACGTGATCTCGCTGGAGGTGGCCGACAGTGACAAGTTCCTGTCCAACATCGCCTACACCTGCGAGCACCTGTATCCGAAGCCGAAACTGCTGATCATCTGCTATCCGCACAATCCCTCGTCGGTAACCGTGGATCCGCCGTTCTTCGTCGAGGTCGTGAAGATCGCCAAGCGTTATGGCCTGGTGGTGATCAGCGACTTCGCCTACGCGGACGTGGCCTTCGATGGCTACCAGCCGCCGAGTTTCCTGACGGCTCCGGGAGCGAAGGACGTGGGCGTGGAATTCACGACCATGAGCAAGGGCTACAACATGGCTGGCTGGCGCGTGGGTTTCTGCGCCGGCAATGCGGAGATGATCCGCGGCCTGGGCGTGATCAAGGGCTACTACGACTACGGCATGTTCCAGGCGATCCAGGTGGCGGCCATCGTCGCCATGCGGGATACGCAGGCGGCGGTGGAGCGGCAGTCGATGATCTACCAGCGCCGCCGCGACGTCCTCGTCGACGGTCTGCGACGCCTGGGCTGGAAAGTCGATCCGCCTCGCGCCGGCATGTTCGTCTGGGCGGCCATCCCCGACTTCTGGCGTGCCCGCATGAGCACCATGGACTTCGCCATGATGCTGCTGGAAAAGGGAGATGTGGCCGTCAGCCCGGGCAGCGGGTTCGGCGAGGCTGGCGAAGGCTACCTGCGCATGGCCCTGGTTGAAAACGAAAATCGGCTTCGCCAGGCCGTCCGCCAGATCGGCCGCTGCCTGGATCGCGAATCGCGAAACGGCCAGCCGGACGACTCGTCGCGCCCCATCAGCACCTGATCGGGGCTGGTAGACGGCCCACGGCGCGTGTCGATCCCGAGCACCCCGAACTTCTAAACGCCCCGAAGCACCACGGGCCGCTGAACTGCCGATGCCCAAAACCATGCGGTCCGAACGCTTGGGCGGGGCAGGGGTCGAACTTGCGACGCTGGCAGCTTCTTGCAGACCCAATTCGGCGCACGGCTTGTGCCGACTACGGCGAGGCGGCGGCTGATTCGCGTTAACTGCTCGTGACCGCCCGACGATTGTCGTTGCGGGACCCTAGGAAGGTCGCCGAGCGACTTCTATAATCTTCGGAGTTTGCCTTCAAGTTTCGGCGGTGGGTTCGCCGGATCCGCATGCGCAAAAAAAACGGGCCCTTGTTCGCCGCAACAAGGGCCCGAGTTTCAGGCTGCCCGGAGACGCTGTCACCAGTATCTCCGGAGACCCACAGCCGTACAGAGAGTATCGGGCAACGCCCGTAGGGACTTTAAGCCCTAAGCCGAACGTAGGACCGATCGCAGCACAGGTTGTGTGATCCGTGAACCGGTTCGTGTGACTCTCGGGGGATTCGTGCCTCACCCGCGGCACTGGCCAACTCGCACCTTGCTAGATGGAGAGACCTTTCGGATGAAACGGATCGCGAAGCTGGCGCTGGAAGACGGTACGGTATTCATCGGCGAGGCGTTCGGCGCGGACGGCGAGGTGGACGGCGAAGTCTGCTTCAACACGTCGATGACCGGCTATCAGGAGATCCTGACCGATCCCAGCTATCGCGGCCAGATCGTGACGATGACCTATCCGGAAATCGGCAACTATGGCATCAACGACGAGGATCTCGAAAGCGCGAAGCCTCATCTGGCCGGTTTCATCGTCCGCGAAAACAGCCGCATCGCCAGCAACTTCCGCTGCCAGGGATCGCTGGACGACTACCTGCGTCAGTATGGAATCGTCGGGCTGGCGGGCATCGACACGCGCGCGCTGGTGCGTCGCATCCGCAACCAGGGAGCGATGAAGGGCGTGATCTCGACCCGCGACATGGATCATGACAGCCTCGTCCGCAAGGCCAAGGCCAGCCCGGGCCTCGTCGGCCGCGACCTGGTTCGCGAAGTCGTTTCGGCCGAACGCCGTGACTGGACCGAGCGGCTCAATCCGTGGTCCAAGTTTGGATCGGAGGAGGGCCTGACGCCCGGCAACAACGCCCATGTGGTCGCTTTGGATTTTGGCATGAAGTGGAACATCGCGCGGCATTTGTGCGACGGCGGCTTCCGCGTCACCATCCTGCCGGGCACGCAGGCCACGGCCCGGGACATCCTGGCCCTGGACCCCGATGGCGTCTTCCTGTCCAACGGACCGGGCGACCCCGAACCGCTGACCTACGCCATCGACACGATCCGCGGTCTGCTGGGCAAGAAACCCATCTTCGGCATCTGCCTGGGACACCAGCTGCTGGCGCTGGCGTGCGGCGCGAAGACGTTCAAACTGAAGTTCGGCCATCGCGGCGCGAACCAGCCGGTGATGGATCTGGAGACGGGCAAGGTGGAGATCACGGCCCAGAACCATGGATTCGCGGTGGAGGAGCCGACCCTGCCAGACTCGCTGGTCATCACGCATCGCAACTTGAACGACCAGACGATCGCCGGCCTGCGGCACAAGCAGTTCCCGGCTTTCAGCGTGCAGTACCATCCCGAAGCGTCCTCGGGGCCACACGACAGCAGCTACCTGTTCGACCGCTTCCGGCAGCTCGTCGCCGGCGTCACGGCCTGAGCGCGGCCTTGAAACCTGCCTTCACTACCGCGGCCGGTGGCGGGATTTGACCTCGGACACATACCGGGTCAGCGCTTCCAGCGGGTTGTGGTCGATGAGCGGATGGCCGATGCAGACCAGGTCGGCTCCGCCTTCCGACGCCCGCACGCCGTCTTCGACATCGAACGTGCCCACGCCCACGGGAATGTCCACGGCAGCGAGCACTTCCTGGAGCCACTGGGTCGAGTCGCGTGAGTCATCGGCGCGACGCTGGTCGGCGCCGTAGTGCAGGTAGACGAAATCCACGCCCCATTCGGCGCACTGCCGCGCCCGTGTCGCCTGCTGCTTCACGCCAATCAGGTCGGTCACCACCTGGATACCCGTCTCCTTCCCCGCCGCAATCGCCGCTCGCACCGTCTCGTCGGGCGAGTTGGCGCAGACGGTCATGTAGTGGCCGCCCTGCTGCTTGGTCAGGAGCACGTTCTTGCCGCCCGAATCCATCGTCTTGTAGTCGGCCAGGATCGGGTAGTCGGGAAACGCGCGAGCCAGCCGACCGATGGCCGCGATGCCTTGCGCCACAATCAGCGGCGTGCCTACCTCCAGGATGTCAACGCCCGCCTTCACCCCCAGCTCCGCCATCGCTAACGCTTCCTCCACCGTGGCGTAGTCGAGGGCAATCTGGACAAGTGGAGCCTTCACGGTACGCGCGGTCATGGAGTCCTCCTGGAACCAAGCTGGGGGCCATCAACTGCCGGTCCTAGTGTCCGAGTCGGCGGCGCTTGTCATGGCGCAGCCGCCTCCTCGGAGGCAAGCGTCCCGAAGGTCGCTTGCCGACCAAGCGTCAGTTGCGAGATTCTTCGTAGAGCGACCGCAGGTGGAAGCGAGGCACGCGCCGCGGTTCCCCGACCGTCGCGGCGGGATTGGTACGGGCACGATACCAGTGTCCCACGGCGTAACCCAGCCCCAGCAGGGCCAGCAGCGGCCAAAAGATGCCGCAGAGCAAGGCGAGCAACCCGACGAGGTGCCAGCGGCGGCGATAGCCGGGTTCGGGCGGGAACAGGCCCACGAAGAAGCCGGCCATCACCAGGCCCGGCAGGCCATAGAAGACCACTGGAGCCCACGAACCGACCGACGGCAATCCTTGGAACCACTCCATCGCTGGATTCACTCCCCGTTCGACCCCAACGCTTTCGAGTCCTGACCCTAGCCGACAAGGAGGTCGTGCCCCTCCCTGAGCCACGCCATTCTCGCCGCCTCCACCGCTCAATCCTAGACCCGGAACCGCCGGTTCGCGCTCGATCGGGGCCCACCCGCGGGCGAACCGCCGAGCACACGGGCGGAATCGAGCATCTTCGCCAGCGTTCCCCGCAACCGGGGATCGCCTGCCGCCGCCCCATCCACCGCAGTCGAAGCGCCGTCGTT
>JBIIEC010000362.1:0-6357 GCA_044238045.1 Pirellulaceae bacterium | reverse complement strand
CGAGACGAACCGGGAGTTCCTCAAGAAGGCCGGCGACCAAGTGCGGCTGAACAAGGCGCAGCACGACTGGGAGCTGGCTCGCTACTACCACCGACGCAAGGAGTACGCGGCGGCCAGGACCTACTACGAACAGGTGCGCAAGAACTACAGCGACACGAACCTGGGGCGCGAGGCGACGGAGAACCTGACCGAGATCGCCGCCGAGCCGCCGAAGCCCGAGCAGCCGCTGCCCTGGCTGGCGGACCTGTTCCCCACGCCGGATCGCGAGAAACCGCTGGTGGCGCGCAATCCCCTGGAAAAAGTCACCCGATGATCGCCGTGTCGTGCCCGCTCGCACCGCGCCCGCGCGAGACGCGCCCGCGCAGGATTCTTGCCTGCTGGACCAGCCTGCTGCTGGTCCTCTCTGGCTGCGCGAGCTGGCGCATGGGGCAGCAGGCGCTCTATCGGCCCGACGTGCGCACCGTGCACGTTCCCATCTTTGAATCGGACAGCTTCCGCCGCAACCTGGGCGAACGGCTGGCCGAAGCGGTCGCCGTGCAGATCGAGATGCGGACGCCGTACCGCGTGGCCGACGCCGCCTCCGCCGACAGCGTGCTCCGCGGCCGCATCGTCAGCGAAACCAAGCGGGTCATCGCGGAGGACCAGTATGACATCCCCCGCGTCCTCGACACCGACCTCGTGGCCCGCATCGACTGGGTGGGACCGCAAGGCGAACTGCTCGCAAACAACATCACCGTCCCGCTGGCCGACTATCAGCTGCTCGTGGGGCAGGGCGAGGCGTTGATTCCGGAGGGCGGCCAGTCGATCAGCAGCGCGCACCAGAAAGCCATCGAACAGCTGGCCTCGCAGATCGTGAACCAGATGGAAATCGCGCCCTGGTGATCGCGCGGTCCGGAGGACGCGCGAGCGTCAGCATCCGGCTGCCCCATCTTAGGGCTATGTCGTCTCAAGGCTGTGTCGCCGCGGCCGGGGCCGGACGCTGGCTGCTGGCGATCGCTTCGCTCCGCAGCGCCGGGTAGTCGACCTTCTGCGTGGCAGTCCGCGGCAGCGCATCCTTGTAGACGAACCGCCGGGGAAGCATGTACGCAGACAGCGTCTTGCGCGCGTGCGCCACCAGCGATTCCTTCAGCCCCGCCCGCTCGTCGATCGGCACGACCACCGCCCAGATCTCGTCACCCAGCATCTCATGCGGCACGCCGAACACGGCGACTTCCCGCACCAGCCCCGACTCGTACAGAAGCTCCTCGACCTCCAACGGACTGACGCGCACGCCCATCGACTTGAGCTGCGCGTCACGGCGGCAACGATAGTGGAGGAAGCCGTCGGCGTCGCGATAGCCGAAGTCGCCCGTATAGAGTGCCCGCGGCGGGTTGGGGCAGCCGGGCGGAGCCAGCGGATCGGAACGCACGGCCCGCTGCGTCGCTTCCGCATCGCCCCAGTAGCCCAGGCAGATGAAGTCGCCGCGATGCACCAACTCCCCTTCCTCCCCGGTCTCGGCCAGCGAACCATCTTCGCGCACGACCACGATGTCGACGCCCGGAATCGGCTTCCCGATGCTGTCCGCCTTCGCATCCACCAGTTCCGACGCGAGCGTGCAGGAGCGATAGGTTTCGGTGAGACCATAGTTGAGGCTGACGCGCGCCGCCGAGAAGACCTGCCGGATCTCGGCCAACACGGGACCCGGAATCCTGCAGCCGCTGTTGGTCAGCAGGCGAATCGACGAGCCATCGGTCTGGCGAATCGGGGAGACGCCGCGCACCAGGTAGGTGTACAACGAAGGCACACCGGCCAACACCGTGGGACGATGCATGGTGATCGCCTCGCAGACGCTGAACGGGTTCGGCTTCACCGGCAGCACCAGCGGCACTCCCCGCAGCAAGCAGCTCAACAACTGCCCATAGCCATAGTCAAACGACCAGGGAACCGGACAGAGGATGCGGTCGTCGTCGCGCAGACCAAGATAGCCCGCCACGGTGGCGCAGCCGCGAAAAAGATTGCCGTGCGATTGCGTCACGCCCTTGGGACGGCCAGTCGACCCCGACGTGAAGACGATCGAAGCCGGATCGGTCGGCAGCGACGGCGCGCGGCGTACCAACCCACCAACATCCACGGCGACCTCCACGGCGACATCGGATGTCGCGAGGATCGGCAGGTTCGATGGACGATAGGCGGGAGCGACACTCGCATCGTGCAGCAGCAGCGAGGGACTCACCTTGTCCACGGCGTGCGCTAAATGCGAGGCAGGGCTGGAGGCGTCGATGATCGAAACGATCCCACCCACGGCCCAGGCTCCCACGATGGCCGCTGCCATGTCCGGGTCGTTGACGACGCCCGCCAGCACGCGATCGCCATAGCTGACGCCTTCCCGCGCGTAACGGTCGGCGAACTGCAGCGCCCGCCGCATCCACTGCTCGTAGGTAAAGTGGACGCTACCCTGCGAGATCGCCACTCGCTCAGGTCCACGCGAGACCGTGCCGCAAAACGCATCCCACAAGTTGCGAGCCATCTCACTCGGCCCTTTCGGCATCCGTCTTCATTTTCAGCGATGCCACCATCCGCGCGAGCTGTTCGCGACGCCGATCGAGTGTAGGTCCCTTCACCGGTACCTGCTCCGCAGGACGCAGCCAGCGCGTCGCCGGGTCGGTCGCCGGTGGACTTCCCGGCACGACCTCCGACGGCTCGTACCCCAGTTCGCGCATCGTCGCGTCCACGACAGGCACCAGGCGCTGCAGGGTCCACGCCGACAGCTCCTTCCAGCGTCCAACGCTCGTCGCCTCCACCTTCCGCGTCCCGAACGTTTTCCAATCCCCCAGCCCCGTGCCGCCGTCGCCCGCGAACGCGGCCTGCAACATCTTCGGCACATCGGTCGGTTCGCCGAGGAACTCACAGACCTTCGCCATCTCCGCTTCCGGATCGGCCGTCAGGTCCTCGTAGCGTATCAGCCGGCAGGCATCAGGACGACGGCGCGAGAAGTCCAGCAACCGCCGATTGGCGTCATTCCATGCATGCGCGAAGGCTTCATGCGGCGACGGGAACCGCACCACATATTCGTGCAGTTCGGGCAGGTACATGCCCATCTGGTCGGCCAGTTCCTTCGTGGAGCAGATGACGTCCAGCGGATGGCGCACGACTCCCAGGAACCGGCACTGATCGCCGCACAACCGATCAATGGCGTCGAGGTGGAAGATATCCGTCGCCGTTTTCTCCGCCCAGCGCGACTTGCCCTGCCGCGTGGCGATCTCTCGCAGGAAGCCAAACGCGAAACCCCGCAGACGCTCCAACACCTGCGCTTCGCTGACCCCGGAGAACTCCAGCCCCGGCACCACTCCGAAAGCCAGTCCTCCCCGGAACGTCTCCTCGCGCAAGAACCGTGCCGCCGCGCTCAACAGGCTCGTCTCCGGCGGACACGCGAACGTCGGATGGGCATTCAGCAGACGCCGCATCAAGGTCGTGCCACTGCGCGGACTGCCCAGCACCACCAGTCCCTCATAGTCTCGCTCAGCCATGCCCCACCTCCGCGTCCACCGGCGCCGGGCGGGAATTCGACTCGAAGGACCCCACACGCGGTTCGATCGTCGCTCCCGCTTCCGTGATGTCCTCCGCGACCAGCGTCTCCCCGTCCTCGCGTACCAGCAGTTCCTGCGGTTCGGGATGGCTGATAAACCGCAGGGGACTGGCCGACACGCCGTACGCGCCGGCCGACTCCACCACCAGTCGATCACCCACATGCAGTTCCGGCAGTTCGATGTCCGTCGCCAGCACGTCGATGGTAGTGCACAGCGGGCCGGTCAGCAGATACTTGTGTCGCGGGACTTCGGCGGCCACGTCATGACCCAGGTGAGCGATTCGCCAGTTCCGCCGGATCACGCTTCCCATCAGTCCAAAGGCTGGCAGCAGATTGTTGAAGCCTGCGTCGCAAAGTCGAATTTCGACGCCGCGACTCACCTTCGCGTCGACCACTTCGGTCACCATGTAGCCTGCGGGCCCCACGAGCCAGCGTCCCATCTCCAGCACGGCTTCCGCGCGGCGAAGGCGCGGATGAGCACGCATCGCGTCCATCTGCGGATTGATCCTGCCCGCCAAGTCCTCCAGATCCAGCGCCTGCTCGGCGGGCGTGTAGGGTATCCCAAATCCGGAACCGAACACCAGCCGCTTCGGCTCCAGGTGATGCGCGTCCGAGAAACGCTGGAAGAGTTCGATGAAGATCGAAAAGTTCTCGGCGATCGCCGCTTCATCCAGGCAGTTGGTGCCCGAATAGATGTGGAATCCATGCAGGTCCAGGTTGCGCCACTCGTGCCTGCGCTCCAGCACCTCGTCGACACACTCCTCGTCGATGCCAAACTGGCTCGGCTTGCCCGCCATGTTCACACCGAACCGGCGCGGCACGCGAGTCGGGTTGATCCGGATGAGAAACGCCATCCGCTTGCCGGCCTCGCCCGCAAACCGATCGAGCTTCTCGATCTGCGACAGCGACTCGCAGACGACATCGCCGCAGCCCAGTTCCACGGCCCGCCGCAGTTCAAAATCGCGCTTGCAGGGTCCCGAAAAACTCGCCTTGCCCACGTCGAACCCGGCGGCCGCAATGCGATCCAGCTCCCCGGCCGACGAAACGTCCATCGTATCCAGACAGGTGCGAAGAAAACGGAGCAGCCCGAGGTTGGGATTCGCCTTCACGGCGTAGCTGATGGTGAAGTGGCCCCGCAACGCGCGCTGCAGGTCGGCAATGCGCGCCGCGATCTCCTCCGCAAAGTAGACAAAGCACGGCGTCGCGGCGTCCGCCACCACCGCATTGATCCGCTCGCGTATCGACTCGTCCATGCCCTCCTCGCTTTCCAACCGCCCGACTGCCCACCTGCCCCGAATGACCATCCAATACAGACTGGCGTGTCCTATTCCGTCTCGCGGCGACGGTCCACATACGCCTGCATTCGCTCGATGGTGTCGAAGTTCTCGAGCGTTACGTCCATCGGATCCACTTGGAATCCGGCGTGCGTCTCGATCAGGGCCATCAGCGATACCAGCGTGAACGAGTCGATGATTCCCGTACTGAACAGGGGCGAATCGTCGGCCACCTCCGATACGTCCACACCGCCCGAATCCCGCAGGAACTCCCGAATGGTCTCTTTCAATCCTGACATGAGCATCTCCAGCGATCACAATTCCTCACGCCCCGCCTCCTTCGAAACGACCACGACGCGGAACTCTCCATGCTACACAAAACCATCGTATTTACACGTCGACAAACACCATCTTTGCGAGGATTCGCAGCACGCCAAAGAGGTCTTGGACGTTTCGCACGGCGGGCAGGACGCTGGCCGTCGAGACGAACGCCAACGTCAAGCCGGTGGACAGTACCCGCGTGGCGATGTTGGCCGGCACCACCCACCGACGACGCTTCTTCAGCTGCGTCCAGTAGACATACGCGGCCACGCCCGTGCCGTGCCAGGCCCCCCACAACAGCCAGCCCAGAGTCGGCCCATGCCAGAGGCCAATCCCCAGGAAGGCGAGGTAGGTCGCGACATACGGATTGCGGGTCTTCCCGATCAGCGGCATGTAGATGTACGACTGACACCAACCTGCCAGCGTCATGTGCCAACGCTTCCAGAACGCGCCGATGTTCGGAGCAAGAATCGGCCAGTCGAAGTTCTCCTGAATCCCCACGCCCAGCAGCCGAGCCCCGCCGATCGCCACGTCCGAGTACGCGCTGAAGTCGAGGTAAAAGAGTAGGAACGTCCGGAAGAGATAACGCCAGACGCGGATCGTCGGAATGTCCGGCAGCATCTCCAGCAGCTGCGACTGCGAGGCGATGGAGTCGCCGGACGGTTCCAGCATCGCCGCGATCACAAACTTCTTCACAAGCCCATGCACGATCCGCGTCGGCCCTTCCGCGAAGAGCTGCGGTGACCATTGGCTGGCACGATTGGCGAGGAAGTGGTCGAATCGCTCGATCGGTCCCGCCGTAAAGATCGGCGGCAGCGCCATGTACGAGGCGAAGTCGGCCCAACTGTGCGGCTTGAGCGTCCGGCGGCTCATCTCCAACGCATAGTGAATGAACTTGAACGTGAAGTAGCTGACGCCCAGCGGAAGGATCCAATGCTCCTTGCCTCCCGTCGCGCCGGCCGCGCCAACTGCGTTGCCTGCGCTCCCCGTAAGCCACAGCTTGAACCAGACCAACTGCAGCAAACTGAGGCCGATGAGCAGGCGCAGCAGGCGTTTCCGCTGCGGTCCCTGCGTCGCCGGATCCAGGCGACCGGCCGCAAAAAACAGCAGCGACCAAACGGCCACGAGACACGCCAGCGGAATGTCGACGGACGCAAGGTAGCCGAAGCCGGCGACGGCCAGGAAGCTGGCCCGCAG
>JBIIEC010000361.1:0-6358 GCA_044238045.1 Pirellulaceae bacterium | reverse complement strand
TCGCCATGACGGTGATGGGGCTGGGTACCTTCCCCGCCAACGATCCACTCTCGCTGGGCATGCTGGGCATGCACGGCACCGTGTTTGCCAACTACGCCGTGGCCGACGCGGACCTGCTGATCGCGCTGGGCGTGCGATTCGACGATCGCGTGACCGGGAAGTTCGAGGAGTTCGCGAAGCACGCCAAGATCATCCATGTCGACATTGATCCGTCGGAGATCAACAAGAACAAGGAGTCGCACCTGCCGATCGTGGCGAACGTCAAGCAGGTGCTGGTCGAACTGAACAAGATCGTCGAGGCGCCGGAGGACATCAGCGGCTGGGTCGCGCAGTGCGAGGCCTGGAAGAAGTCGGATCCGCTGAAGTTCGATCGCAACTACAACGGCATCCTGCAGCAGTATGCGATCGACACGCTCTCGAACCTGACGCAAGACCGCGACACCTACATCACGGTAGGCGTGGGCCAGCACCAGATGTGGGCCGCTCAGTTCTACAAGTTCAACCGGCCGCGCACGTGGCTGTCGAGTTCGGGGCTGGGCACGATGGGCTTCGGGCTGCCGGCCGCGATGGGCGTGCAGGCGGCGCATCCGAACTCGCTGGTTATCGACATCGACGGCGACGGCAGCTTCCAGATGAACGTCCAGGAACTGGCTACGTGCTTCTGCGAGGAGCTGCCCGTGAAGGTGCTGCTGCTGAACAACCAGCACCTGGGCATGGTGGTGCAGTGGGAAGATCGCTTCATGTCGGGCAACCGGGCGCACACCTACCTGGGTCCGATCCACCACCCGGAGGCCAAGGGCCAGGGGTCGGGTGCGTTCGCGCAGGAGCGTTACCCCGACTTCGTGACCATCGCCAAGGGCTACGGCTGGGGCGGCTCCACGGTCTCGAGGAAGTCCGACCTCGCGGGAGCCTTGGAAGAGATGATCAACTACAAGGGCCCGTACCTGTTGGATGTCGAAGTGCCCTACCAAGCCCATGTGCTGCCGATGATTCCGTCGGGCATGACGGTGCACGACATCATCAAGGAGTAGGGGAGCGGCTGAGCCTCCGAGCCTGCGTTGGGACTGAGCCTCCGTGCCTTCTCCGTGTCCTCCGTGCTTCAATTCCCCCGCCGGGTGGTTTCCCGGCAGGGTCTTGGTTTACCACGGCGGGCAGGTAGTTTCGCACGGAGGTCACGCGGTGGAATGAGGCCGGCTACTTGCCCGCTGCCTCAAGTCGGTGCGAGGCCGGCTTGATGCCTTTCTGCTGGGCTCCAAATCCGTAGAACGTCGGCTTGAACTCGCCGACGTACTCCACGTTCGCCCGCTCGGGCATCTGGCCCTCAAGGCCCAGTCCCCAGAAGACCGAGTTGACGAAGGCGCGGCGCAGGTCCTCGCATTCAAAATCGACGGCGGCGCCCATCGTCGTGCAGACCACGCGCGACGTCTTGCCTTCGCGGCCGGTGAACGAACGCGTCCAGAACAGCGGCATCATCGGATCGTTCTTGGGGCCGGCCACCGGCGGATCCGTCGGCTTCATGCCGGTCAGCACCTGCCCCAGAAGCAGCACATCGGCGTCGCTGCCCAGGTTCGCGATGCCGTACACATCGGTCGGACCCCAGACGTCATGGACGCCGCGCAGGATCGGGTGGTCCTTCCACTTGTCGTTGATCACGCCCCGCGTACTCTCGAACTTGTGGTTGCCATGGTGGCTGATCCAGGTGTCGCCGAGCACCTGCTGGCCGAAGCCGCCGGGCCACTTGGAACTGCTGAAGTCGTATTCCGCGTACTTGCTGTCCGGGTTCCGCTTCACGTTGAACGCATGCGTCGCCGTGCGCAGGCCGATGATCGGCTTGCCGGAGTGAACGAACTGGTCGATATGCTTCATCTCGTCGTCGGGGATGTCGCGGAAGCGCGTGGCGATCACCATCAGGTCGGCCGAATCGAGCTTCTGGAGGCCCGGGATGTTGGTCTGGTTCTCGGGGTCGATCGAGCCATCTTGCGGGTTGATGGAGAAGAGCACCGTGCAGTCGAACCCGTGACGCACGGCCAGGATCTTGGCCAGCATCGGCAGGGCTTCCTCCGACCGATACTCCTCGTCGCCGGAGATCAGCACGATGTGCTTGCCCTGGCCGGGGCCGGAGCCGCCCGGGTAGTGGACCCACAGGTCGCCGGCGTTTGAAGCCTCCTGCGCGGTCACCCGCGAGTGGCCGGCGGGCAGCCCGGCGAGGCCAGCGAGTGCAAGGCCGGCCAGCAGCAGCAGGCGTCGTGAAACCATTCCCTGTCGAACGCGAGATATCATCCGAGGCTCCCTGGGTTGCTTGAGGTTCTGAACTGCTTGAGATTCTGTACTGCCTGAAAGTCCTTCTGACAAGGCGCTGTCATGCTCGGGCGGCTGGCTCCCGCGGCGGCTGCGATCGCGGGGGGGGGGGGCAGAAGCAGCCCGGCGGGTCTGGCGGACGCGGGGCGCGTCAGTTGCGGATGTCGGACTGGACAACTCCATCCCGCAGCCGGATCACGCGTTTCGCCCGCGCGGCCACGTCGTCTTCGTGGGTCACGAGGATGATGGTGCGGCCTTCTTCGTTCAGCGACTGGAAGAGATTGAGGATCTCGTGGGTGGTGACCGAGTCCAAGTTGCCCGTGGGCTCGTCGGCAAGAATGAAATACGGGTCGTTGACGAGGCTGCGGGCGATCGCGACGCGCTGTTGCTGGCCGCCGGACAGCTGCACGGGTCGGTGCTGCAGGCGTTCCTTGAGGCCGACCAGCTCCGCCAGCTGCCGGCAACGCTCCCGCTCCTGAGGTCCCAGCCGGCCCATGTAGTAGAGCGGCACTTCGATGTTTTCGAGCACGGTGAGCTGGGTGATCAGGTTGTACGACTGGAAGACGAAGCCGATGCGCGAGGCGCGGACCGTGGACAGTTCGTCGTCATTCATCTGCCCAACATCGTCCGGTCCCAGGAAGAGATGGCCGGAGGTGGGCCGGTCCAGGCATCCCAGCAGGTTCAGCAGCGTACTCTTGCCCGACCCCGATGGCCCCATGATCGCGACATAGTCGCCTTCGGGCACGTCAAACGACACGCCGCGCAGCGCGTGGACCGTTTCCCCCTTGAGGATGTAGTCCTTGCGCAGGTCCTGGATGCTGGCGGCGAGGCTGGTGGTTGGCACGGTGCGTTCCGGAGCGGGAAGGAAAGAACGGAGGGCAAGGCGGGAGCAGTGGACAGGTGTCGGCCGGATCGACCGCAGTCGCCCTATTGTAACCCTGTCGACTGCGGCCTGCCACCTTTTGCGGTCGACGCGGGCCGGGCGGTGGAGGTCAGATGGCGGCGCGGCGGTCGTTAAGGGATGCGAGCATGTGCGGCCGGCGAGGCGTGTGGACGGCCCGCGGCGAGGTGGGGTGCGCGCGTGCGGGGGCCGTGCTTAGAATCGGAGCCTTCCTGGCGGCTCGAAGACCCGGCCCGGCGTGCGGGACAGGTGACGGCCGCCAGAGACTTTCGCCGGCGACGAGGAGCCAGACGATGAAAGCAGCTTACATCGAACAGACGGGACCGCCCGAGAACATTCGCTACGGAGACCTGCCGGATCCGGTGCCCCAGGCGGGGCAGGTGCTGGTGGCGGTCGAGTCGGTGGCCGTGAATCCGATCGACACGTATCTGCGGAACGGCGCGAGCTACTGGGAGATGCCGTTTCCGTTCGTGATCGGCTGCGACCTCGCCGGCCGCGTCGTGCAGGTGGGGCCGGGCGCCTCCCGGTATCGCGTCGGCGATCGCGTGTGGGGCAGCAACCAGGGGCTGCTCGGGCGCCAGGGCACGTTCGCGGAACGCTGCGCGGTCGACGAGCGTTGGCTCTATCCGATCCCTGAGGGCGTGTCGTCGGACGCGGCGGCCGCGTGTGCGCTGGTCGGCATCACGGCCCATCTCGGGCTGTTCCTGCGCGCGGGCTTGAAGGCCGGCGAGACGGTGTTCGTGCACGGCGGTTCGGGCGGCGTGGGATCAATGGTGGTGCAGATGGCCAAGGCGGCCGGCGCGCGGGTCATCACCACGGCGGGCAGCGACGAGAAGGCGGCGCTCTGCCGGCAACTGGGCGCGGACGAGGTGATCCTGTATCGAACCCAGGACGTCGCCGCGACCTTCAAGGAACTCGCGCCGCAGGGCGCCCATGTCGTCTGGGAAACGCAGCGCGAGCCCGACTTCGACCTGCTCACCAGCCTGCTGGCCGAACGCGGCCGACTGGTCATCATGGCCGGCCGCGACGCGCGTCCGCCTTTCCCCGTGGGACCGTTTTACGTCAAGGGCTGCTCGCTGCTGGGGTTTGTCATGTTCAAGGCAGCGGCGGAAGAACAGGAGGCCTGCGCGCGGGACATCAACCGCTGGCTGCAGGAAGGAAAGCTCCAGCCCCGCATCGGCTGCATCCTGCCGCTCTCCGAAGCCGCGCAGGCGCACCGCCTGCAGGAAGACAATACGCTCCGCAAGTCGGATACGCTGGCTGGCAAGATCGTTCTGCACCCCGGCGCATGACGCATCTCGGTCACGCGCGCGTCACGAAGACGGTTTCTCGCAGGCGACGATCCAGCCGTGCGCCCGCAGTCCAGGCAGCAGCCAGGGGCGGTCGAGCGGTTGCTGGCCCGTGGAGTTGATGGGCGTCCATTCGCGCGGCTGCAGGCCGGCCTGGGTGAGCAGTTGGCGGAGTTCCCGGCGCGTGAACAGGTGCAGGAAGAAGTTGCGGATGCCGCGGTAGTCGTAGCGTGTGTCGCCGCGCTGATCCGGACGCCGCGCGTGTTTCAGCCAGTCCCGCAGTAGCCAGCCGCGGCGGGATGGATGCAGAAGGTTATGCCAGTAGTTGTGCACATGCACGAGGAACAGGCCGCCCGGACGCAGGATGCGGTGCGCGTGCCGCACAACCGCGGCGCGGTTGGCCGCGCCGTCGATCATGCCGAGCGAGCTGAACAGGCAGAGCACATAGTCGACGCAGGCGTTCGGCAGAAAGCCGAGGTCGACCATGTTGCCTCGCAGGGCGATCGCCCGTGGTCCGCCCGACGTTGCCGTGGAGGTCGCCGCGAAACGGGTCGCGAGGCCTGCCGCGGACGCTTTGCGGAGATAGGTTTCCAGCATCGGTTGCGAGAGGTCGACGCCGATGCCGGTGAAGCCGTCGGCGATCAGGGGCAACAGCGAGCGGCCGGCGCCGCAACCGAGATCCACGACCACGCCCGGTCGCCGCAGGTGACGCCGGACGATGGTGGCGTCGAGCGACATCAGCCCATGGTCGGCGAAGAACGCGTCCTCTTCCTGGGCAAGGTAGCCGGCTTGGGAATACTGCCACGTCCCTTGGGTGACGCCCGGGGGAAGCTGCCAGTCGGAGCGTTCGGCGGGTGGGCTCATGGGGACCTTGCGAGGGGGCGGGTGACGACGAGGAGCCAACGCGAGGTGGGGTCGAGGGTAGGCACAGCGAGGTAGGCCACGCCCGTTTCCGGCCCATTGTAGGCCTCGGACGACCGCATTATACTTCGACATTCACTTGATTTTGCACCACCAAGCTGGGCTTCGTGAAACGGGGTCGATTGTCGGTCGCCCTCAGGCGCGGCCGCGTCACTTGCCCGCCAACTAGCCCATTCCACGCAGCCCCTTGGGGCTCGGGTCCGGTTTTCGCTGCGGACCCGCCGCTCGTCGGCTTGGTCCGACGGCGCGGATGACACTCACTTCGTAACCCTAGAGATCATTTCAGAGGAGTCTTGCCGTGGCTGTTCGCGTCGCGATCAACGGTTTTGGTCGAATCGGTCGTCTGACTTTCCGTAACATGGTCGCTCGTCCGCAGGACTTCGAGATCGTTGGCATCAACGACCTGACGAGCAACAAGACCCTGGCCACGCTGTTGAAGTACGACAGCACGCATCGCCGTTTCAATGGCACGGTCGACTGCGATGACCAAAACCTGTACGTCAACGGCAAGGCGATCCGGGTCTTCGAGGAGCGTAACCCGGCGGCGCTGCCCTGGGGCAACCTGGGCGTGGATGTGGTGATCGAGAGCACGGGCGTGTTCACGGCCCGCAAGACCGAGACGAAGGCTGGCTACGATTCGCACCTCGATGCCGGCGCAAAGCGGGTCGTGCTGAGCGCTCCGGCGAACGACGATCCGGACCTCACGGTCGTATTGGGCGTGAACGACGACCAGCTGACGTCGGCGATGAAGTGCGTTTCGAACGCGAGCTGCACGACGAACTGTCTGGCTCCGGTCGCCAAAGTGCTGCATGAGAGTTTCGGTATCGAGCGCGGCCTGATGACGACGGTTCATGCCTACACGAACGACCAGAACGTTCAGGACCAGCCCCACAAGGACCTGTATCGCGCTCGTTCGGCTGGCGTAAACATCATCCCGACGAGCACGGGT
>JBIIEC010000036.1:0-22389 GCA_044238045.1 Pirellulaceae bacterium | reverse complement strand
AGCCAATACCTGATTCTCGCGTTGCTGCTTTGCGTTCCGTGGATCGTCGGCTTTCTGGCCATGGTTGGATTCATGCGACGGAAACGCGACTAAGCCGCAACCCGCCGGTGTCCCACGCAAAGGGAGAGCAGGAATCTCGCTCCCCTCAGGCCAACTCGACAGAAGGTCGGCGACCCGCGCTTGCCACATATCCTTGGACGCTGCGTCTCTGCCGAGGCGGGGCAGGCGATGCCTCTGCAACAAGGTCCGAGCCGCCAAGCCCGAATAGCAGAGAGTGGCTCTTCATCACCCAGCGCGATCCTTGGCCCAAACCTGCCGGGGAGGCACCTGCCGAAGGGCTACCTGCCCGTCCGGCACGCGGGGAATCAGGCCGAGACGGCGGCCGTCGCGGCCGCTCGCTCACGACCGGCCACCCAGGCGGCGTAGGCGCCGAAGAACAGCGTCGTGGCGAACAGATCACCCGTCAGCGTGTAGCGGAAGAACGGCAGGGCGTTCACATAGCAGCTCCACAGGCCCGCTGCCGTGCGGGGGTACCAAGCCGTCACGGCCCAGGTCGTGAAGTTGGTGACGAGGAAGAAAGCCAGCGAGCAGGCGAGGCAGCTGGCGAGCAGCCCCGCGACCAAGGCGCCGTACGACAGGCCCGAGCGTTCCTGGGCGGCCCGCTCCACTCCCGCGCGGACCCAGCCTCGCAGGCACACCGGCAGGGCCAGCATTCCATAGACGCTGGCCATCAGCAGCGGCTGGTAACCGCCCAGCACCAGATCGGTGACGAGCATCACGCCCAGCGGCGCGGCTGCCGCCATCCAGCGGTTGCGGAAGAAAAAACCCGCGAACAGAGCTAGTCCGGCGACCGGAGCGAAGTTCGGAATCTCGCGGAAGTACAGTCGCATCGCGGCGCCGACCGCCACCAACATCACCAGCATCCCGAACTGCTCAATCGTTGCTCGCTTCACGGTTCTATATCCTTCGCAAATCGGTCCCGGCATTCCCATCGCGTCTGCGCGATCGTCCAGAACCTTCGCGGCGCGGCATCGCGCCCTGTTGAATTTCGATCTTCAATTCCAGATGGGAGGGGCCCACGATGGCCGAGAAGAGTGCGCGGCGGCCCGAACTCATTTCGCGAGCGAGCCCGGCCCTGAAATCCGGGGCCGATGGCAGTCTAGCGTGACCCTCTGAAAACCGCAATTGGCCTTGCTCGGCGGATTGCCACACGCGAACGCACCACTCGGCCGCCGCGTTTAGACCGTCGCGATCCCCGGGTCGCGATCCCCGGCGCCGACGCTACGATCGAAAAAAACACCCGGGCCTCGTAACGGGCTTGCCCCACCCAACCAGTTCACCCATCTACCGATGGCTTCTCTAGGGGTAGCTTTCCAGCCGCCACAGGACCGTGTCCCCGGCCTGCACCTCGACCACTCCCGCACTGCGTTCCGCCAGATTTTTATTGACTCGGTAGATCCAGTGGCGTTCGTCCGGTCCGCCGCCAGCGACGCCGTCGATTTCGAGGACCAGCAGAGTGTCTTTCTCGCCTTGGTGCTGGATGCGGAGCGGCCGCGGATGCTTGGCGGCGGCGTCCAGGAGATCCCAGACGGTCATGCCGCTTTTCCAAGCGAGTCGCGTGTAGCGTTTTTGGAAGCCATCGCCGAAGTCGATGACCAGCTGGACGGTGGTCGGCCGCGGCGCGGCCTGGGCTGCGGTCGGATCGCCGGAACCTGGCGGGTCGGCGGCGAGAACAGGGCCGCGAGGACTACCGAGCGCGCAACCGAGGGCGACGAGGAAGGCCCAAGTCGCGATGCAGTTGCGGCGAGTCGTCGATGAGTCGATGGTGGATGTGTACATGTTACGCGGGGCGTGAAACTTTTTGACGTAGGGAAAATGGGCTATACGATTCAACGACCGGGCCTATTTCGACTGATACCTGACTTTACGGATGACGGTCGCGTGAGCGATCCGGGCGATATTCTCGCTTGGCGTTCGAACCCGCAGGATGGAACAGGCACGATATGAGCACGGAACCCACGATCCGGCTGAGCTTCCCCGAGGCGGACATCGCCCAGCTGACGCTTGATACCCCGGGGAAGAGCGCCAACATTCTATCCAGTTCGGTGCTTCAGGAGCTATCCGATCGGCTGGATGAGGTAGCGAAGCGTGAGTCGCTGGCGGGGCTGCTGATTGTGTCCGCGAAGCCGGGGATCTTCATCGCGGGCGCCGATTTGCGGGAATTCGTCGCATCGCTGGACATCGGCGCTAAGAACACGGTGGCCCTCTGCCGCCGCGGCCAGACCCTTTTTCAGCGACTTTCGCAGCTGCCGCTGGTCACCGTTGCGGCCATCGACGGCATCTGCGTGGGAGGCGGCGCCGAGATGTCGGTCTGGTGCGACCGGCGGATCATGTCGAATTCGGACCGCACGGAGCTGGGATTCCCGGAGGTGAAGCTGGGGCTGTTCCCGGGCTGGGGCGGAACGGCTCGCCTGCCCCGCATCATCGGCCTGGCAAACGCCGTGGAGATGATCACCAGCGGCAGTTCGATCGACGCGAGCGAGGCCTGGCGACAGGGGCTGGTGAGCGACGTGGTGCCGGTGGAAGACCTGGTGGCGGCGGCGATCCGGCTGATTCGCAGCGAGCAGCAGACGGGCGGCTACCTGAAGGACCGGGCGCGGTGGAGCGGCCCGATCGCGATCAGCGAAACGGAACTCGGGTTTCTCGGTGCCACCGCCTCGGCGGTCATCCAGGGCGAAACGAAGGGCCAGTATCCGGCGCCGATGGCGGCGCTGGAGGTGTTGCTGGGAGCTTCGGGCGAGTCGATCGACACGGCCTGCGTGATGGAAGCCGAGGGGATGGCGCAGCTGTTTGGTTCGCCGATCAACGCCGCGCTGCTGAACGTCTTCTTCCTGACCGACCGCAACAAGAAGGATCGGGGCCTGGACGGGGGAGCCGACGACAAGGGCGGCCTGGAGCCCAAGGCCATCCAATCGGTGGCGGTCATCGGCGCGGGCATCATGGGAGCGGGTATCGCGGCAGCGAACCTGCGCCGCGGCTTGCCGACAGCGCTCAACGATGCCAACCGCGATGCGCTCGGCCGCGCCGTCACGCAGATCCTGGAAGAGGTGTCGTTCGACAAAAAGAAGCGCGGCGCCGACATGAAAAAGCTGCTGCGGCAGGCTCCGCTGATGAACGCCACGACGGTGGACGCCGAGATCGCGGCGAACGACCTGGTCATTGAAGCGGTCGTGGAGAACCTGGAACTGAAGCGGCAGATCTTCCGCCGGCTGGAGCCGCAGATGCGCGAGGACGCGATCCTCGCTTCGAACACGTCCACGATTCCGATCACAAAGCTGGCCGAAGGCTTGGCGCGGCCGGACCAGTTCTGCGGCATCCACTTCTTCAATCCCGTCCGCAAGATGCAGCTGGTGGAAGTGATCCGCGGCAAGCAGACGAGCGACCAGACGGTGGTCACCGCGGTGGCCTACGCGAAGCGACTGGGCAAGTTCCCGATCGTGGTCAACGACGGCCCGGGCTTCCTCGTGAACCGGCTGCTGTTGCCGTACTTGAACGAAGCGCTGATCCTGTTGTCGCGCGGCGTGGAGATCCGGTTGCTGGAGAAGGTCGCCAAGGACTTCGGCATGCCCATGGGACCGATCATGCTCTACGACATGGTGGGCCTGGACACGGCCTTCTATGCCGGGCGGACGATGTGGGAAGCGTATCCGGACCGGATCAAGCCGTCGCCGATCCTGCCGGCGCTGGTGAAGGCCGGTCGCCTGGGCCAGAAAACCGGCCTCGGGTTTTTCTCGTACAAGAACAAGAAGCAGCGCGCCGAAGCCGACCCGGCACTGGGCCCGCTGATCGAGCCTTACCTGGAACCGGTGGACCGCACGTACGATGCCCGCACCGTCGAGCATCGGCTGTTCCTGCCCATGCTGCTGGAAGCGACGCGCATCCTGCAGGAGGGCATTGTCCGCGACGCGCGGGACGTCGACCTGGGCTTGATTTTTGGAGTGGGTTTCCCGCCGTTCAAGGGCGGACTGCTCTTCTGGGCCGACAAGGTGGGTGCCGCGCAGATCGTGGAATGGCTGAAGCCACTGGCCGAACTGGGCAGCCGCATGCAGCCCACACCGCTGCTGCTGGAGATGGCCGCCAGCGGGCGCAAGTTCTACGACTCCAAATCCTAGCCGGCACACGGACGCTCCGGATCAACGCGAACCGAGGGAGATTTCAGGATGAACAGGGCTGTAGTCGTTGACTGCGTGCGCACCGCCATTGGCCGCGCCCACGCCGAACGCGGATATTTCCGGGACGTCCGCAGCGACGACCTGGCGGTGGCCTGCGTCCAGGCGCTGCTGGAGCGGACTGGGATCGATCCGGCGCTGGTCGAGGACGTGGTGCTGGGCAACACGCAGCAGACGCTGGAACAGGGGTTGAATGTCGCTCGCAACGTGGCACTGATGGCGGGAGTTGGCGTCGCGTCGGGCGGCGCGACCATCAACCGTCTTTGCGGCAGCAGCCTGCAGGCGATCAACCAGGCCAGCCACGCGATCATGGCGGGTTTTGAGGACATCCAGATCGTGGGTGGCCTGGAGCACATGCAGCACCTGCCGATGGACCACGGCATCGACCTGAACCCGAAGCTGTTCCAGCGTACGAGCAAGGGCGCGATGATGATGGGGGTGACCGCCGAGTTCCTGGCGCAGACGCAGGGCATCACGCGCGAAGAGCAGGACGCGTTTGCATTGCGAAGCCACCAGCGGGCGGACGCGGCGCATCGGGCGGGGCAGTTCGCCCGGGAGATCGTGCCGGTCTACGGCCGCGATGAATCGGGCGCGCGGACCCTGGTGACGCGCGACCAGTGCGTGCGTCCGGACACGACGCTCGAAGTGCTGGCCGCTCTCGACCCAGCGTTCATGCCAAAACTCGGTACCGTCACCGCCGGCAACAGCTCACCACTCAACGACGGCGCCGCCGCGCTGCTGGTCATGTCCGAAGCGCGGGCCGCCGAACTGGGCCTCCAGCCGCTGGTTCGCGTCCGGTCGACGGCCGTCGCGGGCGTCGATCCGTGCGTGATGGGCACCGGCCCCGTGCCGGCCGTCAAGAAGGCACTCCGCCGCGCCGGCCTGCAGCTGGCCGACATCCAGTGCATTGAACTGAACGAGGCCTTCGCCGCGCAGGCCCTGGCCTGCGTCCGCTTGTTGAAGATGGACATCGAACGCGTGAACACGCGAGGCGGCGCGATCGCCATCGGCCATCCGCTGGGGGCCAGCGGAGCCCGCATCGCCACGACACTGATCCACGCCATGGTCGACTCCGGCGCGGAACTCGGCCTCGCCACCATGTGCATCGGCGCCGGCCAGGGCATCGCCACGATTTTCGAACGCGTCTAATCCAACTCCCGGCGACCGCGCGCCCATCCCGCGCTCGCCCGTTGCACTCCCACGTCGCACCTTCCCCTTCCTAAAGGACATTCCGATGAAGACCGACACCACGGAATCCCAGCTCAGCGGCACCGTCCCCCGCTCGTCGGCCGTGCCCACCGAGTCGTTCGCGGAGACCGCCCTGAAGCTTGGAGGCAAGAGCGCCGAAGAGGCGCGTCGCACGGGGGTGATCGACAGCGCGGACGACAACGTCGAGCAGCTGTTCAAGCCGCAGTACCAGACGGTGAACAGCCCGGCGCACCGCGCCGTGTGGGACCGGATGTTCCCGGTCAACGAATTCCGCAGCACGCCCACCGAAGTGCCTCCGTACATCCGCAAGGTGATGGACAGCTCCGTCAACGTCGTCGAGCGGCACCGGGCCGCTGGCACGCTGCTGACCGACCAGAACAAGATCTCCCAGCAGGTGCTCGGCGACCTCGCCGAAGTTGGCTATTGGGGGCTGCTGGTCGACCAGGAATATGGCGGCAGCGGCACGCCCTTCCGTTGCTTCGCGCCGTTCCTCACGCGGATGGCCATGGCCGATCCGACGATCGCCGGCCTAGCCAGCGTCCACGGCTGCATCGGCGCGGTCGACCCGGTGCGGTCGTTCGGCAATGCGGAGCAGAAGCAGCGGTTCCTGCCGCGGCTGGCGAGCGGCGAGCGGCTGTCGGCCTTTGCGCTCACCGAGCCCTGCGCAGGCTCCGACCTCACCGCCCTGCGCACGACCGCCCGTCGCGAAGGCGGCGAATACGTGGTGAACGGCGAGAAGCTGTTCATCACGAACGTCGTGCCCGGCCGCACCATCGGCCTCGTCTGCCTCATCGACGACTCCCCCGCCGTGCTCATCTGCGACCTGCCGCACGAGGAGAACGACCAGTTCCAGCTGCGCAAGTACGGCCTCTGGGCGCTCAAGCACACCTACAACCAGGGCATCGTCTTCCGCAACTTCCGCGTGCCCGCCGAGAACCTGCTGGAGCCGAAGCAGGGCAACGGGCTGACCATCGCCTACCATGGCCTGAACCTGGGCCGCGTCGCGCTGTGCGCGAACGCCGCGGGCACGATGCGCCTGATGATGGCCAGCATGATTCCCTGGGCCAAGTACCGCGTGACCTACGGGGAGCAGGTGGCCACCCGCGAACTGGTGCAGCGCCGACTGGGCCGGCTGGCCGGTCTGATCGTCGGCTGCGATGCGCTCGTCGAATGGTGCTCGCAGCTCATCGACAGGGGCTATCGCGGCGAGATGGAATGTATCATCGCCAAGATCTTCGGCAGCGAAGCGCAGAAGACGGCGGCCATCGAATTCTACATGAAGACGCATGGCGGACGCTCGTTCCTGCATGGACACATGTTCGGCGACAACGTGCATGAGTATCTTGCGCCGTGCATCTACGAGGGCGAGGGCGAGATGCTTGGCATGGCGTTCTTCAAGTCGCTGGTCAAGCACCATGGCACGATGTACTTTGAACCGATCGGCCGCGCCCTGCAGGCTGCCGGCATCCGCAAGCCCAACCCGCTCAACCCGGCCCACGCCTGGGCACTCCGCAAGGCGCTCGTCCCCTACGGCAAGTGGTATCTCGGGGAGAAGTTCCTCGCCAAGCCGCGGCCGAACATCAGCGGCCTGGACCAGCTGCCCGAGGTGCTTCGACAGCACGCGCTCTACGCCATCGACAAGCTCCAGCACAGCCCGCTGGAGATCAGCGGCACGATGCAGAAGCACCAGCTCAAACTGGCCGACCGGCAGTGCCGCATGTCGGAACTCTCACTGCGCATCCAGAACCTGGTGATCATCCTCTGCACGGCCCTCTATGCGGGCCGCATGGACGACGAGATCCTGCAGGAAGCCGCCGACGTGCTCTGCCAGGACCTTCGCCGCGAACTGACCGGCCATCGCCCCAGCGATTCGTACTTCCGCACGGTCGCTCGCCTGGGAGAGGCCATCGCCGATGGCGCCTTCCAGTCGATCGCCGGCATGAAGGTCGACGAGATCATGATGCCTTACTGAGAGAGGTACGCAGCGCAACACCGGGGCCTGCTGCTTTCGGCAGGCCGCATGGACTTGCGTGGAACTCGGCGGTGGCAGAAACGAGAACTGCCCCGCCTTCTGCTCCCCTAGCGCCACAGATCGCCGTCGGCGAACGGATGCGCGGGGCCCGACAGCTTGGGCCGCGGCAGCGCCTTGAGCGTCTGCTCGGCCCACCGCAGGTCGTCGCGGGTCGTGATCTTCAGGTTCATGCGCGAGGCCGGCACGAGCGCCACCGGATGCCCCAGCTGCTCCACCGCCTGGGCGTCGTCGGTCGGCTGGAGCTGTCCACGCTGGGCGTAGGCCTTCAGCAGCAGGTCGCGACGGAAGACCTGCGGCGTCTGCGCCTCCCAGAGCGATTCGCGCGAGACGGTATCGTCGATCGCGCGACCATCACGGGAGCGTTTCAGGGTGCCGGTGACCGGATTCGCCAGGATCGCCGCTCCCGTCCGCACCGCCGCGTCGAACACCTGGTCGATCCAATCATCCACCAGGCAAGGCCGCGCCGCGTCATGCACGGCCACATACTCGATGTCCGGCCGCACCTGGGCCAGGGCGTTCTGCACGGAATCGGATCGCTGGGAGCCGCCGGAGACCAGTTCGACGCCCATGATGGCCACATTGGCTCCGAACTTCTGCAGGAACTCCTCCCGATCCTCCGGGGAGACGACGAGCAAGAACTGCTTCACGTCCTTCCGCTGTAGGAAGCGTTCGGCCGAGTAGAGCCACACGGCCTTGCCCGCCAGGGGAGCGAACGGCTTCTTGTAGTGCCGGTCCGCAAACCGTTCACTCTTGCCGGCCGCGACGACAATGACCGCGAAGCTGGGCATGGATGGTTCCCCACGAGGCTCGGAGAAGGAAAAGAGGCCGGGCCTCATTTTCGCCAAGCGGGGCGGAGTGAAAATAGGGGCAGGTCTCATTTTGGCCCGTGAGGGTGATGAGACCTGGCCCCTTTTTCGTGGGAAACACGCGAAAGATTACGCCAGCTGCGAGGAGTGGCAGAGCTGTTCGACGCCGTCGGTGGCGGCGATGACGACCACGCCCTGGGGGCTGACCGTGAAGCCGTTGTGGCGATCCTCCTCCAGGTCGTAGCCAATCCGCGCACCGGCCGGGATCTGAATCCCCTTGTCGATGATCGCGCGGCGGATCTGCGCGTGGCGGCCGATGTCCACGCCCTCGTAGATGATCGAGTCCTCGACGTGGGCGTAGCTGTTGATCCGCACGTTTGAACCCAGGATGCTCCGCTCCACCTGGCCACCGGACACGATCGACCCCTGGCAGATGATCGAGTCCATCGCGCGACCACAGCGCTCGAAGTCGCCGTCGCGGCCGCTGAAGACAAACTTCGGCGGCGGATAGTTCGGCTGGTAGGTGCGGATAGGCCACCGCTGGTCGTACATGTTCAGCTGCGGGTCGACCGTGATCAGGTCCATGTTCGCTTCGTAGTAGGCGTCCAGCGTGCCTACGTCGCGCCAGTAGGCGTCACCCTTGCGGTTCTCGTCACGGAACGGGAACGCGAAGACGCGGCAGGAGTCGATGATGGCCGGGATCAGGTCGCGGCCGAAGTCGTGCGTGCTGCGCGTCCGCGTCGCGTCCTGGCACAGCTGCTCGAACAGGAACCGAGCCGTGAACACGTAGATGCCCATCGACGCCAGGCAGTGCTGGTCGTCGCCGGGAATCGTCTGCGGCTCCTTCGGCTTCTCCTGGAATCCCACGATGCGGTTTTCGGTATCGACCTGCATGACGCCGAATTCCCGGGCCGCATCGCGCGACACACGCAGGGCACCGATCGTCAGGTCGGCTCCGTTTTCCTTGTGGTAGTCGACCATCGTGCGGTAGTTCATCTTGTAGATGTGGTCGCCTGCCAGGATCACGATGTACTCCGGCCGCTCCTTCTCGATCGAGTAGATATTTTGGTAGACGGCGTCCGCCGTGCCCTGGTACCACTGCTCGTCGATCCGCTGCTGCGGCGGCACGACATCGATGAACTCGCCCAGCTCGCGGCAGAAGAAGTGCCGCCATCCCAGGTTGATGTGGCGATCGAGGCTCATCGCCTTGTATTGCGTCAGCACCAGCATGCGGCGAAGGCCGCTGTTGAGACAGTTCGACAGAGCGAAGTCGATAATGCGGTAAGAACCGCCGAAAGGGACGGCGGGCTTGGCGCGATCCCGCGTCAGAGGCTCCAGTCGCGATCCCTTGCCACCCGCCAACACCACGGTTACACAGTCTTTCATCGCGCTCCTCCGGGTATCTTTCCTGTCCGCCAAGGCGATTCGACCTGGTATCCACTCGCGAGCCGGCCCTCGTTCCCTGTCGGCCACCCTCGCCTGCCCAACGGATCCCCGCCTCGTCGCATAAGATCCAGACGATTCCTCTGCCCCCAGATCCTCCTAATTGACGGCAGCATTCTATCGGCTTCGTGGATTTGGAAAAACAGCGAAACCTTGCGGGGCGACGCTAGCAGCGATTGAGACACTTGCGACAGGTGGCTCGGGGGCCGCCGGGGAGAGCGAGCCGGACGGTTGCATCCGGGTCGGGAGGCGGAGTCGGGCGAGGACGCGCGAGGGCCGTCCGGAGGCTTAGAGCTGGTAGAGTTCGCGGTAGCGAGCGAGCATGTCGGGCAACCCATGATGGCGCAGGACATGCTGGCGGGCGGCGGCGGCCAGTCGCGCCGCATCCTCTGCCGACTCGAGAATCTGCTGCGTGGCCCGCGCGATGCCGCCGCGATGGCCGGGTGCCACCAGCACTCCGGAGCGATCCGGGTCGATCAGTTGCCGCGTGGCGGGTGAGTCGGCGGCCACCACGGGCACTCCCGCCGCCATCGCTTCGAGCACGCTGTTCGGCAGGCTTTCCCGGGCGCTTCCCAGCCAGAGGCAGTCGAGGCCGGCGAGCAGTTCGGGAGCATCCACGCGCCATCCCAGGAAGCGAGTGCGTTCCGCAGCATGCACCTGCCGCGAGAATCGCTCCAACCGCCACCTCTGGGGGCCATCGCCGACCACCAGCAGGTAGGTATCCTCGCGCACGGCATGCAGGAGGTCGATGGCCCAGAGCAGGTCCTTGATGCGCTTCGCCGGCACCAGTGGCCCCAAGGCGCCGATCAGCCGCGTGGCCTCCGGCAGCCCCAGCTCCTCGCGCAACCGCCGCCTCGCTTCGTCGGAGCACGGCGGGTTGGCCGCCACGGCATTGGGGATCACCCGCAGTTTTTCCGCAGGCACGCCAGCCCGCAGCGCGTACTGCTCCGCGCTCTCGCTGTTGGCCACGGCAGCCCGCGTCCCCGCGGACAGCCAACGCTCCAGCGCGCGATCCCAGGCGAGCGGGTTGCGTTCCACGGTGCGGTAGGAAGCGATGAGTTGCGGAACGCGTCGACGTCGTGCGGCCAGCCGCCCCCAGCGATTCGCCGGTCCCGTCCACGTGTGCACGATCTCGGGGCGGAAGTCGGCCAGCGCGGCATCGAGGTCCCGCAGCCAGCCGGCCGGACGTCCCACCTGGGGTTGGATCGGCAGCAACTGCGCCCCCGCCTGCCGCAAGCGATCGCCCATCATCCCGTCCCCCGCCAAGCTCGCCACGCCCACGCGACAGCCGATGCTCGCCAGGTCCTGACAGATCCATGTCAGCTGCCGAAGCATGCCCGAGCACTGCAGGTCGGGCACGAGATGCAGGATGCCGAAACTCATGGCCTTTTCACCGCGGACTGTTCCAGATCCACGGGTTCCAGGGCGGCGATGTACGGAAGATTGCGATACTCGTCGCGGTAGTCCAACCCATACCCCACGACAAACTCGTCGGGTATCTCGAACCCGATGAAGTCAGGACGGAAGTCGACCTGCTGCCGGCCTTGCTTCCGCATCAGCACCAACGAATGGATCGAAGCGGGCTGGAAGTCCCACAGGCATTCGGTGAGCTGCTGGAGCGTCTGGCCGGAATCGAGAATCTCGTCCACGACCAGCACATGGTGGCCCATGATGTCCAGCAGCGATTCGACGCGAATGGAAAGCTCCCCGCGCTCGGTGCCACCGCGGTAGCTGCTGACCTGGACCATACCCACGCGGAGGGGCATGGAGAGCTGCCGGATGAGGTCGGCGAGCACCACGACGCTGCCCGTCATCACGCCCACGACCGTCAGCGGCTTGGTTCCATGCACCGCCTGGACCTCGGCGGCCAAACGACGCACCGTGCGTTGGATCTCGGCTTCGGTGACAAGGACGCGCATCGAAACCTCCGCGAGGCCGCCGAACGGGACAATCCTGAAACGCCTGGTCCTGGAGCCTTCCGCGCGGCTATCGTGGCTCCAGTTCCACTTCGCGACCAGTGTAACGGCAGATCCGGGCCACTCCAACCACCGGCCGCCGCTCGCGGCGTCGACGCGGGCACAGCGGTTGTCGCCGCCGTCGCCGTCGCCTACAGTGCGACGCAGGGCTGGCGACCGCTTCGCAATATTTCCAGCGCGCCGATCGACTCGCCGGCCAGGGGCGGGTGCGTCCCCAGGCTGCCGTGGATCCCCTGCCCTGGTTGCCCTCGCGACACCACGGGCCCCCTTTCCATTCCCCGGAGAAAGCAGACCGCGATGCCTTGGACCCAGGAACAAGTGGCGGGCTACCCGTGCGAAGTCTTCCAGCCCCGCCAGCGGCACGCGGCCGGTTATGTGGTCATCTACCTGCATGGCGTGCATGGCGGCCGATTGAGTGAACAGCAGGCGTTCACGGACGAGTTCGAACGACACGGACTAACATGTGTTGCTCCCTGGACCGGACGCTGCTGGTGGACGAACCGCGTCTGCCGCGACTTCGACTCCCAGGTCACCCCGCAGCAGCACTTGCTGGAGCGGGTGCTGCCCTACATCCGGGAGGCGTTCGACGTGGAGCCGCCGCGCGTCGGCTTGCTGGGCACCAGCATGGGCGGCCAGGGTGCGCTCCGCCTGGCCTATGTGTTCCCCGACCGGTTCCCCGTCGTGTCCGCTATTTCGCCCGCCATTGATTTTCAGCGGCGCATCGAGGACGTGGAAGAGGAAGACGACCCGCTGCTCGAAATGTACCCGGACCCGGAAGCTGCCCGGCAGGAGACCGCGCTGCTCTACATCCATCCGCTCAACTGGCCGCGATTCCAGTTCTTCTGCTGCGACCCGACGGATGTCCGCTGGTTCGACAGTTCCGACCGCCTGCGCATGAAGCTCAGTTCCCTCGGCGTTCCCTTCGAGTGCGACTTGGAGACGATCGCCGGCGGCCACGGTTTCCAGTACTACAACCACATGGCGTCGCGCGCGGTCCAGTTCCTGGTGAAGGGTTTGAGCAGCCTGCCGCTGCGTGTGGTCTGACGGCGCGCGTGCGGACAAAAGAGCTTCGCTCTGCGTCGCAGCCTGCGTCGCAGCCCCCATCGAAGCTGGGCGCGCGCTGGCCGCGCACTCACGCGAGCGGCGCGGCGGCCAGCGCCTCGCCCAGCCGCTCCAACACCCACCGCGCCGCCTCCTGCTGCCGCTCGACGCGTCCCACCGTTGTCAGTTGCACGCGCGACGCGACGAACTGCGCGGGCGACGCGGCCGGCGTCGGCACTTCGGCTCGCCGCGCGAGTGCCACGAAGCAGACGCCGTCGAGTTCGGGCGGAGCCTGCGGCCCGACATGGCCCGTGACGGCCACCGCCCAGTGGGCCTCGTCCGTCCGAGCGAGCGCCCCCAGGGCCATCTGCCGCGTGACCGGCGCACTGACGGCCGTGTGCTCACGCAACACCAGCTCTTCGACGCCAAGCCATGCCTGCTTGCAGCTTTCGCGGTAAGTCACGAGCGACCCGCAGAGGTGCGCCGAGATGCCTGGCTCGGCGGACAGCAGAGCCGCCACCCAGCCCGCCGTGCAGCTTTCCGCGAACACCACCCGCTCCCGCCGCTCCTGCAGCAGTCGGGCGACGCGCGTCGTAATGGAAGCGAAATCGTCGCTGCTGCTCATGCGCGGGATCCCTGCGTGGAAAGCTGCCAACCGGGCCAGCCGCGCCCGGGGGCCGTTGTCGGAAAACCGGTTGTGGGTTAGCCTTTACCCGTCGTGGACCGGCCGCATCTGGGTCTCCTGGACAGCCCACGGAAAACACACGGGGCCCCCCCCCGCGGCTCGCCGGATCAAGCGACCGGGCCCGGGCGGTCGTGAGCGCCCGTGGGTTTTCGATCCACGTTCGTCCAAGTCCATCAATCCAAGTCCATCCCAATCCAAGTCCACCGTTTCCGATGGCCCCGTTTGACGATGGCCTGCGTTTGACGACGGCCCGCTGTCGCCTGGCTGTCGCAGAAGCGCGCCGTCCCACAGCGGCCCGTCCCCACACGAGAACCCCCATGAGCGATCCTTACTTCCAGAGCCTGTTCGCGGAGCGTATTGGCGGTGTCAATTATGGCAAGGGCACCGAGATCTACAAGTTTGAAAAGATCAAGCGTGCGAAGCGGAAGGCATTGGCGGAGCATCCCGAGCGGCGGCTGATCGATTTCGGCATCGGCGAGAACGATTCGATGGCCGCGCCGTCCGTGCGGGCCCGGATGGCGCAGGAGATCGACAGGCCGGAGAATCGCGGCTATGCGGACAACGGCATCCAGGATTTCAAGGACGCGGCCGCCAGGCTGATGAAGCGGTCCTTCGGCGTGGAACTCGATCCGCAGACCGAGGTCAACCACTGCATCGGCTCCAAGACGGCCCTCGCGATCCTGCCCGCCTGCTTCATCAATCCGGGCGACATCACGCTGATGACCGTCCCCGGCTATCCGGTCGCTGGCACGCACACGCGCTACTACGGCGGCTCCGTCTACCGCCTGCCGCTGCTGGCGGAAAACGACTTCTATCCCGACCTCGACGGCATCCCCGCCGAGATCCGGCAGAAGGCGAAGATGCTGGTGCTGAACTATCCCAACAGTCCGACGGGCAAGGTGGCCACGCAGGACTTTTACAAGCGAGTCATCCAGTTCGCGCACGACCACCAGATCGTCATCGTGCAGGACGCCGCCCACATCCTGCTGACCTACGACCAGGCGCCGCTGAGCTTCCTGTCGGTTCCGGGAGCTCGCGAGGTGGGCGTGGAAGTGCATTCGCTGTCCAAGGGCTTCGACATGATCGGCTGGCGCATCGGCTGGGTCTGCGGTCATCCGCGACTCGTGCAGGCCTTCGCCGACGTCAAGGACAACTGCGATTCAGGCCAGTTCATGGCCATCCAGAAAGCCGCCGCGCAGGCGCTCGACGACGCCTCCATCCCGCAGCAGATCCGCACCAAGTACCAGCGCCGCCTGTCCAAGCTGGTCACGATGCTCAACGCCTGCGGCTTCGACTGCAAGATGCCTGGCGGCACCTACTTCCTGTACTGCCGCAGCCCGCGTGGCGCGAAGGGCGGGCTGGAGTTCGCCAACGCGGAAGCGGCCAGCCAGCACCTGATCACCGAGCAGTCGATCGTCACGGTGCCGTGGGACGACGCGGGAGCGTTCCTGCGATTCTCGGTGACGTACGAGGCGGCCGATGAAGCGGCCGAAGATGAGTTGATGTCCGCCGCCGCCGAACGACTCCGCGGACTCGGGCTGACGTTCTGAGTCGCTGTCCTAGCCATGCTCCTGATCCGCCATCGGCGCGGATCAGGACCCTTCCGCCAGGGAATCGTCCTGACGAGTGACGCCCTCGGGCGTTCCCCTGCTCTTGACAATGGCACGGGCCGTCATCGGCCCGGCTTGTACGACGCGAGCCAGCACGCGGAACTCCACCGTTTCGTCCGGCCGCATCACCTGCAGCGGCGCCATCTCAATGATCCGCCAGTCGTCGCTGTGGTTCCCGGCACTCACCGGCCCCGTGTAGCTCTCCATCTTGACCTGCGGCGGCAGCTGCACGGTCACGACCACGTCGTTGTCGGGCACAGTCCGCGAGTTGCGGGTGACGATCCAGTATTCGATCTGGTCGCCCACGCGCCAGCGTTCGCCGCGGTCGTCGATCTGCACTTCCAGGTTTCCGGTCAGCGGACGGGGACCATCGACGGATGAAGTCGCGGGCGGCACGGCGCCGGGCAAGGGAGCGGCTCCGGGAGGCACGCCGCCGGGAGGAGCCGTACGGGCGGGCTGGCCGGGCGCGGGCAGCACCGGCAGGCATGTCTGGTCGGATCGCTCCCAGCCATCGCCGCCGCGCACCACCACTCGCGAGCAGGCGTTGGCCACGTCAAACAACGCCTCGCATCGCACCTGGAACGTCTGGCGTTCGCCGGGCGCCAGCTGGGTCAGGTACCACACCACTTGCCCCTGCTCCGCTCGCGCCACCGGCGGCTCCGCGCCCACCGGACGGAATTCCGCATCATACATGTCGGTGATCTGCACGTTGGACAGCGGTACCGTGCCCGTGTTCTCGACCATGATGAAGAAGTCGCCCTGCTGGCCGACGACCATCTGCTGCGGTCCCGTCTTGCGGACCGTCAAGTTGACGTCGGGTCCTTGGGCGGGCGGTCCCGGGACAGGCGGTCCATAGGGCGGAGGCGTCACGGCACCCGGCTGCGGCGCGCCGACTTCAGCCGTCACGCAGGCCGTCGCCCGCGCGGGCCGCGCACCGACGGCACTCGCCTCCAGCGTGTGGCACAGGCGGCCCGGCTGCGTGATGCGAAACTGCAGCGACAGCTGGTGCGACTGCCCAGGCCCCAGCGACGCGATCGTCGACTCAATCGGACTCGGACCGCCACTGTGTTCCAGACCCGGATCGAAACGATCGGAGAGCAGGATGTTGTTCAACGGACGGTCGCCCCGGTTCACGATCGTCACCTGGTACTGGATCTCCTGGCCCACGGGCAGCGGAGTGTCCTGCGCCGGTCCCAGCATGTCGATGAACAGCGACTCGCCCGCCACGGTCGTCGTGACGCAGTTCTCCTCCGGCGCGGAGGTCGAGGACTGCACGCTGGCGCAGTGCCGCGCCGTGCCACTCTGGTTGATGCGGAAGGAGACGTCGATCGGGAACTGCTGGCCCGGCGCGAGCTGCGGGATCTTCCACTCCAGCCGGCTGCCGAAGGCCTGGCCGGGCGGATTGCTGGAAACGACTTCGAAGCCGGCGGGGATCAGCGAGCGGACAAGCACGTCGGTGGCCGCAAGCGTGCCCGGATTCGTGACTTCAATGCGGTAGTTGGCCGTCTCGCGCACCTGCGCCGTGGCCGGACCCGTCATCAGGATCGTGACCTTCGAGCTGGACCAGGTCACCTTCGTCGTGCCCTCGCCAATCACCAGCTGCTCCGGCCTGTTGCCGATACCCGGACGAATCACCTGGACCTGCACGCGCGCCGTGCCACCCTCCGGCTTCGTGGGCACGACCTGCGCCGACGCCTTGCCCTCCCCATCGGTCACCAGCTCGCGCGCCGTCGTGCCGTCGTCGAAAGTGGCCGTCGGGTCGAGGATCTGGTAGCGGACAATCCAGCCCGCGATCGGAGTGCCCGCCAGCTTGCGCGTCACCGTCGTCGTCAGCAGGTGCGGCTCCACTCCCTGCTTCACGACCGAAGGCGGCAGCGTCCACTGTCCATCCACCCACTGGATGACCGCGGTGCGCGTACGCTGCTGCCAGCCATCGAGGTCGGGCGCCATCAGCGTCACGTAGGTCTCGCCCTCGACCGGCGACGTGACACTCACCCATCCCTGGCCTTCCTCGACCAGCACGTCATCCTGGGTCTGCACGGTCCCGCGTGTCAGGACCTGCACCTTCTTGGATGTACACGACACCGCGTAGTTGTTCGACAGCAGCTCCGGCAGCGGTTCGGTGAAGAACCCCGCAAACCGACCGCGCACGCCGTGGCTTCCGCCCACCGCCGTCCCCGGCTCCACGAAGTGCCCCACACTGCCCTGCGACAGCGCCCATTCGAGCGGTTCGCGGACGCGATAGTAGCCTTCCCCGTCGCAGACGCCGCCGATGAGGATCACTTCGGAGCCGACGGGGGCCATTTGCCGCTGGGGCGAAAGCGAGAGGCTGGCGCCGGGTTCGCTTCCCACCGGACCGCCGTGCTTGTTCATCTGGCCCGTCGTTTCGGCCGCCCGGTACGGATCCTGGCAAGGTCCCGGCACGAGAATGCGCGGCGCCGTCGGGTCGGCTGCCGGCGTGGGGGGCAACGTGGCGGACGTGCTGGCGGTTGTGTTCGGCAGTTGCGAGGGCAGCTGGCAGTCCGGCGGCTTCGTGGGACTCACGAAGGCCGGTGGAGCGGCCGCCGCTTTCTGGCCGTGGCCCCAGTGCGACTGATGAGCGGCCATCTTCGCCGCATGCTTCGCACGCATGTGGTCCAGCAGCGGATGCTGCTTCTGGCCGTGATGCTGACCATGGTGAAAGAGGCCATGGTGCGAGTTCACCGTCGTGTAATAAGGCGACGGCAACAGGAAGCTCTGGCCCGACGGGTCGATGGCCGGCAGCCGCGCGTGAGAACAGCCTGCAACCAGCAGCAGACACGCGGCGATCCCCCACGCCGCGCGACGAAGCCACCGATCTCCTCGCCCGTCCACCATGGCAATCCGGCCTACCCGCGAAAGGTGCCCGTCTCCCCCCAATTACGCCAGCAAAAAACTACACGACGCTTCGGGCGCACGTTGCCCGAAGGCAGCATCGTTTGTGGCAAAATGGCAACTTCGCGCCCACCTGTAGCGGACGCAACGATCGCCCCCGCCGACTTCCCGCAGAAGCAGCCGGCCCCCCGCCGGCGCGACCCCCGATCAAAACCACGCCGGTCTAGGGTTCCGTTGCCCGCCCCCGACCGGACGACCTCCCTACCCCAACCGGTCACTGTGCCCTGCCCGCATCCTGCTCGCTCGCGTCAAGCGGACCGAACATCCGGCTTGTATAACGTGCGCAGGTTAGGTTGCTGAAACCGACGGGGCGGTCTAAGATGCTTGACACGATTTGAGGACTCGCCGTCCCCCCGTGGGGCGAGGCGCTGGATTTCGAGGCGACTGGCCTGGAGGCCAGCGGTCATGTCATGCAAGGAGCGATTGGATGAAACGTCTGGGATCCTGGGGCCAAGTGCTGCTGGCCGGTCTGCTTTGGAGCGTCTGTGGAACGCAGGGGAGCCTCGGCCAAGAGGCAGCCGCTGTCGAATCCGCCAAGGAGGGTTCCGCTGCCAGCCAGTCCGCCGTCGCCGCGCGCCCCATCTCCTCCGACCAGCTGCAGATCGCTCGAGCCCACGTGGCCGAAGCCGCTCGACAGCTCGATCAGTTCCTTCACCGAGGCCCCGCCGCGAACGCCGAGGCCTGGAAGAAGTATCTGCTTTGGGAAAAGCTGGCCCCGCAGTTCGACTCCGCCGCCGTTTCCGACCCGGAGGCGATCAACGGGTCGGTCACGCGGATGCTGATGGGCGAGCCGGGACTGGAACTGCCTGCCTTCGTGAAGCTGCGTGAAGCCCTCGTCGGCTACTCGCGACTGCTCCAGCACCAGAACGACCCGCGACTCCCGGAACGCGTCGCGGAAAACCTGCGTGTGGCCCAGGAGGCGGCGGAGCTGGCGAAGCAGAAGCCATCGGAACACCAAGCCGAACTGGCAACCCGCCTGGAATGGCTCGATCAGCTGAAACAGGCCTCCGACGCCGTTTCCAGCCTCCGACGCCAGTTCGCCTATCCGAACCTGCTGATCAGCGTCGATGGGCACGCAGTCTCCAAGGGCTTTTCGGAACCCGTGTCGGAGGTGACGCCGATCGACGAACAGATAATGAAGACCCGCGTCACCGGCACCGCGCGCACGCAGGGCCAGGTCACGGCACGGCTCGTCCCCAGCACGCAGTCCGCCATCGTGGAGATCCAGCTGACGGGCAACACGCATTCGGATACGGTGGGCCGCCAGCACCCGGTCACCGTCTTCAGCCGTGGCCTGACGCAGTTCCAGGCGCACAAGCGCGTGTTCATCGAAGACTTCGGCCTGCACACCCAACCGGCCCACGCCCTCTGCGACACCAAAACCAACATCCACTCGATCCGGCCTGACATTAACTTTGGCAAGCGGTTCGTCGAGCGGATTGCCTGGAAGCAGGCGGCCAAGCAGAAGCCGCTCGCCGAGCAGGCTTCCTCGCGCAAGGCCGAGGCGCGGATCACCAAGAGCCTGGACGAACGCGTCGTGCAGCGGCTGGCCGAAACGAATACCCGCATCGCAACGCAGGTCCGCAAACCGCTGGAGCGTCGGAACCTGTACCCGCAATGGATGCACTTCTCGTCGACCGGCGAGCGGCTGCATTTCGCGGCTCGACAGTCCCGCACCAGCCAACTGGCCGCTCCGTCCGCCCCGCCCTCCGTTCCCGACCACCATATCCTGGTGCAGGTCCACGAATCCATGGTCACCAATTCCGCCGTAAACGCCATCGGCGGCCTCACCGTCACCGACGACCGAGCTCGCGACCTGGCCAAGGAGTTCCTTGGTGAGGTGCCCGCCGAACTGGAACTCAAGGAGGGCGAGGAAGACTGGTCGATCAGCTTCGACCTGAACCAGCCGGTGAGTGTCCAGTTCCAGGACAACACGGTCACCATCGCCATCCGCGGCCGCCGGTTCACTCGAGGTGACCAAGTGGTCAGCCGTCCCACCCAGATCGGGGCGACCTACAAGCTGGAAACGGTCGACGGCCGCGTGCGCCTCGTGCGCCAAGGCAATATCGAAGTCACGTATCCGGGCAAGGATGGCGAGCAGTTGAACCTGACGGAACTGCGCAACAAGACGTTCATCAGCCGCAAGTTCGAGGCCTTCTTCAAGCCGACGATCGACCGCGAGGGCGTGAAGGTGAGCGATCGCTGGAAGAGCCTGGGCGACATGGTCCTCCAGTTCAGTTCGGCCAATCAGGGATGGTTGTCCCTCGGCTGGAATTAGCTAAAGTTGTCGAGAGCGGTCGGCGATGGCCGCTCTCGTACAACCGCTGGCAGTCCGCAAAGAGGCCGACGATGGATCGCTGGGTGGAAATCACGTTCAGTTGCCTGCCGCTCCGCGCCATCACGCGGCATGACGTTCCCGAGGATGCGTCGCCGCGTTACCGGGCTTTCTACGAACGACTGCTGGCGGCCATCCAGCGTCACGGCACGATGAACTCCTACTACTTGCACGACGCTCGCTGCACCTACCACTTCCTCAATCATCCGGAAATGGGCAGCGTGGAGTTCACGTTCGAGGGAACGGTGCTCACCGACATCGACGACATCCACTGCAAGACCTGCGACCTGCATGTCGCGCTGTCGCGGGAAACCTGCGACTGGCTCAGCCAGCCGATCGTCGCCTGGCTGGAGGAGACGGTGCGGCGTTCGGTGGCGGTTGAGTTCGACCGGTTTATCGCCGCGGGCGATCTTCGCAAGGCCAAGGAACGCGTCGAGCAGATCCAGAAGGCCTGCGACGAGAGCGGCGGTTACCTGGGCATGTATCTCTGACGCCCGGTCCGCTGTCCGCGATCCGCTGCGGGACCAACGCCCGCAGGACCAACCACCGCCCCGCGCGGCTTCTCTGCGTCCGTCCATTCCAAGACAGGACGTTCCGGAACGTGAATGCCCCGCCACCCGCTCCTGCGACATTCGCTTGGCGCGGCTCGTCGAATGGGTCACACTAAGAGCCTCGCCTCACCCGCGCGGCGGCGGCCTCCGGCCAGCTTCCCGCGCGGACAACCCTCCCACCTGACGAGCCTTCGGCGGAGCGGCCATGGCCCACGTACTCGCAGCCCCGCTCGCCGCGCCACGTCGCGGCAACCCGCTTGCCCTCCAGGCGTTTGTCTCCGCCGCGATTCTCCTGGTGGCGACGCTCGGCATCCCACGGACAGCCGTCGCGGAGCCCACTCCACGACTCGACCTGCCCGCTGGACTCGACCCTTCGCTTGTCATCGACTTGCACCTGCAGAGGGGATGGGATGCGCACGGCATCACCCCCAGTCCGCCGGCCGACGACCGAACCTTCTTGCGACGCCTCTCGCTGGATGCCTTGGGCCGCGTGCCGACGCCTGCCGAGATGCAGGAGTTCCTCGCCCATCCGGATCCCGCCCGGCGCGACCGCTGGATCGACCGGCTGCTCGCGGACCCCGGGCATGCGCGGCATCTGGCGGAACTGTTCGATGTGATGCTGCTCGGTCGTCCCGAAGGCCGCCGCGCGGCGGCGCCTCCCAACGAACCCTGGCGACAGTATCTGGTCGAGGCCTTCGCGGCGAATCGCAGCTGGCAGGCGATGGCGCGCGACATGGTCCTCGCGCGGTCCACCGACCAGACCGATGTCCGCGCCTCGTGGTTCCTTTACGCACGACGCAATGAATACCAGACGATCGCCGAATCGGTGGCCCCGAGCTTCTTTGGCATTCGCATCGAGTGCGCGCAGTGCCACGACCATCCGCTGGCGAGCGAAATCCAGCAGGGACATTACTGGGGACTCGTGGCCTTCTTCAATCGCGGCAAGAACGAAGACACGGCCGCGGGCCCGCGCGTGCTCGAATCATCCGTCGGCGGATTCCAGAAGTTTACCGACCTTGCCGGCGACAGCCATGAGACGCGACTGACGTTCTTCGAGAGCCCGGTGGTGGATGAGGCCCGCCTGCCGGACGACCTGAAGGACTCGCCCGAACGCTTCGATCCTTCGCGGGGCAGCGAGCCGGCGGTACCCAAGTTTTCGCGGCGGCAGCAGTTCGTCGATCGCATCCTGCTCGAACATCCATTGCTGGCCCGCGCGCTGGTGAATCGACTGTGGGCGACCTACCTGGGCCGAGGCCTCGTGCATCCCGTTGATCGCATGGACTCGGTTCACCCCGCCTCCCACCCCGAACTGCTCGACTGGCTCAGCGACGACTTCCGCCGCTCGGGCTACGACATCCGTCGCCTGACGCGCGCGCTGCTCCGCACCCGCGCCTACCAGCTTTCATCCCTCCCGCCCAGCCGCGATGCGCTGCCCGAACACTTCGCCCACGGACTCAGCAAACCGCTGACGGCCGAACAGCTGGCTCGTTCCTGGGCGGTGGCCACCAGCGGCGCGGCAAACGACGAGCTGCCTGAACTGCTGGGCAGTTTCCAGAAGG